>NZ_JAVIIW010000026.1:0-98059 GCF_033977205.1 Mesorhizobium album | reverse complement strand
AAACTGTCGAGCCGTTCGAATATGCCAAGGACGATCTCATCCGCCGCGTTCAGCAGCATGGCTTCGTCTCCATTCTCGGCCGAACCATACGCTTGTGCCGGGCCTTCGCCGGAAAGTCCGTCGCCTTCCGCCCCACCGCCATCGACGGCGTCTTCGACGCCTGGTTCAGACATCAGAAAATAGAAACCATCGACCTCAATGCCCTCGCTCGATAGCATGCAAAACTGTTCGCGATGTCCTCGCACACCTGTTCGCGATGTCCCCGGTCCAAACATGGGGGAGAAGGGGGAGCCTAGCTTAAGCGCGCCCGATCATCACATGTGTGGCATCGGCCGTCGCGACCTGGCTGGTGCAGCGGTAGCCGAGCTTCAGCATGTCGAGGCCGGCGAAGAGATGCTCGCCGGAGCCGAGCAGGATCGGCGAGATCGCGAGGTGCATCTCGTCGATGAGGCTCTCCCGCAGGTATTGCCGGATGGTGGCGACGCCGCCTCCGATCCGCACGTCCTTGTCCTTGGCCGCCGCCTTCGCCTGTTCGAGCGCTGAACGGATGCCGTCGGTGACGAAATAGAAGGTGGTACCGCCTTCCATGACGATCGGCGCCCGCTTGTGGTGGGTGAGCACGAAGACCGGCACATGGTAGGGCGAGTTGTCGCCCCACCAGCCTTTCCAGCTCTCGTCCGGCCATTCGCCGCGGACGGGCCCGAACATGTTGCGGCCGAGGATCCAGGCACCGACATTCTCGAAGCTGCGCACGGCGAAGCTGTCATCGATGTCGGTGGTGCCGCCATCTTTGCCGATCACCATCTCGCGAAAGGTGCGGGTGCCGATCATCCATTTATGCAGGCCTTCGCCGCCGACGCCGAGCGGATTGGTGAGGTCCTGGTCGGGACCGGCGCCGTAACCGTCGAGCGACAAGGTGAAAGCGTTGACACGCAGCTTGGACATCATTGTCTCTCCTAAACCAGTGGTAATTTGCAAGCAGTTATGGACTGACTGATTGCGGAATGCAAGCAGTATTTCATGGTGCATTCAAGTCGGCCAGTGTGGGGTCGTCGCGGAAGGTGGCTGGCAGGGAATATTGGCTGAGACAGGCCAGTGGGCTGCTAGCGGTCAGCAGCATCCAGGATGCGTTCAACGGCAACGCGTAGTGCCGGCAAATTGTCTGTCACGACAGCCAAGACGATAGCATCGGAAGTGGCGAGGATCGGTTTGATCCGACGGGGCGTCATCAAAATACGCACACGGCCGATCGTTCGATATCCGCCTTCAGCATCGGATGAAGGCTGTCGCGTGTGGTGATGTCGATTTCAGTCGACATCGTCTCTTCGAGAAATTGTTTGATGCCGACGAGATCGATCAGGGAGAAACGTCGCGTCGGATCATAATCTATGAAAAGATCAAGATCGCTGTCTGAGCGCGTATTGCCGCGCGCGGCCGACCCAAACAGATAAAGTGAAGTCGCGCCCATGCCTCTGATGGCATCTGCGTTCTTCCGCAACCGCTCGATCACTTCATTCCTGCTCATGGATCATTCTAACGGATACCGTCAGAATTCCAAAATCGCGAAGCAGGCCTAGCCCTTCAGCATCTCGGCCACGGTCGGCGCGAAATAGGTGAGGATGCCGTCGCAGCCGGCGCGCTTGAAGGCGGTGAGCGATTCCAGCATCGCCTTTTCGCCGTCGATCCAGCCATTGGCGGCGGCCGCCTTGATCATCGAATACTCGCCCGACACCTGATAGGCGAAGGTCGGCATCTGGAACTCGTCCTTCAGCCGACGGATGATGTCGAGATAGGGCAGGCCGGGCTTGACCATCAGCATGTCGGCGCCTTCGGCCAGATCCTGCTCGGCCTCGCGCACCGCCTCGTCGGAATTGGCGTGGTCGATATAGTAGGTCTTCTTGTCGCCCTTGAGCAGGCCGGCGGTGCCGACGGCCTCGCGATAGGGGCCGTAGAAGGCGGAGGCGAACTTCGTCGCGTAGGACATGATCGCCACGTCCTGAAAACCGTTGGCATCGAGCGCGTCGCGGATGGCGCCGATGCGGCCGTCCATCATATCGGACGGCGCGATGATATCGGCGCCCGCGGCGGCCTGGATGACGGCCGCGGCGGTAACCTGTGCCACCGTCTCGTCGTTGACGATGATGCCGTCGCGCAGGATGCCGTCATGGCCATGGCTGGTGAACGGGTCGAGCGCCGCGTCGGTGATGATGCCGATCTCGGGCACCGCATCCTTGATGGCGCGGGTGGCGCGGTTGATGACGTTGTCCGGATCGAGGATGTGCGAGCCGGTCTGGTCGCGCAGCGAGAGCTCGATATTGGGGAAAGTGGCGATCGCGGGGATGCCGAGCTTGGCAGCGCGCTCGGCTTCCTTGATCGCGAGGTCGACGGACAGGCGATAGACGTCCGGCATGGCGGCGATCGGCTCGCGCACTTGTCTGCCGTCGACGATGAAGATCGGCCAGATCAGGTCGTTCACCGAGAGCTGGTTTTCTTGCACAAGCCGGCGCGACCAGTCGGCCTTGCGCATACGCCGCAGCCGCCGGCTGCCGGTGATCTCATCGACGCTGCGCGCGCCGGCAGGCTTTGCGGGTGTGAATCTGTTCATCGCCAAAACTCTCTATTTCGTCCCGGCTTTTTACCATGCGCCTCGACCGCAGACCAATGCGACACGATTGTGCCAAGGTCGAAACTGCCAATCTCCCCCCTTGTGGGGGAGATGCCCGGCAGGGCAGAGGGGGGCTGTCCCGCCATACGTTGCCGATAGTTATGGCTGCCCATTTCCCGACAAAATTTGCGCCGCGCCCTTTATCGCCACGCGAAAAGCTTCGTCGAAACTCACGCCGCGCACCTGCCATTGATAGGTCTTGCCGTGATCGGCCAACCGCCAGTCCGCGATCCACCCCAATTCCTTGTCGCTCCACACGATGCTGCCGCCGAGCGCCCGGGCGGCGCCTGCCTGCCGGGCGAGCCGGTCGAGCTTTGCCATGTCGGCAGTGCGCAGCGCCTTGTCGTCTAAGCCGGCCAACTGGCTGGCCTTCGGAAAGCTGACACGCATCAGCAGCGGCACCGTGGCGTTGACAAAGGATTCGCGCATCGTCTCGCCGCGATCTTCGTTGGCCGTCAGCACGAAATGCCTCGCTCCTTGCTCGGCTGTCAGGAAGACGGCGATCAGCGGCCGCTCGCCGTGCCAGGGCTTGCTGCCGAGCTGTGCCAAGAGCTTGTCGACCACCGCGGGCTTGTAGAGGCAGGTCAGGTCGTGCGGCCGGTCATGCGTGCCTTGCTCGTCATGGATCGGAATGCCTTCCAGCCGGTCGTGGTAGCGGAAGGATTGGACGAAGTCGGCCGCCTTGTTGCGCAGCGCCAGCATCTCCGGTTTCTGTGTCAGCCGCTGGTCGCCGGAGACCCTGACCAGCACCTTGTCGAGGCAATCCCTGAAGCCGATCTCACGGTTCGGCTCGCCTGTACCGGTGACGATGGTCTGCGCCTGGTAGAGCTCCGCGGACGTTGCGGCAAAGGCGGTGGGAGCTCCAAGCCATAGGAGGCCTGCCAATCCAGCCGCGAAACGAGAAAATCCAGGCATGTCGATTTGCTCGCAAATCTGTCGAGCCGCGCGAGCGCAACCCTTTGCCGGTTACCTAACACCGGACGCGGCCGGTCGCCAGCACGGCGATCCCGCCATTGACGCATCCCTGTACCGCCTTTAGCACTTCAATCCCCCTCAGGGCGGAGAGAAGGATTCTCTGACGATGGATTTTGGCGGAGGCGACGAGATTCGCTTCGAGCGTTTGGGAAAGGCCGGCATCGTCACGCTGACGCGGCCGCAGGCGCTCAATGCCGTCACCCATCGCATGGTCAAGGCGCTGGGCAAGGCGCTCGACGCCTGGGAGGGCGATGCCGGCGTAAGCCTTGTCGTCGTCAGAGCCGAGGGCAGGGCGTTTTCCGCCGGCGGCGACATCCTGCACATTTACGAGGCCGGCCGCGCCGGCAAGCCGCCGGTCGACTTCTTCGCCGACGAATACCGGCTCAACGCCCGCATCGCCCGCTTCAGGAAACCGTACGTCGCGCTGATCGATGGCATCGTCATGGGCGGCGGCGTCGGTATCTCCTTCCACGGCTCGCATCGCGTGCTGACCGAGAACGCGCAGTTCGCCATGCCGGAGGTCGGCATCGGCTTCTTCCCCGATGTCGGCGCCAGCCACCTCTTGCCGGATCTCGGCGGCAGCTTCGGCATGTATCTGGGGCTGACGGGAAATCGCATCCGCTATGGCGATGCGCTGTGGTCGGGGCTCGCCACGCACACGATCAAGGCCGAGGACCAGGCCGGCCTGCTCGACGAGCTGGCGGCATCGGGAGATCCGGATGAGGAGCTGCGCGCCTTCTTCACGCCCGCCAGGCGCGAGACCGAGCGGCAGGATCTGGAGGCGATCGCACGCCACTTCTCGAAAGCCTCGCTCGCCGGCATCGTCGCCAGCCTCGAGGAAGCGGCCGCCGCCGACGCGTTCGCCGCCAAGACGCTGGCGACGATCAGGACGCGCTCGCCAACCAGCCTCAATGTCGCCTGGCGTGAGATCAGCGCCGGGCTGACACTGTCGATGGACGAGTGCATGAAGATGGAGTTCCGCATCCTGAACCGCATGCTCGCCGGCCACGACTTTTATGAAGGCATCCGCGCCGCCATCATCGACAAGGGCTCGAAGCCGGAATGGCGGCCCGCGAGCCTCGATGCGGTGACTGCCGCCGATATCGACGCCTATTTCGCGCCGCTTGGGGCTAGGGAGCTCGAGCTGTGAGCGAGGTCACCTCCAGGCGCGTGGTGCTGCAGCCCTCGACCACCGAGGTCATCTTCGCCTGGTTCCAGCGCGTCATTGCCGGCTACTGCCTGCTCTTCGGCATCCTCTACTGGATCCGGCTGATCGGCATCTATCCGGGCGAGCTGTGGCGCTTCGACCTGATGCCGGTGCACTGGCAGGTGGCCGCGGCCACGCTCGCGGTCTTCTTTCCCTTCGCCGCCGCGGGCCTGTGGATGCTCGCCTCCTGGGGACCGGTGATCTGGTTCATCTGCGCGGCGACCGAGACCGTCATGTATGCGGTCTTTCCCAATCTCTTCGGGCACCGGCTGCTGATCGTCGTCTCGCATGCCTGCGTGGCGCTGCTTTACATCGTCTTCCGGGTCACTATCTGGATGCAGAAGCGCCAGCTCCGGGAATAGGCATCCGGGCCGCTCGGTGGGGGTCAAATTCGCGGCCACGATTTGCCCTAAAACCATTGGCTAAATCTTTAGGTTAATTGTTCTTGCTCGCGTGACCGTTCGTTAAGCCTCTTTCGAAACCTCTTATCGGTAAGCTCTTGTTAGCCCTGGCGTTTAAGTCGAATTTTATGAGTATTCGATAGTGTCGCGATCAAGGTGAAGAACAAAAAATCACCGGGCGACAAACGAGAGGCAAAGACAATGATCAATTCGCGTCCGGCGGCGAAGACCGCCAACGTTTCCGACGATCGCCGCGAGGCGATCCGTTCGCTGTACATGGAATCGCTGCAGCTGGTGGAGCGCCTGCACCGCCGTCTGCTTGACGTGATCAAGGACGAGTTCGACCGCAACGGCCGCTCCGACATCAACGCCATCCAGGCGCTGCTGCTGTTCAACATCGGCAATTCGGAGCTGACCGCCGGCGAACTGCGCTCGCGTGGTTATTATCTCGGCTCGAACGTTTCCTACAATCTGAAGAAGCTGGTCGATCTCGGCTTCATCAACCACCAGCGCTCGCGCATCGACCGCCGCTCGGTTCGCGTCTCGCTGACGCCGAAGGGCAACGAGGTGGCTGACGTCGTCGCCGGCCTCTATGAGCGCCATGTCGGCTCGATCGAGCAGGTCGGCGGCATCAACACCGACGAGTTCAAGCAGATGAACCGCGCCTTGCAGCGCCTCGACCGTTTCTGGAACGATACGATCGCGTATCGGATGTAAGCGCATCCGAAGCCCGGGACATCGAAGCCGCGCCGAAGAAGCGCGGCCGGGGGAAACAGCAAGGGCCGGTGCCGAAAGGTGCCGGTCCCTTCTTGTTGGCAAAGGCGAGACTCAGCCAGGCTATAGGGGAGGTTGACGGAACGGCAATGCTGATGGAAGCTTTTTCAGCCGACGGGGAGGGGGCTCATGCGCTATTTTCTGCTTGTGCTTTCCGCTATGGCCCTTGCGTCACCGGCCTCCGCCAAGACGATCTACTACGGCTCCAGGGCGG
Organism: Mesorhizobium album; assembly: GCF_033977205.1. Taxonomy (NCBI): domain Bacteria; kingdom Pseudomonadati; phylum Pseudomonadota; class Alphaproteobacteria; order Hyphomicrobiales; family Phyllobacteriaceae; genus Mesorhizobium; species Mesorhizobium album. The sequence continues at coordinate 91,823 of NZ_JAVIIW010000026.1, read as the reverse complement.
GCATGGAGGTCACGATCGTCAAGAAGTCCGGCATCAACACGTCGCATGCCAGCATCCTGACGAAGCACACCAGGCAGAACGCCATCGGCTTTTGCCGCGACTATGTCGGCAAGGTGACCGAGGATTGCATTGCCAAGGAACTGAAGACGCCGCTGCATCTGGAGATCACCGCCGACTGCAAGGCCGGCAAGTTCACCACCTTCTACGGCGCCAACATGCTCTTCCAGGGGCGCAGCCCCGACGGCAGCGCGACGGACTATGTGATCACCGATACGGACGAGAACGTGGTGCTCGATGGTTCAGGCGCCTCCGGCTACGACTATACGCTGGAGCAGTTCAAAGCCCTCTGCCCGAACCGGGTGAAGTAGGGACAATCCAGCAAGCAACTAGGTCTTTGCCGACCTGATGTCGATCGGCGATGCAGAAAAGCATCGGTCGTTTTTCTTGATCGTATCCGCGGACGCAAATCGCGGGCCAAGGCCACGTTGCCGCCATAATCCCGGTGAAAGCGAGAATGCGGGTGGCTATGGGCACGTGCCGAGCTACCCCCGGAGCCGGCGTCGAGGCGGTATATGTTCACGTCCCACTGACGCGGGTCATGGTTGGCTAATTGTTAAGATTGCCGACCCTAGAGTGCGGGCAACCCGCCAGTAGAGCGAACTGAGCGAGATTTGATATAGCTAGAATGTCTGGAACGTCCATGAGAACCAGCCGCCGTTTCTTCCTTACCGGAGCCTCCGCGCTCGCCGCAGCCATGGTCGCCGGCCATGCCAGCGCGCAGGATGTGGTCGGGGATATCCTCAAATCCTCGACCCGCGGCAATTGGGACGATCAGTTCGACGCCCGCGCCAACAACACGAACAAGGTCGCTTCGACGCTGCCGATCTTCAGCCAGCAGACCGTCGCCTTCACCGAGCAGGCGGTGGCGCAGTACCAGAACATCGTCGGCCAGGGCGGTTGGGAACAGGTTCCGGCGACCAAGAAGCTTCAGCTCGGCGTCGACGACCCGGATGTCGTTCCGCTGCGCAAGCGCCTTATGATCTCGGGCGACCTGCCGCAGAGCGCCGGCATTTCGACGGCCTTCGATTCCTATGTCGATTCCGCGGTCAAGCGCTTCCAGCTTCGCCACGGCCTGCCGGCCGACGGCTCGATGGGCAAATACACCTATGCGGCGATGAACGTCTCGGCGCAGATCCGGCTCGGCCAGCTGCAGACCAACCTGCAGCGCCTGAAGGAAAAGGCCGGCACGCTGGGCAGCCGCTATGTGCTGGTCGACATTCCGGCGGCGCAGATCGAGGCCGTCGAGAACGAGCGCGTCGTGCTTCGCCACACCGCGATCGTCGGCAAGATCGACCGCCAGACACCGATCGTGAACTCCAAGATCAACGAGATCATCGTCAATCCTTACTGGAACGCGCCGGTCTCGATTGTGCGCAAGGACATCATTCCGCTGATGCGGAAGGACCCCAACTATCTCAAGGACAGCCACATCCGCCTGTTTGCGCCGGACGGCAGCGAAGTCGATCCGATGACCATTGACTGGTCGACGGACGATGCTGCGAAATACCGCTTCCGCCAGGATCCCGGCGTCGGCAACGCCATGGCCTCGGTCAAGATCAACTTCCCGAGCCCGGACGGCGTCTACATGCACGACACGCCGCAGCAGAGCCTGTTCGGCAAGCTGATGCGTTTCGATTCCTCCGGCTGCGTGCGCGTCCAGAACGTGCGCGACCTCGTCACCTGGATCCTGCGCGACACGCCCGGCTGGGACCGCCAGCATTTCGAGGCGGCGATCAAGACCGGCGAGAACACGCCGGTGCAGGTCGTCAATCCGGTGCCGGTCCACTTCCTTTACCTGTCGGCGTGGTCGACAGGACCGGGCGTGGTGCAGTTCCGCGACGACATCTACGGCCTCGACGGCAACAGCGAGCTGCAGATTACGTCCGCGCTGTAAAGAACTGAATTTGATGATAAAAAAGGCCGCCACGAAGCGGCCTTTTTGTTTTTCGTCCTCAATTCGAAGTCTTCGCCAGCGCCGCTGATACGACCGATCAACGCATGGTAGGCCAGCGTGCCGGAATCGCGCCATGGAAGTTGCCGTCTTCATTCTCGTCGTGCTCGCCTTCGTGGCGCTCTCCGGTGCGCTGGTTCGGCTGGTTCGGGTGCCTCTGCCTGTGCTGCAGATCGCCATCGGCGCCGTCCTTGCCTGGCCGGCGCGCGGCCTGCATGTCGGGATCGATCCTGAGCTCTTCCTGCTGGTATTCATCCCGCCGCTTCTGTTCGGCGATGCCTTCGCGGCGCCGAAGCGCGAGCTGATCGAACTGCGCGGGCCGATCCTCGATCTTGCGGTCGGACTGGCCTTCTTCACCATCGTCGGCTTCGGCTATGCCCTGCATTGGCTGGTGCCGAGCATCCCGCTGGTTGTTGCCTTCGCTTTAGCCGCCGTCCTGTCGCCGACCGACGCGGTCGCCGTCTCCTCGATCGTCGACCGCAATGTCGTTCCGGCGCGGCTGATGCACATATTGGAAGGCGAATCCCTGCTCAACGACGCTTCCGGCCTAGTCATGTTCCGTTTCGCCGTCGCGGCGGCGCTGACCGGCAGCTTCTCTTTTGCCGCCGCTTCGCTGAGCTTCCTTTATGCCGTGGCGGCCGGCATCCTCGCTGGCGTCGCGGCGCTGTTCGTCGCCGCCAAGGCGCTGCAGATACTCGGCCGCATCCGCGGCACGCCGGCGGAGGCGCAGGTGCTGGTGATGATCCTGCTGCCCTTCGTCGCCTATCTCATCGCCGAGCATGCCGGCGCCTCCGGCATCCTGGCGGCGGTCACCGCCGGTCTGCTCACCGGGACCTCCGGCATTTTCCGCTATCTGTCGGTCTCGGCGCGCATCCAGGCGATGTCGCTATGGTCGACGCTGACCTTCGTCTTCAACGGCGCGCTCTTCATCCTGCTCGGCCTGCAGCTGCCGGACATCATACGCAAGGTTCCGCCGGAGCTCACCAGCCGCCACTGGCTGTTCGAGCCGGCGCTGACTGTGTTGCTGTTGACGCTCTGCCTCATCGGCCTGCGCTTCCTCTGGATCTGGATCGGCGACATGGCGTCGGTGGTCAGCGCCCGGTTCGGCAAGCGCAAGGCTGAGCCCTTCGGCTTCCGTGTCAGGCTTGCCGGATCGGTGGCGGGTGTACGCGGGGCAATCACGCTCGCCGGCATCCTCTCGCTGCCGCTCGCAATGCAGGATGGCTCGCCATTTCCGGCGCGCGATGTGGTGATCTTCCTTGCTGCCGGCGTCATCGTCTGCTCGCTGGTCATCGCGAGCCTCGCTTTGCCGGGGATCGCGCGCGGGCTGGTCGAGCCAGGCGAGGATCCGGGTGCGGCCGAGGAGCGCCGGGCGCGTGTCGGCGCCGCCAACGCGGCCATCGCCAGGATAGAAAGTCTCGCCAGCGATGGAGGCGAGGAGGGTGAGGCGGCGGAAGCCCGGCTCGCGGTCGCCGACAGCATCGTTGCCGGCTACCGCCGCCGCATCGCGGCCTCCGACGAGGCCGAAGAAGCGCGCGCCGAGGCCCGCGAGGCCGGGCGGCTGGAACTCGAGCTGAGGCATGCCGGCATCGAGGCGGAGCGCGCCGCCGTGCGCGCCATGTTCCGCAGCCGCGAGATCAACGACCATACGATGCGGGCGCTGCTGTCCGAGATTACGCTCACCGAAGCCCTGCTCAAAAACCGGCGGGACAGGAAATAACGCTTCAGCCGATTTGCTTGGCGCAATCCGGCTAGCAAATTTCGCGCCGCAAACGTGGCGGGCCGAAAACAACTGTGTTAATGGCGCGGCGACCTCGCAAGACCTCCGGCCCTAAGGGAAAGCAAGCCATGTCAAATGCCGCGGCAGCCTCCAGCAAATTCGAATCCTTCTTCGAGACCACGCTTGCCGATGCCGATCCGGAAATTTTCGGCGCCATCCGCAACGAGCTTGGCCGCCAGCGCCATGAGATCGAGCTGATCGCATCAGAAAACATCGTGTCCCGCGCCGTGCTCGAGGCGCAGGGCTCGATCATGACCAACAAATATGCCGAGGGCTATCCAGGCAAGCGCTACTATGGCGGCTGCCAGTTCGTCGATGTGGCCGAGGAACTGGCCATCGAGCGCGCCAAGAAACTGTTCGGCTGCAACTTCGCCAACGTCCAGCCGAATTCCGGCAGCCAGATGAATCAGGCCGTGTTCCTGGCGCTCTTGCAGCCCGGCGACACCTTCATGGGCCTCGACTTGAATTCCGGCGGCCATCTCACGCACGGCTCGCCGGTCAACATGAGCGGCAAGTGGTTCAAGGTCGTCTCCTACGGCGTGCGCAAGGATGATCACCTGCTCGACATGGACGCAATCGAGAAGACCGCGCATGAGACGAAGCCGAAGCTGATCCTGGCCGGCGGCACCGCCTATTCGCGCGTCTGGGACTGGAAGCGCTTCCGCGAGATCGCCGATTCGATCGGCGCCTATCTGATGGTCGACATGGCGCATATCGCCGGCCTGGTTGCCGGCGGCATGCATCCGTCGCCATTGCCGCATGCCCATGTCGTGACCACGACGACGCATAAGTCGCTGCGCGGCCCGCGCGGCGGCATGATCCTTTGCAACGACGAGGAGATCGCCAAGAAGATGAACTCGGCGGTCTTCCCGGGCCTGCAGGGTGGCCCGCTGATGCATGTGATCGCCGCCAAGGCCGTGGCGCTCGGCGAGGCGCTGAAGCCGAGCTTCAAGGCCTATGCCGAAAGCATCGTCGCCAACGCCAAGGCGCTGGCTTCGAGCCTTCAGGAAACCGGCCTCGACATCGTCTCGGGCGGCACCGACAACCATCTGATGCTGGTCGACCTGCGCCCGAAGAACGCCACCGGCAAGCGCGCCGAAGCGGCTCTCGGCCGCGCCAACATCACTTGCAACAAGAACGGCATTCCTTTCGACCCGGAAAAGCCCTTCGTCACCTCCGGTGTCCGCCTCGGCACGCCCGCCGGCACCACGCGCGGCTTCGGCCAGGCAGAGTTCCGCGAGATCGGCAAACTGATCGCCGAGGTGCTGGACGGGTTGAAGGTGGCGAATTCCGACGAAGGCAACGCCGCCGTCGAAGCCGCGGTCAAGGCCAAGGTCACGGCGCTGACCGATCGCTTCCCGCTCTACCCCTATCTCGGTTGATCCCCCCGCGCTTGGTTGACCGCGCGCTGCGCATCATCTTTTATCCGCCGGCATTGCGTCGTCCTGATTGGACGACGCTCCGAACTGGAGACTTGATGATGCGCACTTTTCGTCCCGCTGCCCTGGTCCTGCTTGGTTCGCTGGCCGGCTTTGCCGTATCGGGCGCGCTTGCACAGGAGCAAACGCAGCCGGATCCGAATTTGCCGGCCACCAACACTTTCGGCAGGTGGACCACGATCATCGATACGCTCGATACCGGGCAGGACGCCCACAAGACCTGTGCCGCCTCGACCGCGTTTGTCGACGGCAACGGCAATGCCGGCACGCTCACGCTGTCGATTTCGTCCGGTGACGCCCTGCCGCCCGATGCCTATCCCGCCGTCATGATCTCTGTCGACACCAAAGACCTGCCGACCGGCAAGAACATTGCGGCGACCTTCGGCGACCCTGGCGTCAAGGTCTCGGCGACGGTCTCTTCCAGCGATGGCGTCAACGGCCGCCCAAGCTGGATGGTCGACAACCAGACCAAGACCGGTCTCGCCTTGTTGCGCGCCATGCGCAAAGTCACCTCGCTCGATGTAACCTTCGGCAAGCAGACGGTTGCCAGCATCCCTATGGACGGCTTCGTCAAGGCCTACCGCAATCTCGGCACGTCTTGCGGCTTCGCAACCAAGGATGTCGCGCCGTAACGCTTGACGGTGGGCTCGGGGCAGGGCGCTGGCAATCTTGCTCGCGCCTCGCTATCTCTGAGGCGCGAAATGTCTCTGCGCTTTGCCGTTGCGGCAAAACGCACTAAGCCTTTCCGCCACCCGAGAATCGCCAACCGAAGGCCCGCCATGCGCTGCCCCTATTGCCAGTCCGAAGATACCCAGGTGAAGGATTCGCGCCCCGCCGAGGACGGCGCGGCGATCCGCAGGCGGCGCGTCTGTCCCGATTGCGGCGGCCGCTTCACCACCTTCGAGCGCGTGCAGCTGCGCGACCTCGTCGTGATCAAGAAGTCCGGCCGCAAGGTGCCGTTCGATCGCGACAAGCTCCTGCGCTCCGTCGAGATTGCGGTGCGCAAGCGCAATGTCGATCCCGAGCGCATCGACCGCGCGGTGACCGGCATCGTGCGCCAGCTCGAAAGCTCCGGCGAGACCGAAATTGCCTCCGGCGAAGTCGGCCGGCTGGTCATGGAGGCGCTGAAGTCGCTCGACGACGTAGCCTATGTCCGCTTTGCTTCCGTTTACCGCAATTTCCGCGAGGCCAAGGATTTCCACGAATTGCTGGGCGAGTTGAAGGGCGACGAGGAAAAGAGCGAAGAGGACGCCGGCTGATCATGGCAGGACCGCGACTGAGCGAGGCCGAGCAGGCGGCCCTGGATCGTCGTTACATGGCCGCGGCGCTGAGGCTGTCGCGCCGCAATGCCGGGCGCACCTCCACCAACCCTTCCGTCGGCACGATCATCGTGCGCGATGATGGCGCAGGCCCGATGATCGTCGGCACAGGCGTCACCGCCGTCGGCGGCCGGCCGCATGCCGAGACGGAGGCGCTTGCGGAAGCCGGCGAGCTGGCGCGCGGCGCCACCGCCTATGTCACGCTGGAGCCTTGCGCCCACCATGGCCGCACGCCGCCTTGCGCCAACGCGCTAGTCAATGCCGGCATTGCGCGCGTGGTGGGGGCGGCGAGCGATCCCGATCCGCGCGTCTCCGGCAAGGGCTATGCCATCCTGCGCGCCGCCGGCATAGAGGTGGCGGAGAAGGTGCTTGCTGCCGAGGCCGCCGAGCAGATGGCCGGCTATTTGATTCGATCCTTGAAAAAACGTCCGGAAGTGATCCTGAAGCTTGCACTTTCGATCGACGGCAAGATCGGCAGGAAAGGCGCCGGCCAGGTTGCCATCACCGGCGAGATTGCCAGGCGCGAGGTCTATCTGATGCGCGCGGAGGTGGACGCCATCCTGGTCGGCATCGGCACGGCGCTTGAGGACGACCCGGCGCTGACCGTGCGCCTGCCGGGGCTGGAGAGCCGTTCGCCGGCGCGCATCATCCTTGATCGCCAGATCCGGCTGCCGGAGACGTCGAAGCTTGTTTCCGGCGTCGGTCATGTGCCGCTCTATATCGCGGCGTGCCCCGAGGCCGACCCGCACCGGCGGGCGGCGCTCGAACACGCAGGTGTGCACTTCATCGGCACCGAAACGTACGAGAGCGAAGTGGCTCTGCCGGAACTGCTGGAGGACCTGGCGGCACTCGGCATGGCAAGCGTGCTCGTCGAAGGCGGGGCCAAGGTGGCCAAGGCCTTTCTCGAAGAAGACCTGGTCGACCGTATCGTATTGTTCCAGGGGCCGGAGGCGATCGGCGAGGACGGCATTGCATCGCCCATCGATGCCGACCATATCCCGCCGGGATTCCGCAAATTGCGCCGGATGCTCTTCGGCGAAGACAGCTACGCCGAGTGGGTAAGGGATTTGTGATGTTTACTGGGATCGTTACCGATGTAGGCACCGTCGCTTCGGTGAAGCCTTTGAGCGAAGGCGTCGGCCTGCGCATCGACACCGCCTACGATCCCGAAACCATCGCGATCGGCGCTTCGATTTCCTGCGGCGGCGTCTGCCTGACCGTCACGGCGCTGCCCGAGCATGGCTCCAACGCGCGCTGGTTCGAGGTCGAGGCCTGGGAAGAAGCGCTGAGGCTCACCACTGCATCGGGCTGGAAATCCGGCACCAGGATCAATCTCGAACGGGCGCTGAAGATCGGCGACGAGCTCGGCGGCCACATCGTCTCCGGCCATGTCGACGGCACCGCCGAGCTCGTCGAACGCAAGGAGGAGGGCGATGCCGTCCGGTTCACACTGGAAGCGCCGCGCCATCTGGCAAGATTCATCGCGTCGAAGGGCTCGGTCGCGCTCGACGGCACCTCGCTCACCGTCAACAAGGTCGAAGGCACCCGCTTCGACGTGCTTCTGATCCAGCATTCGCTGAGCGTGACGACCTGGGGCGAACGCCAGGTGGGCGACCGCGTCAACATCGAGATCGACACCATGGCCCGCTATGCCGCGCGCCTGGCGGAAGCGGCGAAAGAGGGGCTGTGAGGCGTCGACCTAATCAGTTTTAATCGCTATGATTAAGCTTGATTGCGAGGTTCGGATGGACACAAAGGTAATCACAGCCCATGTTCCCCTGCCGCTGGCGGAGAAGGTAGACCAATTGGCTGCCCGACTTGAGCGTCCGCGCGGTTGGATCGTCAAACAAGCCCTTTCCGCGTGGGTCGATTTGGAGGAGGAGCGCCGGCGGCTTACGCTTGAAGCGCTGACCGATGTCGACGCTGGTCGGGTTATTGACCACCAGGCAGTTCAGGCCTGGGCCGAGAGTCTTAGCACTGAAGAACCGCTGCCGGTGCCGAGTTGATGGAGCTGAAGTGGACCAGTAGGGCTTTGTCCGATCTGGTCAGGCTTCATGATTTTCTTGCGCCAGCAAACGGCAAGGCGGCCGCACGTGTCGTGCAGGCCCTGGCTGCTGCGCCAGCACGGCTGATCGAGTACCCGCGTATCGGAGAGAAGCTGGAAGAGTTCGAGCCACGCGAGGTCCGCCGCATTTTGGTGGGCAACTACGAGATTCGCTACGAAATACAGAACGCGACGATTTTTGTGCTGCGCTTGTGGCACACGCGAGAGGATCGATAGGACCGAGCTTGGTCCCAAGCGGTCTTCCGCTTGCGATCAACGCGGCTTCGGCCTCTGCCACGCAATCCGCCGTTCAGCATGGCTTCCCGCTTCACATCTGCTCGCACCCCACGTAAGCTTTCTCCTCGGCTGGAGGGGAAAGCATGAGCAGCCCGTCGCAACAAGTCATTAGGCTTGGTTTCGGATTTGCCGTGTCACAGGCGCTACGCGTCGTTATCGAACTTGGAATTCCCGATCTTCTGGCCTCCGGCGCACTGTTGGTTGAAGACTTGGCAGCCGCCACGAAGGCGGATGCGGAACCGCTCTACCGTGTGATGCGGCTCCTGGCGCCGGAGGGGGTCTTCACTGAAATTCGCCCGCGCCACTTTGCGTTGACGGAAGTTGGTGCAGTGCTTCGTTCCGATCGGCCCGGACCGCGCGACTTCATCCGGATGATCAACAGTGAAGCCTATCTTGCCTTCGAGCAGCTTCTGCATTCCGTCCGCACGGGAAGGCCGGCCTTCGACAAGGTGTTCGGGAGCCCGAGGTTCAACTGGCTCTCGGCTCACCCGGAGCAAGCTGCCCTGTTCCAGCGGGCCATGGTCGCCTTAAGCCAAGGCAGCAACGAGGCGGTAGCCGACGCCTATGATTTCGGCCGATACACGCGGATCGTCGATGTCGGCGGCGGGCATGGGCAGCTTCTCTCGGCGATCCTTGCCCGCAATCCCCATTTGAGCGGCGTCTTGTTCGATCTGCCGTCCGGGGTGGCGGCGGCGCGCCAGGGCGCCGGAGGCGATCTGCCGCGCACCGACTTCGTCGCAGGCGATTTCTTCGAGGGCATCCCGGTCGGCGACGTCTATGTGATCAAGAAGGTCATCCACGACTGGAACGACGAACGTGCCGGGCTGATCCTGCGGCGTTGTCGCGAGGCCATGCCAACGCATGGCAGGGTGCTCGTGGCCGAGACGATCGTGCCTCCGGGCGACGAGCCGGATCAGATCAAGGCCATCGATGTGGTCATGCTCGCGGTCACTGGCGGCCTCGAGCGGACGGAAACACAGTACGCCAGGCTGTTCGAGGGCGCAGGACTTAAGCTCGAGCGGGTGATCGGCACCCGGGCACCGATCTCGATCCTCGAGGCTTCGCCTGCCTAGCCAAGGAACGTGCCGAAACATCGCTGCGCGGGAGCCGAAACCGTCGAGAGAGGCGGGGCCGGTGTCGGTTGGACAATCTTGTGCTTGCGATCAATCCGGCTTCGGCCTAAGTCACCGGCGACCCCCGGAGACTTTTATGGCTGGCATATCCCAACACGGCAAAGCGTTCATTCGTCCGAAGGCGAAGGCGCATCTGCTCATCGTCGAGGCGCGCTTCCACGACGACCTCGCCGACGCGCTTCTGGAAGGCGCGACCAGCGCGCTGGACGAGGCCGGCGCGACCTATGACGTCGTCACCGTTCCCGGCTCGCTCGAAATACCGGCCGTGATCACCTTCGCGCTGGACGGCGCCGGCGAAGGCGGCACGCATTATGATGGCTTCGTCGCGCTCGGCACCGTCATCCGCGGCGATACCTATCATTTCGACATCGTCGCCAATGAATCGAGTCGGGCGCTCATGGACCTGTCGGTGCAGGAAGCGATCCCGATCGGCAACGGCATCCTGACCACCGAGAACGATGCGCAGGCATGGACGCGCGCCAAGCGCACCGAAGGCGACAAGGGCGGCTTCGCCGCCCGCGCGGCGCTGACCATGATCGCGCTCAAAGAGAAATTCGGAGCCCAATCGTGAGCGAGCCTGCCCATAACGGTGCGGTGCGCCACGCCAACAAGCGGGGCGCTGCCCGTCTTGCCGCCGTCCAGGCGCTCTACCAGATGGATGTGGCCGGCAGCGGTGTCTTCGAGATCACCGCCGAATACGAGGCCTTCCGCCTGGGTAAGGAAGTCGACGGCGCGCTCTATCGCGAGGCCGACGCGCAATGGTTCCGCGCCATCCTGACCGGCGTCGTCGAGAACCAGAAGACCATCGATCCGGTCATCCGCCAGGCGCTGACGGAGGACTGGCCGCTGTCACGGCTGGATTCGACATTGCGCGCCATCCTGCGCGCCGGCGTCTATGAGCTGATGAAGCGGGATGACGTGCCGGTGGCCGTCATCGTCTCGGAATATGTCGACATCGCCAAAGCCTTCTATGAGGAGGACGAACCGAAGCTGGTGAACGCCGTGCTCGATCGCGTCTCGCGCCGGGTGCGTGGCGAGGGGCGCGGCAAGGACGCATCATGACGGCCGCCGCGGTCGTGGTCGCCGAAGCCGGTCGTGGAGCGCGCCGCACGGCGCTGCTGCTTGCCGCGGCGCAGGCGATCGTCGGCTCCGCGGCACCCATTGCCATTTCGCTCGGCGCGCTCGCCGGACAGTATCTGCTCGGCCCCGACAAATCGTTGGCGACGGCGCCGGTCACCGGCTTCAATCTCGGGGTGGCGCTGGGCGCGCTGCCAGCCGCCGCCATCATCCGCCGGCTGGGCCATCGCGGCGGCTTCATGACCGGCACTGTCGTCACCGCGCTCGGCGGCCTGATCGCGACGCTGGCGCTCTTTGAGGCGAGTTTCTGGCTGTTCGCCTTCGGTCTCGGCGTGATCGGTGTCGGCGGCGCCTTCGTCCAACAGTTCCGCTTCGCCGCCGCCGACAACGCGCCGTCGGAATTCAAGGCGCGCGCCATTTCCTTCGTGCTGGCGGGCGGCATCGTCACCGCCATCCTCGGGCCGCAGATCGTCATCTACACGCGCGAGCTTCTGGCGCCGGTGATGTTTGCCGGATCCTTCGCCTCGATTTTGGTGCTGGCGGCCGTCGGCGCCGTCATCCTTTCCTTCCTGCATACGTCCAAGCGGACGGGCATCGTCGCGGCAATTGCTGAAAGCGACGCCCGCCCGCTGGTCGAGATCGCCACCCAGCCGCGCTTCGTCGCGGCATTGTTTTGTGCGGTCGGCAGCTACGCGCTGATGAGCTTCGTCATGACCGGCGCGCCGCTCGCCATGGTCGGCTGCGGGCTGTCGACCGACGATGCGACGCTCGGCATTTCCTGGCATGTCATGGCGATGTTCGGGCCGAGCTTCTTCACCGGCTCGCTGATCCATCGCTTCGGCGCCGAGCGCATCGTGGCCTTCGGGCTGCTCCTGCTCACCGGCTGCGCAGCAGTGGCACTGTCAGGTCTTGCGTTATGGCAGTTCTGGACGGCGCTGATCCTGCTCGGCCTCGGCTGGAATTTTGGCTTCATCGGCGCAACCTCCATGGTCGCCGCCAGCTACCGGCCTTCCGAGAAGGGCAAGGTGCAGGGCTTCCACGATTTCGTCCTGTTCGGCTTCGTCGCCTTCGCGTCACTGATGTCGGGCGCGGTCTACAACGCCTGGGGCTGGACCATGCTGAACTGGGCCGTGTTCCCGGTTGTCATGCTCTGCTTCCTGGCGCTCGGCGCCTTGCGGATCATGAGATTGCGCCGGCCCAGCATCTGACGCTGAAAGTCGGGATCGGTCGTGGCCGATAGGGAAATGATTCGCGCCTTTCCGGTTTGAGCGGTAAATTTGCCTAGGGGAGTGACTCTGACGGAGGAGCGAACCATGGCAATGTATCTCACACGCTTCAGCTATACTCCCGAGACGTGGGCGCGCATGATCGAAAATCCCGAGGATCGGCGCAACGCGGCTCGTTCGTACATCGAGTCTGCGGGCGGAAAGCTGCACGGGTTCTGGTATGCTTTCGGCGAACACGATGGCTGGAATCTATGGGAGGCGCCAGACAATGTGTCGATGGCCGCCGTCGCTCTTGCCATCGGGGCCGGCGGCGCGCTGAGTTCGTACGAGACCACCGTTCTGCTCAGCGTCGAGGAGACGATGGAAGCTCTCCGAAAGGCGAAGTCGATCCGTTATCGACCGCCGGGAGCCTAATGCCGTTCGCCCAAAAGCGCGCACCAGCTAGGGGTACGCATCGCACAGAAACAATGAAGCGCGTCGCGTCTGTGCCGAGCTTCCGTCGGACAGGATCATGCGCCAAATCGAGGTGCTTCAGCGTCCTATGCGCGTCTGAAAGGCCGGGACCCCGAAGCTGACACGACGCTGTCGGGACGTTGCCGGGCGCGGCATCCGCGCCGGGAACAAAATTATTGCGCGCGTTCTCCCAGTTATGAAACCGTGTGCCCCGACGGCGCGTTAAACCCGTGCTCATATGCCGCCTCCGACCCTTCGGCTCACAGCAAAGGATTTCCACAATGTTTTCAATCGGAAAGCTCGTCGTAGCAGCGATCGCGCTTGGCATCACCGCAGCCTCGGCACATGCCCAGGTTGTCGTCTCCTCGAAGATCGACACGGAAGGCGGTGTGCTCGGCAATATCATCCAGCTGGTTTTGAACGCCAACAACATCAAGACCACCGACCGCATCCAGCTGGGCGGCACGCCTGTGGTGCGCAAGGCGATCACTGCCGGCGAGATCGACATCTATCCCGAATATACCGGCAATGCCGCCTATTTCTTCCAGAAGGCCGACGATCCGGTGTGGAAGGATGCCGCCAAGGCCTACGACATCGCCAAGAAGCTCGACTACGATGCCAACAAGATCGTCTGGCTGTCGCCGTCGCCGGCCAACAACACCTGGGCGATCGCGCTGCGCAAGGAAGTGGCGGACGAGAACAAGCTCACCACCTTGTCGGACTTCGGCAAATACGTCTCCGGCGGCGGCAAGGTCGTTCTCGCGGCTTCGGCCGAGTTCGTCAATTCGGCGGCGGCTCTGCCGGCCTTCCAGACCACCTACGGCTTCAAGCTGAAGCCGGACCAGTTGATCACGCTCTCCGGCGGCGACACGGCCGCGACCATCGCCGCGGCCGCCAATCAGACCAATGGCGCCAACGCCGCCATGGTCTACGGCACTGACGGCGGCATCCAGCCCTCCGGCCTTGTCGTGCTTCAGGACGACAAAAATGTGCAGCCGGTCTACGAGCCGGTGCCGATCATCCGCGAGCAGGTGCTGAAGCAGCATCCCGAGATCGAGACGCTGCTGAAGCCGGTCTTCGCCAAGCTCGACCTTGCCACGCTGCAGCAGCTCAACGGCCGCGTCCAGCTGGGCGGTGAGCCCGCCAAGGGGGTAGCGGAAGACTTTTTGAAGAAGAACGGGTTCTTGAAGTAGCCAGGCGGGGATCGCGACACACGTGCGAGTTGGAGAGGTGCGGTCGGCGGAGCTGCCAATCTCCCCCCTTGCGGGGGAGATGTCCGGTAGGACAGAGGGGGGTGCTGTCCCGCCGACTTCTCAGCCGATTGTAGCTTTGCCAACCAACAATCTTCGCTTCTCGCAAGCCATTGCCCGGAAGGTAGCGATCCGTCCCACCCCCCTCTGGCCTGCCGGCCATCTCCCCCGCAAGGGGGGAGATCGGATGTCGAGCAGGCTTTCGCCAATCTCCAAAGTTGCAGGATTTGCCACGTCGGCAAAGCTTTCTGTCGCTTCTCCGGAGAGGTCTCGATGACCCTGCGCTTCGACAAGCTCGGCGTGGTTATTGCCGCCATCGACGCCTATGCCGCCTTTGCGGCACCCTTCGCCACTTTCCGCGCCAACCGCATCGTTCCGGGACAAGCGCGCTCGATCCTTGAAGCGCTGCCGCCCACGTTTGGCATCCTGCTGCTGGCGATATTGATTGCCGGCGGCATCGTCGCGCTTCTGCGAACACCGCTCATCCTCAGGCTGGCCGCCAGCGTCTTTGCACTTGTCGCTCTCGCCATCCTGATCGGCATTGCCGGCAGCTTCCTGACGCCCGCTGGCAACACATTCGCCCGCGTTGCGCCGGCCTCCGGCTTCTGGCTGCTCATCTTCGCCTTCACGCTGCTTCTGGCCGATGTACTGACGAGGCTCAACCTGTCGCCTGCGGCGCGCGTCGGCGTCCTTGCCGTCACCGCGCTTGCCGTCGGCGCGCTGCTTTTGTCGGGGAACTGGGACAGTCTCTCCATCCTCAAGGAATATGCCAGTCGCGCCGACGGTTTCTGGGCCGAGGGTCTCAAGCACATCACGCTGGCACTTGGCTCGCTGGCGGCGGCGGTGATCGTCGGGGTGCCGCTCGGCATTCTGTGCCACCGCGTCGAGCGGCTGCGGGATAGCGTCCTCAATGTGCTCAACATCATTCAGACCATCCCGTCGATCGCGCTGTTCGGCCTGCTGATCGCGCCGCTCGGCTGGATCGCCGCGCATGTGCCGGGCGCGGCGGCGGCCGGCATCAGAGGCATCGGCACCGCGCCCGCTTTCGTCGCGCTGTTCCTCTATTCGCTGCTGCCAGTGGTGGCGAACACCGTGGTCGGCCTTGCCGGCGTTCCGCGCGCCGCCAACGATGCGGCCCGCGGCATGGGCATGACCGACCGCCAGCGCTTGTTCGATGTCGAGTTCCCGCTTGCCTTTCCGGTTATCCTCACCGGCATCCGCATCGTGCTGGTGCAGAACATCGGCCTCGCCACCATCGCGGCGCTGATCGGCGGCGGCGGTTACGGCGTGTTCGTATTCCAAGGTATCGGCCAGACGGCGATGGACCTCGTTCTGCTCGGTGCGGTGCCGACCGTGGCGCTGGCCTTCGCCGCGGCCATTATCCTCGACGCGATTATCGAAATGACCTCCACCAGGCGCAGGACGGATACCGAATGATCGAGATCGAAGGCATCACCAAGCGCTATAACGGAACGGCCGTTGTCGACGATGTCTCTATGGTCGTCGAGCCGCGCACGATCGCCGCCGTCGTCGGTACCTCCGGCTCCGGCAAGACGACGCTGCTCAGGATGATCAACCGGCTGGTCGAGCCCACTTCCGGCATCATCAAGATCGACGGCGCCGACAACCGCTCGCTGCCCGGATACGAGCTGCGCCGCAGCATCGGCTACGCAATCCAGGGCCACGGCCTGTTCCCGCATCGCACGGTGGCGCAGAACATCGCCACGGTGCCGTTGCTGCTCGGCTGGGCCAAGGACCGCATCAAGGCGCGCGTCGAAGAGCTGATGACGCTCTACCAGCTCGACCCGCAGGCCTATGGCCCGCGCTATCCGCATGAACTCTCCGGCGGCCAGCAGCAGCGTGTCGGCGTTGCCCGCGCGCTCGCCGCCGAACCCAATGTGCTTCTCATGGACGAGCCGTTCGGAGCGCTGGACCCGATCATCCGCACCAAGGCGCAGGAGGATCTGCTGGCGATCCAGAAGCGTTTCGGCACCACCATCATCCTCGTCACCCACGACATGGAGGAAGCGGTGCACATGGGCGACAAGATCGCCGTCATGGATGCCGGCAAGCTGCTGCAATATGCCAAGCCGGCGGAGATCCTGGCGAGGCCGGCAAACGGCTTCGTCGAGACCCTGGTCGGCTCCAGCGAGCGGCCGTTCCGGCTGCTGTCGCTCGGTCGCACGCGCGATGCCGTGGAGCCCGGCGGCGCCGAAGGCGAGGCGATCCCGGGCGACGCCAGCCAGCGCGACGCGCTGGCCGAGCTTCTGTGGTCGGGCCGCCCGGCGCTGCCGGTCAAGGACGGCGACGGCAAGCTCATCGGCCGCATTACCGTGGAAGGACTGGTGAAGCACGCGAGGCCGGCATGAAGGCCTGGCTGCCCGCGCTGTTGAGGCTGGCGCTTCTGGTGCTGCTGGTGGTCTTCATCGCCAGTCCGGGCTGGTTCGAGCCGCTGCTGAAGCCCCTGACCGAGAACGGCGCGCCGGCGATCTACAATCAAGGCAGTCTGCTGACGCTGACATTGCTGCATCTGAGGACTGTGCTGGTCGCGACGATTGCCGCAACGATCGTGGCAGTCGCGCTTGCCATCCTGGTCACCCGGCCGGCCGGCGCCGAATTCCTGCCGCTGTCGCGCAGCCTGGTCAATATCGGCCAGACCTTCCCGCCGGTCGCGGTGCTGGCGCTTGCCGTGCCGGCGGTCGGCTTCGGCGAGAAACCGACGCTGATCGCGCTCTTCCTCTACGGGCTGCTGCCGATCTTCGAGAACGCGCTGACCGCGCTCACCACGCTGCCCGGCAACGTGATGGAGGCGGCTCGCGGCGCCGGCATGACCGGCTGGCAAAGGCTGGTGAAGGTCGAGCTGCCGCTGAGCGCCCCGGTGATCCTCGGGGGCATCCGGCTCTCCGTGGTCATCAGCCTCGCCACCGCCACCATCGGCTCGACAGTGGCGGCCAAGACGCTGGGCGAAGTGATCATCGCCGGTCTGATCTCGAGCAACCTTGCCTTCGTGCTGCAGGGCGGCCTGATCGTCGCGGCGCTTGCGGTGCTGATCTATGACGGGTTGTCGGCGATCGAGCGCCACGCCGCGCGCCGCATGGGGCGGGAAGCGGAGTAGCTGCTTTCAAATGTCGTCCATGCTCGCGGTGCTGATCTTCGTCATCCAGCCGGACGGCGACTTGCGCACGCGCTGATTTACGCCACGTCATTTCAATCGATCTAATTCGGAGGCGGCGCTGGGCGGGCGCTGTCGACTTTCGCCCTTTTGGGTGAAAGCAGGGCAAAAACCGAACAATATCTTGACGTTCCAGGCCCTGTTTCGCATACACGCCAGCGAAGGGGCGGATTCCGAGCGCGGCATTCATCCCCGTTCCAACGGCCCAGGGAGGGGTTCTTTTGGGCCATCAATCGAGGAAAATCCGGCAATGACCATCATTACCGCCGTCATCGCCTGCGGCCTGCTTTCAGTCCTGTACGCCATCTGGGCGACACGTTCGGTCCTTGCGTCCGATCAGGGCAGCCAGCGCATGCAGGAAATCTCCGCAGCCATTCGCGAAGGCGCCCAGGCCTATCTGGCGCGCCAGTACACCACCATCGCCGTCGTCGGCATCGTCGTGCTTCTGCTCGCCTGGTGGCTGCTGTCCGTCACCTCCGCGATCGGCTTCCTGATCGGCGCCGTGCTCTCGGGCACCGCTGGCTTCATCGGCATGCATGTCTCGGTGCGCGCCAATGTGCGCACCGCGCAGGCCGCTTCCAACAGCCTCGCCGCCGGCCTCGACATCGCCTTCAAGTCCGGCGCCATCACCGGCCTCTTGGTGGCCGGCCTGGCGCTGCTTGGCGTCTCCATCTACTACTTCATCCTCACCGGCCCGATGGGCCTTCAGCCGAACGACCGCGTCGTCATCGACTCGCTCGTCTCGCTCGGTTTCGGCGCTTCGCTGATCTCGATCTTCGCCCGTCTCGGCGGCGGCATCTTCACCAAAGGCGCCGACGTCGGCGGCGACCTCGTCGGCAAGGTCGAAGCTGGCATTCCGGAAGACGATCCGCGCAACCCGGCCACCATCGCCGACAATGTCGGCGACAATGTCGGCGACTGCGCCGGCATGGCCGCCGACCTGTTCGAGACCTATGCGGTGACGGTCGTCGCCACTATGGTTCTCGCCTCCATCTTCTTCGGCGGCACCGCCGTTCTGGGCGCTGCCATGCTCTATCCGCTCGCCATTTGCGGCGCCTGCATCCTGACCTCGATCGTCGGCACCTTCTTCGTCAAGCTGGGTTCCAACGGCTCGATCATGGGCGCGCTCTACAAGGGCCTGATCGTCACCGGCCTGCTGTCGATTGTCGGCCTCGCAATCGCCACGTCGGCGGTCTTGGGCTGGGGCGAGATCGGCACTGTCGCCGGCAAGGTCATCATAGGCAAGAACCTGTTCATCTGCGGCCTGATCGGCTTGGCTGTGACGGGCTTGATCGTGGTGATCACCGAATACTATACCGGCACCAACAAGCGCCCGGTGACCTCGATCGCCCAGGCGTCGGTGACCGGCCACGGCACCAACGTCATCCAGGGCCTCGCGGTCTCGCTGGAATCGACAGCGCTTCCGGCCATCGTCATCGTCGCCGGCATCATTTCCACCTACCAGCTCGGCGGCCTTTTCGGCACGGCGATCGCCGTCACCACCATGCTTGGCCTCGCCGGCATGATCGTGGCGCTCGACGCCTTCGGCCCGGTCACCGACAATGCCGGCGGCATCGCCGAAATGGCGGGCCTGCCCAAGGAAGTTCGCCAGTCCACCGACGCGCTCGACGCGGTCGGCAACACCACCAAGGCGGTGACCAAGGGCTACGCCATCGGCTCCGCCGGCCTCGGCGCGCTGGTGCTGTTCGCGGCCTACTCGAACGACCTCAGATTCTTTGCCACCAACGGCGACAAGTATCCCTACTTCCAGGGCATGGGCGAGATCTCCTTCGACCTCTCCAACCCCTATGTCGTTGCCGGCCTTATCTTCGGCGGCCTGATCCCGTATCTGTTCGGGGGCATCGCCATGACGGCCGTTGGCCGCGCGGCGGGCTCGATCGTCGAGGAGGTGCGCAAGCAGTTCCGCGAGGACAAAGGCATCATGGCCGGCACCTCGAAGCCGAACTACGCTCGGGCGGTTGACCTGCTGACAAAGGCGGCGATCCGGGAAATGATCATCCCGTCCCTGCTGCCGGTGCTTGCGCCGTTGGTCGTCTATTTCGGCGTACTCCTGATCTCGGGCTCGAAGGCCTCGGCCTTTGCCGCGCTCGGCGCCTCGCTGCTCGGCGTCATCGTCAACGGCCTCTTCGTCGCCATTTCGATGACCTCCGGCGGCGGCGCCTGGGACAACGCCAAGAAGTCGTTCGAGGACGGCTTCACCGACAAGGGCGGCGTCAAGCACCTGAAGGGTTCGGAAGCGCACAAGGCCTCCGTCACCGGTGACACTGTCGGTGATCCCTACAAGGATACCGCCGGCCCGGCCGTCAATCCGGCGATCAAGATCACCAACATCGTGGCGCTGCTCTTGCTTGCCGTGCTCGCGCACGGCTGAGCCCAGCGCTCCTTCCAGGACTGGACCCGCAGGAGCAATCCCGTGGGTTTTTTGCGTGTGGCAACCGCACGGCTCGCTATCAAGCAAAAGACCCGCCGGAGCGGTCCGGCGGGTCTTGATTGTCTGAATTTCCGGAGGCCGAGTTCAGGGCGTGCCGCCGCCACCGCCGCCCGGGATGCCGGGTGCCAGCTTGCTGGCGCCGTTGATGACCTGGCTGAGGAAGTTCTGGTCCTTGCCGCCGGTCGGTGTCGTCCTCGAGATGAAGTCGAAGATCTTGCCGTCCTTCAGGCCGTAATTGGCGATCTGCGTGACGCGGCCGTCGGCGCCGAAATAGACGGCCAGCACGTGCTGGTCGATGATGTGCGGGTTATCGAAGGCGACGTAGCGCTTGCGCGTCTGCGAGATGTAATAGAACGCCTCGTTGTCGAAGGTTGCCGTCGTCGACGGCGTGCCCAGCGCCAGCAGAACCTGCTCGCGGCTGGAGCCGACCGGCACCGAATCGATCGCCTGCTGGTCGATGACATAGCCTTTCGTCAGCGTCTCGCTCGGATGGAGATCGCCGAACATCTTGGACGAATTGCAGGCAGAAAGCGCTGATACCGCGATCAGCAGCGAGGCCACGCCCACCGGGGCAGGCGCAAAGAACGACTTGAACTTCAGCGCACCCAACAACAATTCTCCATCACATCCCCGCAACTTGCGCTGGGCCGCAAAACCGGTAAACCAGCTTGCATGCCGATGCAACAAGGCCAAATCAAACAAAAGGTCCCCGGGAGACCACCCTCAATGTTCCAGCGCCTTTTTGGCCGCGAACGTCATGCCAACCGCGCCATCACCGAGGCGCTCTACGCACAAATCGTGGCGGCGGCGCGGCAAACCGTGTTTTATTCCGACTGGAATGTGCCGGACACGCCGCTCGGCCGCTTCGAGATGCTGTCGCTGCACATGTTCCTGTTCCAGCACCGGCTGCGCGGGGAGGATGGAGCGGCGGCCGAGGTCGCGCAGGTGCTGATCGACGAGTTCTTCCTGGATGTCGACCATTCGCTGAGGGAGCTCGGTATCAGCGATGTCGGCGTGCCGAAGCGCATGAAGAAGCTGGCAAAGATGTTCTATGGCCGCACCGCGGCCTATGGCGACGCCTTGCGCGACGACGACCGCGCGGCCCTTGGCGCAGCGCTCGCCCGCAACGTCAGGCCGGACGCCGGCGAGTGGCCCGAGGCGCCGCTGCTGGCGAGCTATGTCTGCGAGGCGTCCCGGCAGCTTGCCGCGCAGCCGAGCGAATCGATCGTGGCCGGCACTGTCGCGTTCCCGGTGGCTGAAGCCGCATGAAGGAGGCGAGCATGAAACACGCGGAACCGAAGAGCCCTGTGTCTTTTATCGCCAATGTCGCCCGCCTGCCGCAAAAGGGCCTGCCGGTCGTGATCGAAGCCGACGAGCGGCAGCGCGCAGCACTTGCCGCCGAATGTGACCTGCTTTCGGTAGAGGGCTACCGCGCCGAGCTGCTGGTGACGTCCTGGAAGCGCAACGGCGTCAAGGTCAGCGGTCGCGTCGAGGCCGACATAACGCAGGCCTGCATCGTCACTCTCGATCCGGTGACCGCGCATATCGACGAACCTGTCGAGGCACTGTTCTTGCCCGAGCAGTCGAAGCTCGGTCGCGAAGGGTTCGAGGGCGGCGGCGAGATCATCATCGACGCCGACGGGCCGGACAGCCCTGAAACATTTTCCGGCGACACCATCGATGTCGGGGCGCTCGCCGAGCAGTTCTTTGGCCTCGCGATCGATCCCTATCCGCGCAAGCCGGGCGCCGCGCTCGACGCCGCCGGCGACGATCCTCCGGAAGAAAGCGAATTCCAGAAAAAGCTGCGTTCGCTGCTCGGAAAATCCTGAAGGCGGTCCGGATTTTGGAAAAGTTGGTTGTGCGGAAGCCCAAAACCGCTATTTTCGCCGAACCTTCGCGAGCCCCCTTACCTCGGCAGGCGTCCGCCGCAAGCCAGGCAAACCGTGAGAAAAACACCACGTGATCAGAATTTCCATCGATGCCATGGGCGGCGATCACGGACCAAGCGTGGTCATCCCGGCACTGATGACCGTCGCCATCCGTCGCCCCGACATCCGCTTCGTCATCTATGGCCGCGAGGACGCGGTGCGTCCCGAACTCGCCAAGTTCCCGAAACTGGCCGAGGTGAGCGAGTTCGTCCATTGCGAGATCGCGGTCCGGATGGACGACAAGCCGAGCCAGGCGCTGCGCCAGGGCCGCTGGAAATCGTCGATGTGGAAGGCGGTCGAGGCGGTGAAGAATGGCGCCGCGCAAGCTTGCATTTCGGCCGGCAACACCGGTGCGCTGATGGCGATGTCGAAGTTCTGCCTGCGCACCATGGCCACCATAGACCGCCCCGCGATCGCGGCGCTCTGGCCGACGACGCGCAGCGAGAGCGTGGTGCTGGACGTGGGCGCCACCATCGGCGCCGATGCGCATCAGCTCGTCGATTTCGCCATCCTGGGCACCGGCATGGCGCGCTCGGTGTTCGGTATCGAGCGGCCGAGCGTCGGCCTGCTCAATGTCGGCGTCGAGGAGATCAAGGGCCAGGAGGAGGTCAAGGAGGCCGGGCGCATGCTACGCGAGGCCAACATGGCCTCAATGAACTATCGCGGCTTCGTCGAGGGCGACGATATCGGCAAGGGCACGGTCGACGTGGTTGTCACCGAGGGCTTTGCCGGTAACATAGCGCTCAAGACCGCCGAAGGCACGGCAAGGCAGATCGCAGGCTATCTGCGCGCCGCCATGAGCCGCACGCTGATGGCCAGGATCGGCTATGTCTTTGCCAAGGGCGCCTTCGACCGGCTGCGCGAGAAGATGGATGTCGGCCGCTCCAATGGCGGCGTCTTCCTGGGCTTGAACGGCATCGTCGTGAAGAGCCACGGCGGAGCCGATTCGGATGGCTTCGCGGCGGCGATCGAGCTCGGCTACGACATGGTGCGCAACAATCTGCTTGACCGGATCGAGGCCGATCTCGATCTGTTCCATGCGCGCAATCCAAACGCCCAGGCAAACAGGAAATCCGGCGTCGCCGTCGACGCCGAGGAATAGGAACGAACCTTGATCAGATCAGTCGTGCGCGGCAATGGTGCCGCGCTGCCCCGCCGCATCATGAAGAATGCCGACTTCGAAGGCATGGTCGAGACCTCCGACGAGTGGATCGTCCAGCGCACCGGCATTCGCCAGCGCCACGTCGCGGCCGATGACGAGACGACGGCCTCGCTGGGCGAGGCCGCGGCGCGCGCCGCACTCGACAGCGCCGGCCTGACGCCGGCCGACATCGACCTGATCGTGCTGGCGACCTCGACGCCCAACAACACCTTTCCCGCGACCGCCGTCGATATCCAGAACCGGCTCGGCATGCATCATGGCTTTGCCTTCGACATGCAAGCGGTGTGTTCCGGCTTCGTCTACGCGGTCGCCACCGCCGACCTCTATATCCGCGGCGGGCTGGCAAAACGCGTGCTGGTGATCGGCTCCGAGACCTTCTCGCGCATCCTCGACTGGAACGACCGCTCGACCTGCGTGCTCTTCGGCGACGGCGCCGGAGCCGTCGTGCTCGAAGCAGCGGAGGGGAGGGGCGGCATGGGCGATCGCGGCGTGCTGGCGGCAAGCCTGCGCTCGGATGGCGTCCACAAGGACAAGCTCTTCGTCGACGGCGGCCCCTCGACCACGGGGACGGTCGGCCATCTCAGGATGGAAGGCCGCGAAGTGTTCAAGCACGCGGTCGGCATGATCACCGACGTGATCGAGGCAACTTTTGCCCAGGCTGGCATCACGGCCGACGATCTCGACTGGTTCGTGCCGCACCAGGCCAATAAACGGATTATTGACGCTTCCGCCAAGAAGCTCGGGATAGCCGAACAGAAAGTGGTGGTCACCGTCGATTTGCACGGTAACACCTCGGCTGCCTCCGTGCCGCTCGCCTTGTCGGTGGCCGTCGCCGATGGCCGCATCAAGAAGGGCGACCTGGTCCTGCTCGAGGCGATGGGCGGAGGTTTCACCTGGGGCGCGGTGTTGCTCCGCTGGTAAGTGCCGAACGTCCTTGACCTTGCCGGATCAATTACTTAGGCTCTGCCGCTGGCTGTATCGATTTACGTTTTTTGAGCTGATGGGACGGTTGCATGGGGGGAAAGACACTTACGCGTGCCGACCTTGCCGAAGCCGTTTATCGCAAGGTTGGTTTGTCGCGAACCGAATCGGCTGAACTTGTCGAGGCCGTGCTGGATGAAATTTGCGAAGCAATTGTCCGCGGTGAGACGGTGAAGCTGTCGTCCTTCGCAACCTTCCATGTCCGCTCCAAGAACGAGCGCATCGGACGTAACCCGAAGACCGGTGAGGAAGTGCCGATTTCGCCACGTCGGGTGATGACCTTCAAATCGTCGAATGTGCTGAAGAACCGCATTCTGCGCGCGCACCAGAACAGCAAGGCCAAGGGCGGCAAATAGCTGCCCCGGCAAATACGGTTGAAAACCTGCGGCCGCTTTGACGCCGGGCTTGAATATCGTTTCATAAATCGCTGAAATAAGACCCGATTCGGCGTAACTGCCGAATCGTCGTCCAGCGTGAGGATTCGCCCATGGACAAGAGCCCCGATGCTTTCCGCACCATCAGCGAAGTCGCGGAAGATCTCGACCTGCCGCAGCATGTGCTGCGCTTTTGGGAAACGCGTTTCAACCAGATCAAGCCGATGAAGCGTGGCGGCGGCCGCCGCTATTACCGGCCGCAGGATGTCGAACTGATCAAGGGCATCCGGCACATGCTCTACGACCAGGGCTATACGATCAAGGGCGTGCAGAAGCTGCTGCGCGAGAACGGCAACCATTTCCTGGTCGCCATCGGCAACGGCGATATGGCGGCGGTCGAGGCGATCGCGCAGCGCCGGCAGGCCGATCAGGTGCCGTTGACGACGGCCGCCCAGCCGCGCGGCGACGAGGATGCGCTTGTCGGCCAGCCCAAGGTGAAGCCCAGCCGCCGTTTCTTCGGTCTTGGCAAGAGTGACGACGAAGGCCCCGTGCAGCCGGACTCCTCGAAATTGTCGCGCGACAACCGGGCCTTGCTGCAGGAGGCGCTCTTCGACCTCCTGGAGTGCAAGCGCCTGCTCGACCAGGTGCGCTGAGGACTGCCCCTCACGCCCCTTGCGTGTCCTTTCGGACGCGCAAGGGCGTGGCGCCACGATCTTCCGTGTCGCTGGCGACGCCGGTTTCCTCGCCTCACATCGGCGGGGCGATGCCGTGGTTCCCGACCACCACCCGGCGTGAAACGAGCTTGCCGTTGCTGCCGCGCTCGGCGCTGACGAACACCGCCATACCCGGCTTGAGGTCCGCCGGTTTGGCGGTCGCGAATTTCACGATCGGTGTCGATTGCGGGATGGCGATCTGCTTCTTCTGGCCGTTGCCATAGGTGAGCGTCACCGTCCGGCCGCTGACCTGGGTCACGTCGGCGACAGTGCCGTTGGTCATCCGGCTGTTGGGTTGCAGGTCCCAGGCACGGTCGCCTTCTCCCGTTCCTTTCAGCGCCGCCGGAAAGATCACGACCTCCAGCGCGCCGCTGCCGCCATCGGCCTTGGAAACCGATGCGATGCCGAGGAAATCGCCCTGTTTGATCTCGGCGGCCGATGCCTTGGCGACGCCGGAGATCATCCAGCCCGGGGAAAGGGTGACCATATCGGTCTTGCCGTCCCGGGCTTTCACCGTCAGCGCCGTTCCGGCGAAGTTGGCTACCGTGCCGCGCACGCGCACCATTTCCGCCTGCGCGGCGCCCGCAAAAGCTGAAATCGTGGCGAGCGTAATGGCGAAAGTGAATAGCTTCAGTTTCATGGCATCTGATCCTTTCTAAGGAGTTGACGCCGCCCGCCGTCGACCAGAGACACAAACCTAACGATTTGGAGCAGGCAAAATGCCGGCGGGTTCGGTTTTCAGTGCTTCAAAAGAACTTGATTGGGCACAGCGCAACCTTACATATTGGTGGCCTGCGGCCTCGACCTCCTGTCGACGGGACCGGTTCACGATGGCGTGACGGTCGCAACGGTCCCTCTTGGCAAATCAATTGTTAACGGCCATTCTCGCGCCCGTCTCAGGCAACGCCACTTTTCATCAGACGTGTTTCATCCCAAGGAGTTGCCATGCCCAACACCGCACGAAACCATGTTTCCAACAACATGATTGCCGCGAACGGCTACAGTGCCCTCAGGGCCGTACGTGAAACGAAGGGGTATACGATTGAGGAGCTCTCATTGACCTGCGGCCTGGCCGTGGGCGAGATCATCGATATCGAGGACGGCAAGGACGCCGATCCCGCCAAGCTCCGGCGCATCGCCTCCGCGTTGCAGGTGCCGGAAGAGGAATTGATCAAGGTGCCGGCTTCGGAGAGCCGGCCCACACAGCAATAGAGACGCAAGAAGCGTCCGCGCAAAAAGCCCGCCTTGGCGTCGCCCTGGCGGGTTTTTTGCGCCTTCCTCATATGGTGCTCTGGCCCTTGCCAACTGCCGCCGCGTCATGTGGCAATCGCGTCCGCTGCCGCGATTCGGCGGCATCGACTGGCCAACATGCCTGAGCCAACATGCCTGAGCCAACATGCCTGACGAGGTGTCGCTCATGAGTCTGGAATCGGTCCGCGCCTTCTTTGCCGAACATGCGCCCGACATCGAAGTCCTGGTCACCGAAGCGAGTTCGGCGACCGTGGCGCTGGCGGCTGAGGCGCATGGCGTGATGCCCGCGCAGATCGCCAAGACCATCTGCCTGCGCGTCGGCGAAAAGACCATGCTGGTCGTGACCAGCGGCACCGCCAGGCTCGACAACCGCAAGTGCAAGGACACGCTTGGCGGTAAGCCGCGGATGCTCGACGGCGAACAGGTTCTGGAGGCGACCAGCCACCCGCCGGGCGGTGTCTGCCCGTTCGGCCTGCCGGCGCCGCTGCCGGTCTATTGCGACGAATCGCTGAGAGCCTTCGAAGAGGTCGTCCCCGCCGCCGGCGCCACCAACGCCGCGGTACGCATCGCGCCGCAGCGCATGGCCGATCTCGTCGGCGCGGAATGGGTGGACGTCTGCCAGTAGCGGCGTTGCTGAAGAGGGAAAGGGCTTGGGGCCAAGTCTCAGGCTTGAAAATGGTCGGAGTGGCCGGATTCGAACCGACGACCCCTTGACCCCCAGTCAAGTGCGCTACCGGGCTGCGCTACACTCCGGACCGGGTGGCGATGTATCGTGATAACCCGGTGCCGGTCAACCGAATTCGGCGACTATCGCGCCGATGATATTGCCGCGGCAGGAACGGCGCTCGTCCGCCGCAATTGCTTCTGGTGCCGGTACTCCAGCGCGATCGCCCCCCAGACCAGCCCGAGCAGAAGATAGAGATGGCGCCAGTGGTCGATGTCGATGAAGGTGCCGAGCCCGATATTGCCGAGATAGGCGACATAGGCGCAAAGCAGGTAAGGCTGCCATGGCCGGTCGCGCAGCAGGATGCGGAAGCCGGCGGCGATGGTCCAAAGCGTGAGCGTCAGGAACGAGACGAAGCCCAGCCAGCCATAATCCATCAGCGCCTTCAGCCAGATGTCGTGCGTGTCCTCGCCGTAGATCGTGCCGAACACCAGCGGGCCAATGCCGAACGGATGTTCCAGCGCCATTTGGAAGCCGATCGTGTAGCGGGCGAAGCGGCCGAGTCGTGCGGTGTCGTAGCTCTGCTCCAGATGCGCGCGCTGTGTGAACATGTCCGACACGCCGGGCAGTTGCAGGATGACGAGGATGGCGATGACCAGCAGCGCGGCGGCTCCGATCGTCATCACCACCAGCCGTAGCCGGAACATGCCGCTGGCGCTCTGCAGGAACAGGCAGCCGGTTAGCAGCACCGCCGACACCGCGAACATGCCCCAGGCGCCGCGCGAGAAGGAAAAGAAGATGCCGGCGGTGATGGCCAGCAGCGGCACCGCCAGCAGCGGCATGCGCGACACAGGGCCGATGAGCAGCAGGTAGAGCAGGTAAGTGCCGGGCAAAACCAGGAACGGCCCGAACACGTTCGGATCCTGGAACGCGCCTGCGGCGCGGTCGTATTTGGTGAAGATCTCGGCGCCCGGGAAGGCATGGAAATAACCGGCGATGCCGAGCAGCGAGGTCGCGACGGCCGAGACCACATAGGCGATGAAGATCAGCCGGTAGAGGTCGGGCTGCGTCGACGTCACCGATGCGAAGAAGACCGCGCTGAAGGCGAGAAACAGCGAGACGGCGAGATAGAGCGGCGTGTTGGCGAGCTCCGCCATCTGCGTCATCGCGATCATGCCGCCGATGTTCATCGCCACCAGGAGCAGCAGCAGCGGCAGTATCGCCCGCGATATTCTAAGACCAAACAGCGCCCAGACGGCGATCAGCCCGGCCATGTAGAGCTCATAAGGCGCGGGCTCGCTGATGACGAAGCCGGAAAGCAGGATGCCGAGGACGATCGCCGCCGACGAGATCAGCGCGATCAGCTTGGCGTTGACCGCCTGAGGCGGCAACTGGCTGACCGCCTGAGGCGGCAATTCATGTGAGACCGCGCTCAATAGGCGTTTTCCGTGTTGAGCAGGCGGACCGGCGTCAGGAACAGGATGCGCAGGTCGAACAGCATCGACCAGTTCTCGATGTAGTAGAGATCGTATTCGGTGCGCATGCGGATCTTCTCATTGGTGTCCATCTCGCCGCGCCAGCCATTGATCTGCGCCCAGCCGGTGACGCCGGGTTTGACCTTGTGGCGGGCGAAATAGCCGTCGACCACCTCATTGTAGAGCAGGTTGTGCGACTGGGCGGCGATCGCATGCGGGCGCGGCCCGACCAGCGACAGCGAGCCGAACAGCGAGTTGAAGAACTGCGGTAGCTCGTCGATCGAGGTCTTGCGGATGAAGCGGCCGACGCGGGTAACGCGCGGGTCGTTCTTGGTCACCGTCTGCCTGGCTGTCGGGTCCCACTTGTCGGTGTACATCGAGCGGAACTTGTAGACCTCGATGATCTCGTTGTTGAAGCCGTGCCGCTTTTGCTTGAACAGCACCGGACCCTTGCTGTCGAGCTTGATGGCGATCGCGGTGGCGAGCATCACCGGCGAGAAGACGATGATGCCGATGAGCGAGAAGATGATGTCGAAGCTGCGCTTGGCGACCGAGTCCCAGTCGTTGATCGGCTTGTCGAAGATGTCGAGCATCGGCACCGCGCCGATATAGGAATAGGCGCGCGGGCGGAACTGCAGCGCGTTGGAATGCGCCGAGAGCCGAATGTCGACCGGCAGCACCCAGAGCTTCTTCAGAAGCTGCAACACGCGCGATTCGGCGGTCAGCGGCAGCGACACGATCAGCATGTCGATGCGGGCGATGCGGGCGAACTCGATCAGTTCGGAAATGGTGCCGAGCTTCGGGTAGCCGGCAACGATGGGCGGCGAGCGCTTGTCGCCGCGATCGTCGAAGATGCCGCAGATGCGGATGTCGTTATAGGGCTGCTTCTCGACCGAGCGGATAAGCATTTCGGCCGATTTGCCGCCGCCGACGATGACTGCGCGGCGCTCCATGCGCCCGTCGCGCGCCCAGCGCCTGATTAGCGTGGACATCACGAGTCTCAGGCCGAAGATCAGTACGAAACCGACCACGAACCAGGTGCCGAACAAGAGGCGCGAATAGTCCTCCGAGGCCTTCATGGCGAAGGCGGTGAGCGCCATCAGCGCGAAGGTGCCGGCCCAGACGAGCAGCACGCGGCCGAAATTGACGAGGGGCCGCATCAGCGCCGCGATCTGGTAGCTGTCGGTGACGTCGAGCAGCACCACTGCCAGGAACGAGGCGGCGGCGATCGTCAGCGGATATTGCCAGGCGAGATAGCTGAAGAAGCCGACATAGTAGAAATAGAGGCCGACCCCCGACAGGAACAGCACCGCGAATTCGACCATGCGCAGCACGCCACTGACCATGATCGGCGACATCGTATCGCGTCGGTACTGCGAGGCGACCTGGCGCGCGACGTCGTTGATGCCGCTGGGCACTTGCCCTTCGGTCGGGCCCTCGAAATTGCGCACCGCATCCATGGAAAAGCGGCGTGCGGGATCGATCTCGTTCATGGGATTGTCCGCGAGCTGTGCGCAAGTCGATAGCAAAAGAGAGCTAAGAAAGACTTGAGACAACAGCTGGCTTTGAATGCGTATTGGCGGCCCTGACGACTAACGGTCTTCTTGCGATAACCTATTAGTAAATTCTAAATCTTTAGCGCTACGAAATACGCTCTCTTGATCTCGGCCGTCCTCATAGCGGCGCCGAAGAGGGTCTCGACGCCGGTGACCCCACGCGTGCCTTTCATAGTTATCGGCGCCGTAGGGGCTTGCGTTCATGTTGGCGTCGACTTGGCTGGCGTACGGCTCGCACCGAGGTCGGTGAGATCGGGGTGGAAATCGGCAGCGATTGACGGTGGCCGGTCGCGCTCCGCTGCCCGGAAGGAGATCACGCCGTTTTCGGCACGGGAAAGACCAATATCTTCCAGTTCGGCAGAGTTTAGCCGGTCGAGTATCCGGCGATCCCGATGTCGCGCCGCCATGAGTGCGAGGGCGGATTTAGCGGCCGAAACGGTCGCAATGAGGATACGCTGAATACGAATGTAGGTGGTTTGGCGGCGCTGCATCGTGGGTTCTCCGTTGCGAACGACCGAAGGATGCGGATGCGCCGACGGAAAATCCTTGATGCGATGCTGAAATCTTCTGTAGCGTTTCTGTGAGGTCAATTCAGGATTGGCGATGGCGCTGTCTTTCGGCAATTTCGTGCTGGATGAGCGGGAGCGTTCACTGACCGGTCCGCAAGGGGCGATTGACCTCAGCGCACGCAGCATCGACATGCTCTTCGTGTTTCTCGAGCGGCCCAATATGCTGGTCGAAAAGCGCGAGTTGTTCGATATCGTATGGCCCGGCACGATCGTGGAAGAGAACACCCTCCACGTTCACATATCGGCCCTGCGCAAGGCCCTCGGTCCAGACTTCGTCGCAACCATCCATGGTCGCGGTTATCGATATGTGGGCCCACCGCCCAAGCGCGTCCAAGGGTCCGAGATACCTGCCCTTCGGTCCGGCGGCAACCTGTCGCGTTACCGGCCGGAATGCATCGCGCGGGAGCTTGAGATCAAAGGCCTCGTCACGCTCGTCAATCAATACCCATTGGTCACTACCCTCGGTCCGGGCGGCGTCGGCAAGACTACGCTGGTCCTGAAAGCGGCCGAGGAGCTCGCTCGCGGTTTTCCGGACGGCGTGTGGGTTGTGGACCTGGCATCGATCTCCGACGGAAGCCTGGCCGAGAGCGCGATCATGCAGGTCCTGGGCATTCCGGTCAGAACCGAGACCGCCCAGCAGCGAGCCATCCTCGATTTGCTGAGGCCGTTGGCGGCGCTCCTCGTCCTGGACAATTGCGAGCACGTCGCTCACGCCGTCGCAAACGTTGTTCGCTCCCTGCTCTACGAAGCCGTGAAGCTGAAGATCGTCGCTACGTCACAGGTCCCGCTGGGACTCGGTGAAGAGCACATTTTCAAGCTCGCACCTTTCAGCATCGACGCAGCATCCGCAAGCGAACGTTCGGCTGCCGAAATATTCTTTATCCGCTGCTATGAAGCGCAGGGGGAATCCCTTGCCGCCGACGAACTGCCTCTCGTGAGACGACTTTGCACCCGCCTCGACGGGATCGCTCTTGCCCTCAAGATGGCGGCGGCAAGATCGGCAACCCTCGGCCTCGGCGAGGTGGATCGCCAGTTGGCGGAACATCTGGCCGAGCTTTCAACCGGACGAGGCGATGCATCCGGGCGGCACCGATCATTGGCGGCGTCACTGGAGTGGAGCTATGGCATCCTCACCGAGGACGAGCAAAGGGCTCTGAGGGCGCTTGGCGTTTTCCAGGGCAGCTTCACGCTGGATGGTGCTCGCGCCGTGATCGGAGAGCATGCCGACGATCATTTGACCGAGCTGGTCCGGCGGTCGCTGGTCGCGCGCGACGGCGGCGATCGGACGCGCTACAGGCTGTTGGAGACGACCCGGCATTTCGCTCTGCAGGAATTGGCCAAGCTGTCGGAGGAGCAGAACGCGCGGCGTGTCTGGCGGACCACATGCTGCGCCGTTTCGAGGAAAGCCTGGCCAGATGGGAATTGATTTCCGATGCCGCGTGGGTAGCGGCCTATCGGCCGGACACCGATAATCTGCGCTCGGCCTTCGAATGGGCCAGGTCAAATGCCAATTGGGGCTTGTTTGTCGGTTTGGCCGCAGCCAGTTATCGCTTTTGGATGGAAGCTCAACTCGGTGGCGAAGGCCTTCGGTTTGCCGAAGCCGCTGTCGCCTTCGCCGAACACGTCAGCCCTTCAGTCCTCGGGCGTCTTCTTCTTGCAGTGGGGGAGCTGGCGCGGATCAATTCCCAGGACCTGCGCGCGATCGAAGCGCTTACCCAGGCGGTGGAGCAATTCGACGCCGAGGCGAACGATGAGCAGCTGGCGCACGCTCTCGTTCTTCTTGGGACCACGCTCAACTTCGCCAGTCGTCGTCCCGAGGCTGGCCCGATCTTCGCGCGGCTCGAGGCACTGTCGGGCACGCTTGCGCCATCAAAGCTGAAGGCCTGGACTCTTGTCTCGATTGGCTTGTGGCTGTTGACAGGTGGAGAAGATGTCGCCGGATTGGCCAAATGCCAGGCGGGATTGGCGATGCATCGGTCGTGCGGAAACGAGCGCGGCCTGTTCCGCTCGACAATGTATCTGGCGGAAATGATTCACAGGAAGCAGGATCATGAAGGCGCGCTAACTCTCGCCAAAGGCATCTTGCCAAACCTTCGGGAACGCGGCAGCTCGCATGAACTCGGCGCTCAGCTTAGCAACCTTGCCTGCTATTCTATGGCGCTCGGCAACAGCGAGGCGGCCAGGGACGCCATCAACGAAGCGTGGAAATATCTGCCGCGCGATCACGGGTCATGGCACTGGTGCATCATCCAAAACGCTACTGAACTCGCGGCACGAGACGGAAGATTGAGCGACGCCGCGCTCCTGTTAGGCTTTGTCGATCATTGCTTTGATGAGTGGCCCGACGGCCGGCAGCCCACCGAGGCTGCCCAACGGGAGAGGATCGAGGCCATTTTGTCGGCGCAGCTCGAACCCGAATCCTACGCTATGCTGTGCGGGAGGGGCCGGTCGTTGAGCTTGTTCGAGGCGGACGTACTTGCGGGTTTCGAGCGATGATCTGCGGCTTCCGAGTCGAGCCTAGAGCCGTTCACCGTTTCACGGAAATGGCGAACCGCTCTATCTCTTTGTTTTGACGCAATTCCGGACGGAAAACCGTTTCACACTTTTCCTGGAATTGCTCTAACCGCGAAGCGCCGCGAAATACGCTTTCTCGATCTCGGCTGCCATCACGTCGGCGCCAAATCGCGCTTTCAGCTCATCGCCCAGCGGCATCAGCTTCCGGTAGGCGCCGGGGTCGTCGAGGGCCGTTTTGAGCTTGTCGGCGAGCTGGCCGGCGTCCGGCCGGATCAGGGCAGGGGAGGTTTCGCCGAAGATTTCCGGAATGCCGCCGACCGCGGTCGCGATCATCGGCCTGCCGGCGGCCAGCGCCTCGAGCACGATGTAGGGCATCGCTTCCGCGCGCGACGGCACGACGATCAGCCCGGCCTGCGCGAAGGCATCTCTCGCCGGCATAGGCGGCAGGAAACGGACGTGGTTCTTCAGTCCGAGCCGTTCCACCTGGGCGTGGTAGCGCGGCAGGTCGTCGCCGTCGCCGACCATCACAGCGCTCAACTGGCGGCCTAGCTCACTGCCGGCCCGCGCCAGCGCGTCGATGAAGATGTCGGGACCTTTGAGGTCGCGCATCATGCCGATGTAGAGAAGGTCGGCGGCATCCGCCGCCGTCGCCACCGGTTCGAACTCGACGGCGCGCAGGCCGTTATAGACCAGCCTGTTGGGCACAGGCGGCTCGCCGACCTTCCGGCGGTATGTTTTGCGCTCGTAATCGGAAACGAACAGCAGACAGTCGGTGAAGCGTGCCATGAAGCGCTCCAGCGCGAAGAACAGCTTCCCGGTGGCCGTCGTTTCGTCATAGTGCAGCGAGCCGCCATGCGGCGAATAAAGGCGGGCCACGCGAGACCTTGAAACCCGCAACAGTGAGCCGAACAGACGGGCGTAGGCGCCACCCTTGGCGCCGTGCCCGTGCAGCACGTCCGGCCGCAATTCCTTGATGATTCGATATGTGCGCCGGGCCGCCGCGATATCGCCCGGCCCGATATGACGCTGCATCGGCGTGCGATGGATGCCCAGCGCCAAGCTCTCCTTCATCGCTTCGAACAGCCGCTCCTCATAGTCGCCGCCCGTGGTCGAATCGCAGACGATGCCCACGGAATGGCCGGCGGCGACCTGCGCCTCGGTCAGGTCGCGCACATGCCGGAAGATTCCCCCGACAGGTGAGCGAAAGCAGTGGACGATGCGGAGGTGAGCCGCCACGTTGATTTTCAGAACAGGCGTTCGCGGACGTAGACGGTATCGCCGGGCAAAAGCGGGTCGGATGTCTGCACCCTGCCGGTCATGACCTTGCCGTTGATATCGCGGGTGATGTCGACGCTTTCCTGGTTGGCGCGCGGCGTGAAGCCTCCGGCGATAGCGATCGCCTTCTGCACGGTAAGCCCCGGCACGTAGGAATACTGCCCTGCGGCGCCGACTTCGCCCATGACGAAGATCGGCCGATAGCGATCGATCTCGACCGAGACGTCTGGATCGCGCAGATAGCCTTGGCGCAATTTGTCGGCGATTTCCTTCTCGAGCTGCTGGGCGGTGTGGCCGCGCGCCGGCACGGCGCCGACGAGCGGGAAGGAGATATAGCCGGACTGGTCGACGCTGTAGGTGTTGGTCAGCCCGTCCTGCTCGAATACGGTGACGCGGATGCGGTCGCCAGCGCCGAGCCTGTAAGGCTGGTCGAGCACTTCATGGAAGGCGGCGGGCGTCGGGCGGTAGCTGGAACAGCCGGTAAGCAGCGACAAGGCAAGCAAGGCGCGAAAGAGACCAGCAGTGCTTTTCATGATCGGACACGAACCTTCATCGCTCTCGCCACCGGTGCGGCGGCCAACCCCAGGAAGCGGGTCTGTTATCATCCTGTTAGGGTTAATGGTCGGTAAAGGACGGTGAACGGAAAGAGCGCCGACAGGCAAAAAGCCCAATTGTTCTATTGCCTTCGCACGATGTTCTTTGAGGGTCCCCTAATAGGCATGCATTCCGGTCTTAACGGCTGAGTTACCATAGTTGTTTACGGTCCATCCTCGACTCAAAGTTCCGGAGCAGGATGCATGTCCGTTCAGTCCGCGGCCGCAGATGTCGATGTCGATCTGAGGCAGCTCTTCGCCAGTCTGGCGAGGAACTGGCTGCGCATTGTTCTCGTCACGCTCGCTGTCACCGGGCTGGCATTTGCCTTCGCCTGGCTGGCGACGCCGCAATATAAGGCGGTGGCCAAGCTCGAGATCGGACCGCGCGAATCGGTCTTCACGCGGCCGGCCGGCGCAGCCAATGACGACAAGCCGGCGACCGACGAAGAGGCGGTGGCCACCGAGGTTCAGATCATATCGTCCCCGGACATCCTCAAGAAGGTGGCGTCGGACCTCGATCTGGAGAAGTTGCCCGAATTCGACGAGACGCTGAAGATGTCGGCGCTCAGTCGCGCGCTCGTCCTTGTCGGCTTGAAGAGCGATCCCTTCGACATCCCGCCGGAAGAGCGCGTGCTCAAGGCAATGCACGATAAGATCAACGTCTACAGCATTGAAAAAACGCGCGTTATCGCCGTCGAGTTCTCCTCCAAGGATCCGCAGCTCGCGGCGAAGATTGCCGACGCTGTCGCTCAGGCCTACCTCGCCTCCAAGGGTAACGCGAAGAAGGAATCGAATACTGCCGCCACGGGCTTTCTCGGCCCGGAGATCACCGATCTGCAGAATCGGGTGAAGGAGGCCGAAGCCAAGGTCGCCGCCTACCGCGGGCAATCCGACCTCTTGATGGGCGGCAACAATTCGGTGCTGGCGACCCAGCAGCTCTCCGAATTGTCGACCGAGCTTTCGCGGGTGCGCGCCAATCGCGCCGCCGCCGAGGCGACGGCCGACAGCGTGCGCAAGGCGCTCCAGAATGGCGGCACCCTCGACAGCGTGCCGGAAGTCCTGTCTTCCGAATTGATCCAGCGCCTGCTCGAGCGGCAGGTGGAGCTCAGGACCAGCATTGCCGACCTGTCGACCACGCTGCTCGACAACCATCCGCGCATCCGGGCGCTGAAGTCGCAGCTTGCCGATCTCGACGGTCAGATCCGCAACGAGGCGCAGAAGATCCTGAAGGGATTGGCGACCCAGGCGCAGACGGCCAAGGCTCGCGAGGACCAGCTCGTCCAGGAGGTCAACCAGCTAAAGGTCGCTTCGGCCCGCGCCGGCGAGCAGCAGGTGCAACTCGACGCGCTGCAGCGGGATGCCAATGCCCAGCGCCAGCAGCTTGAATCCTATATGGCGAGCTATCGCGAGGCGGCTTCGCGCGCGGACCGCAACTATCTGCCGGTGGACGCCCGCCTGCTCTCGAAGGCGCAGGTGCCGACCGAACCCTATTTCCCGAAGGTCGGCCCGATCACCGGCGCCGCCGCGGCCGCGTCGCTGCTGTTGATGGCGATCGGCACGCTTCTGAAGGAATTATTCTCCGGCCATGCCATGCGCCCGGCCGCCGGCGCCCAGTTCGAGCCGATCGAGCAGGTGGCGATGCCGGTGGCGCGGACAGAGCCCGCGGTCATCGAAGCCGACGACGAAGACCGCGATGATTCAGCCGCCGGCGACCAAATCGGAGAGAGCGCCGAAGACACCGAGGCCGGTGAGTCGGTCGCCGAAACGCCTGAGCCCCGGCAGTCCAGGCTGGGCGAGATCGACGTCGAAAAGGCGGCGGAGAAGCTGATCGCGTCGGGTGCCGCGCGCGCCATCTTCGTCTCCCCCGAGGGCGACGAGGCGGCGGCGACTGCGGTTCTGGTGGCGCGAGAGGTCTCCGATGCCGGCCTGCGCGTGCTGCTGCTCGATCTCACCGCCTCGGGCGCCGCTTCGCGCCCGATGCTGGAAAGCGGACTGTTTCCCGGCATCACTAATCTCCTGGCCTCCGAGGCGCAGTTCAGCGATGTCATCCATCCCGATCTTTATTCGGACGCGCATGTGATTTCGGTCGGCACCGCCGATCCGGTCCGCGCCATGCGGGCCGCGGACAGGCTGCCGATCATCATGCAGTCGCTGACCACCGCCTACGATCTTGTGGTGGTCGAATGCGGTCCGGCCGACGCGCAAGGCATCAGCCGCCTTGTCGGCGACGGCACGGAAGTGTTCCTGTCGATGCTCGAAGCCGACGATGAGGTGACGCAGGCGGCGGTGAAGCTGATCGAGAACGGCTATCCGGATGTAACGCTGGTAACGCCGGTCGGCCATGAGCCGGGAAATCCGTTGCCGGGGCGTCGCTCGGCTGCATAAGGCTGGCGCCAGCCGGCGTCCTGGATCGCCGAAACGACACGATCGACTCGGCCGGCAACGCGAAAGAACCGTCGTGGCCGAGCCCCTTGGCCGCCGCTTTCGCATCCCGGCGAGTGCGGACAACGCGGGA
Source organism: Mesorhizobium album (assembly GCF_033977205.1). NCBI lineage: Bacteria > Pseudomonadati > Pseudomonadota > Alphaproteobacteria > Hyphomicrobiales > Phyllobacteriaceae > Mesorhizobium > Mesorhizobium album. The sequence continues at coordinate 54,600 of NZ_JAVIIW010000026.1, read as the reverse complement.
TTTGAGAGCCGATTCCGAGGTAGAGCCGGTCAGCGCGGATCACCCTATCGTGAGGAGAATTGCCGTCAGATCGGCCCGCCGTCCTAAAATAGTCCTGCGGCGGTTGCGCATGGTGGCCACTGCCCTATCTCCCGGCAGATGTTGTCGGAAGGCACGTGTAATCTTGCCAACCGCCTGAGTGTTACCTGACCCGGAGGTTTTGATGCCTGCCGCCACATCTAGCGTACTGCAGCAACCCGACTCGCCAAGTGCATCCGCGCCTATCTCCCAGCTTTCAGCGACCGCACCACGCGCCGACTGGATAGCGGCTTATGAGACCGTTCGGACGGAGACCGAACGGCGCGCCGCGCCGCTCTCCGCCGAGGACCAGCTCGTTCAGTCCATGCCCGACGCAAGTCCGATCAAATGGCATCGCGCCCATGTCACCTGGTTCTTCGAGCAGTTCCTGCTGGTGCCCTACGCGGCAGACTACCGCATTTTCGACGAGCGCTTCCCGTTCCTGTTCAATTCCTATTACGTCAGCGCCGGGCCGCGTCACGAGCGGCCGAGACGAGGACTGATCACCCGTCCGGATGTCGAGACAGTCACGGCTTACCGACAGCATGTCGATGCGGCTGTCCGCGCTCTCATCACCGAGGCCGACAATGCGCTGTTTGCAACCATATGTTCTATACTGGAGGTCGGGCTTCATCATGAGCAACAGCATCAGGAATTGATGCTGACCGACATCCTGCATGCCTTCGCGCAAAATCCGGTGCTGCCGACATATGATTCCGAACGGCGCTGGCCGGAAACCGCGGGCGAGGGCGGCGCGTTTGCCGAACTCGCGGAAGGCGTCCAAACCATCGGCTATGATGGCGACGGCTTCTCCTACGACAATGAAGGTCCCGCGCATCGGGTGCTCGTCGGGCCGGTGCGGATCGCCCGCTCGCTTGTCACGAACGGTGACTGGATGCGCTTCATGGCCGATGGCGGCTATGAGACGCCGACGCTCTGGCTCTCGGACGGCTGGACGACGGTCCAGGCGGAAGGGTGGAAAGCGCCTCTCTATTGGCGCGAGGTCGACGGTGCCTGGTTCAGCCTGACGTTCGCCGGTCTCGAGCCCGTCGATCCCAACCTGCCAGTCTGCCATGTCAGCTATTACGAAGCGGACGCGTTTGCGCGCTGGGCGGGCAAGCATCTCCCGAGCGAAGCGGAATGGGAAGTGGCGGCGCGGAGCGGCCTGCTCGACGATGCCTTCGGCCAGGTGTGGCAGTGGACGCGCAGCGCCTATCTGCCCTATCCCGACTATCGCGCGGCGCCCGGCGCGCTCGGCGAATATAACGGCAAGTTCATGGTCAATCAGATGGTGCTGCGCGGTAGTTCGCTTGCCACGCCCGAAGGCCATGCCCGTCACAGCTACCGCAACTTCTTCTACCCGCCGGCACGCTGGCAATTCACCGGGCTGCGGCTCGTCGACTATCACTGACGGGGTGCAGCAATGATAGCGACCACCGCACGAAAGGCCCGCCCTGCCGCGACGGAAGACGAGGCGGCCTTGGAATTCGTGACCGATGTCGTGGCCGGCCTCGAGGCAAAACCGAAGCGCATCCCCTCGAAATATTTTTACGACACAGCCGGCTCGCTTCTTTTCGAGGAGATCACGCAGCTCCCTGAATATTACCCGACCCGGGTGGAGCGCGGCATCCTTACCGAAAATGCCGAGGCGATCGCCGCGCTGTTGCCGGCGGGCAGCGCGCTCGTGGAATTCGGCAATGGTTCGAGTGCCAAGACACGCATCGTCCTGCGTGCGGCTAGTGAGCTCTCAGCCTACGTGCCCGTCGATATCGCCGCCGAGTTCCTGGAGGAACAGGCCGAAACCTTGCGGCACGAATTTCCATCCCTGAATGTGCTGCCGGTGGCCGCCGACTTCACCAGAGCCTTCGACCTGCCGGCGAGCCTTCGGACGGTGCCGCGGATCGGCTTTTTTCCGGGCTCCACGATCGGCAATTTCGAGCCGCCGGATGCTGCTGGATTCCTCCGTCTGGCCGGACGGAGCCTCGGCGCGGGCGCGGTGATGGTCATAGGGGTTGACCTTATCAAGAACGAGGCTGCCCTCCACGCCGCTTATAACGACGCTGCCGACGTGACCGCCCGTTTCAACCTCAACCTGCTTGCCCGTATCAACCGGGAACTCGACGGCGACTTCGATCTCGACTCATTCGAGCATCGGGCGTTTTTCGACCACGAATGCTCACGCATCGAGATGCATCTCGTAAGCCGCGCAGCTCAGCGCGTGTCGATCGACGGCCATTCGTTTGATTTCGCGGAAGGCGAGACGATCCATACGGAGAACAGCTACAAATATACCGTGGAGTCCTTCCGGGCGCTCGCCCGTGAGGCGGGCTGGCAGCCTATCAAGGTCTGGACGGATAGCGATGGCTGGTTCTCGCTCCACGTTCTCGTGAACGAGACCGCCAACCCCTCCGCCAGCTAACTGTCGTCCTCGGCAACGGCGGGCGCTGCCTGTCCGGCAGCCTTCCGGCGCAACATTTTGGTCAGCTTCCAGACCGTCGGATTGTTCTTGATGAACGCCTTTGCCCGCGCGCCTTGCCGCAGCGCCGTCGCCAGCGCGCGGCCCTTAAGCGTCAGCGGCGCAAGCACCTCGAAATGCTGGACCTCGATGTCGCACCAGAGCCGCTTGTAGGGCTCGTCGCCGACCGAGAAATCGTAGACATCGAAGCCTTGCTCGCAGGCATCCTGGATGTTGTCGAAGAACAGGAAGTCGCCGGGGCTGGTGAAAGCGAGATCGTCCTCGGCGATCGCGCCGAACTCGCAGATCAGGCGTTTGCCCGAGCGGCTTGAGCCGGTGACGGCGCGAAGTTTCCCCGCCACCTCCAGCCCATGCAGCAGGAAGGATGGCCTTTCCTTGGCAAGCGCATCGGCAAACAGCGCCCGGAAGAAGGCGCGCACCTCTTTATCGCCGAAGACATTGGCGATTCCCATCTTGGCAAAGCGCACCTCCTTCATGTCGAAGAAGGCGTCGAGCAGCCTTTCGACCTCTTCAGGCGTGCGCGCCTCGATGCGGCGGAAGCTGCCGACGGCCTCGAACTTGCGCGTCTGCGAGCGGTGCTTCTTGCGCTTGCGCTTGCCGCTGGCGCGGGAAAGCAGCGCGTCGAAGCCTCCGTCGAGATCGACCGCGAGCGCAAGATTCGGACTCGTGAAATTGGGCAGCGCGGCGAGCGGATTGGCGACGCCGTCGAGATCGGGCAGCAGCCTTTCCAGCGAAACCAGGTCGATGTCCGGTCGCGCTTTGGCGATGGCCGTGAGGAGGGAGCGGATTGCCGAGCGGTCGATCCTGGGCAGCAGGCGAGCGTCGGCAGCGGGGAAATTGCCGTTGGCGTGACGTCTACCCGCGAAACGGGCGACGCGGAACGGACCGCCTCGGGCGACTTCCAGGGCCAGCGAAAGCGCCGGCAAGTTTCCTTCGCGCAGGGTGGCGATGACGATGTCGGCCTTGGTCTCGGTCGCCCAGTTGCGCACCCAGGACGCGCTCTGCGCCGGGGCAAAAAGCGCCGATGCACAGAATTCCGCGTAGCCGGCGAGGCCGGCTGCGTCGCTTACAGTCGCCGCCAGCCGTCCATGGTTCGAGGCGATCGCGCGCGCCGGCGCTTCGTTGGCGGCGACCCGATTGCCGTCAAATGACGCGGCGGCGTCAACCATCCCTCAATCCTTAAGACGTATTGGTTGCAACCTGGGGTTCGCATAGGCGCAAGTCGTGCTTGGATGAGCCTAAGCGAAAAAGGTGAAGGAATGATCGACGGGGGCGAGGCAATCCGGAAACTGGCCTTGAACGTTGCCCGCTACACCGGTCTCGCTCCGCTGGCGAAGCCGTTTGTCGGCGGCATCGGCGCCATCCTGATGCTGCATCGCGTCACCGCGACGCCTGAGAGGCCGAACAGCGTCAATCGCCACCTGAACATCGCCCCCGCCTTCCTCGACAGGCTGATCGCCGACATGAAGGGAAGGGGCTATGCCTTCGTCAGTCTGGACGAAGCCATCGAGCGCATAGAGGCGGGCGGCAAACATGGTCAGTTCGCCACCATCACCGCCGACGACGCCTATCGCGACAACATGACGGAGGCGCTGCCGGTGCTGGAGAAGCACAGTGCGCCGATCACCATCTATGTTGCGCCAGGCCTGATCGACGGCGCCGTCGACCTGTGGTGGGACGTCGTCGAGGATATCGTCGACATCAGCTCGCGGCTTATCCTGAGGACCGCGACTGGGGAGACGGTCGTCGATTGCTCGACACCCGGCAGAAAGATTCAGGCTGTTGCTCGGCTGAATGCCTGGTTGACCCTTGAAGTCCCCGAAGAAGAGCAGGGCGTTGCCCTGCGCGCGCTGGCGCGCTCGAACGGCATCGAGCTTGGCAGAGGCCCCGGCACGCTGATGAGCTGGGACGAGATCCGCGCGATGGCCGCGCATCCGCTGGTGACGATCGGCGCGCATACCGTCAATCACCGCAACCTCAAGCGGCTTTCCGAGTCGGATGCGCGCCACGAGATCGGTGACGTCCGCCGAATTCTCAAGGAAAAGCTCGGGCAGGAGCCGCGCCATCTCGCTTATCCTTACGGCTATGCCAGCGCGGTCGGGTGCCGCGAGGTGGGTCTTGCCCGCGATGCCGGCTATGTCTCCGCGGTGACGACCCGGCACGGCGTGCTGAGAGCCGAGCATTCCGATTTCCCGCATGCGCTGCCGCGCATCTCGGTCAACGGCCGCTACCAGAGCGTCGCCCATATCCGCACGATGCTGTCAGGCGTGACGACGCCGCTCGCCAACGCCGGCAAGATGGTCGTCACGATCTAAAGCAATTCCAGGAAAAGTGCGCAGCCGTTTTCCGTCCGGAATTGCGACAGGCAAGGAAAGCAATTCCAGGAAAAGTGCGCGGCGGTTTTCCGTCAGGAATTGCGACAAACAGAAAGCTATTCGTTTCAGCGCTTTGGCGGCGGCTCGATGATCAGCCATTTGATGATGCCCATGGCCGGCAGCACCCAGAGCAGGCCGCTGAACAGGAAGAACAGGAAATGCACCGTCGCGCCGTATTCGGCAAGTCTGGTGACCGCGATGGCCGAAGCAATCAGCGCGTAGATGATGACCAGCGCCACCAGCAGGATGGTTCCAATCAGCTTTTTCAGGCGAATGGGCATGTCGCGGTCCCGTTGATCCGTCTCGCTTAGGCCGAATGCCAAGCGGGCGCAACCGTCGCGGCCCGGCGCGACGGCGTGCCGCGCTGTCCGGTCTTGCCAGCCGGGCGGCCATGGTCCACCAATCGCGCGTTTCAACTGCCGGGAACCTCTCATGGCCGCCATCACCGCCACGGCCCCACACGCCGCCCGCGCCCGCGATCTCTACAACCGGGCGCTGGTGCGCGGCTGGCTGTATTTCGTGGTTCTGGTGCTGTTTGCGCTGGTGCTGGTCGGCGGTGCCACCCGGCTCACCGATTCCGGCCTGTCGATCACCGAGTGGCAGCCGATCCACGGCGTCATCCCGCCGCTCAACGATGCCGAATGGCAGGAAGAGTTCCAGCGCTACCAGCAGATCCCGCAATACACCGAGCTCAACAAGGGTATGAGCATCGAGGCGTTCAAGTCGATCTTCTGGTGGGAATGGGTGCACCGCATCCTGGCGCGCAGCGTCGGCGTGGTCTTCGCCTTGCCGCTTCTGTTCTTCTTGGCGACGCGCCGCATCGAGCGCGGCCTCGGACCGAAACTGGCCGGCATCCTTCTGCTCGGCGGCCTGCAAGGCGCGATCGGCTGGTGGATGGTGGCTTCGGGTCTTGTCGACCGCGTCTCGGTCAGCCAGTACCGGCTGGCCACGCATCTGACGATCGCCGCGCTGATCTTCACCGCCACCATGGTGGTCGCGCGGGGCCTTGCGCCGCATTCGGAGCCGGCCGCCGGCCGCTCGACGCAACGGCTCGCCGGCTTCATCGTGTTTTTGGCGCTGATCCAGATCTATCTCGGCGGGCTGGTCGCAGGCCTCCATGCCGGTCTCTCCTACAACACCTGGCCGCTGATGGACGGCAAGGTGATCCCGGCTGATCTCCTCCTGCTGAAACCCGCCTGGCTGAACTTCTTCGAGAATCCGAAGACGGTGCAGTTCGTGCACCGTCTCGGCGCCTACACGCTCTTTGTGGTGGCGCTCTGGCATATGATCGCGACATGGCAGCGCCAGCCCGGCACCACCCACGCCCGCCGCGCCACGCTTCTGTTCCTGCTGGTGCTGGTGCAGGCCTCGATCGGCATCGGCACGCTCCTGATGCAAGTGCCGCTGCATATGGCGCTGACCCATCAGGGCTTTGCCATGGTCGTGCTCGGCTTCGCCGCTGCGCACTGGCGTGGCACCAAGGGTGCTTATCCACTGCCGACTGAGATCGCCGTCAGGGGCTGAGCCGGATATTTAGCGACCGATAGCTCGCTCAGTGCTTGATGCCAAGCATCAGGTCCAGGTTCTGCACGGCAGCACCCGACGCACCCTTGCCGAGATTGTCGTAGACGGCGAGCAGCAGCGCCTGCGCCCGCTCGTCATTGGCGAACACATAGACCTTCATCCGGTTGGTGCCGTTATAGATCTCTGGGTCGATCTCCGGCAGGCGCTCCATATGCGTATAGGGCGCGACCTCGACCACGCCGCCGCCAATCGAGGCGTAATGGTCGGCGATCGCCGCATGAAGCTCCGCGCCCGTCGGCACGCGGTCAAGGCCACCGAGTTGCAGCGGCACCACCGTGATCATGCCTTGCGCGAAATTGCCGACCGCCGGCTGCATGATCGGGTCGTGCGACAGCTTCGCATAGGTCCTGAGCTCCGGCACATGCTTGTGTTGCAGTGTCAGCCCGTAGGGCAGGAATTCGGGCGCGTCCTCGCCCTTGCCGACATAATCCTCGATCATCGGGCGGCCGCCGCCGGAATAGCCGGAAATGCCGTTGACGGTGACCGGGAAATCGGCGGGCAGCAGGCCGGCCGAGACCAGCGGACGCAGCGTCGCGATCGGGCCCTGCGGCCAGCAGCCGGGGTTGGCGACGCGCTTGGCGTTGGCGATCTTCTGTGCCTGGTCCTTGTCCATTTCGGCAAAGCCATATTCCCAGCCTTCGGCCACGCGGTGCGCGGTCGAGGCGTCGATCACCTTTGTCGTGTCGTTCGCAATGAGCGACACGCTCTCCTTGGCGGCGGCGTCCGGCAGGCAGAGGATCGCGACATCGGCGGCGTTGAGGAATTCGGCCCTGGCGGCGGCTTCCTTGCGGCGCTCCGCGGGGATGGAGATGATCTCCAGGTCGTCGCGGTCGGCCAGCAGCGCCCGGATCTGAAGGCCTGTTGTGCCATGCTCGCCGTCAATGAAGATTTTCGGTTTCATTGGTTACAAAATTCCCTGCGATTTCAAGACTATATTCCGTTAGCATTGTGTAGCACGGCATGAGTGCCGTTGTTCAGGTCCTCAAGCCGCGCCTTTCGTTCGGCCACCAGGCCTAAATAATGCATGGCAATGATCGATCCAGCGATCGCCGTAATATCGGCATGATCGTAGGCCGGCGCAACCTCGACCACGTCGGCGCCGACGATATCGACCTGGCCGAGCTGGCGCAGCGTTGAGAGCATCTTGGCCGAGGATGGGCCGCCGGCCACCGGCGTGCCGGTGCCGGGCGCGAAAGCCGGGTCGAGGCAGTCGATGTCGAAGGTGAGATAGGTCTTCCTGCCGCCGGTCCGGTCGACGATGGCATAGGCGATATCCGAGGCGCGCATTTCCTCGACCTCATGCCCGTAGAGGATCTTGATGCCGAACGTGTCCGGCGCATGGGTGCGGATGCCGATCTGGATCGAGCGGTCGGGATCGATAATGCCTTCATGCACCGCGCGGGCGACGAAAGAACCGTGGTCCATGCGCTTGCCGTCGTCCGGCCAAGTATCCTGATGCGCGTCGAACTGCACCAGCGCCAGCGGCCCGTGGATCGCGGCATGCGCCTTGAGCAGCGGCCAGGTGACGAAGTGGTCGCCGCCGAGCGTCAGAAGGAAGGCGCCCGACCTCAGGATCTTGGCAGCCTCCCGCTCGATCGTGGCCGGCGTCTTCTGGTGGTTGCCGCTGTCCAGCAGGCAATCGCCATAGTCGACCACCGCGAGCCGTTCGAACAGGTCGCGATAGAACGGGTATTGCGGATCGTTGTCGAGGATCGCCGAGGCGCGGCGGATCGCCTGCGGCCCGAAGCGGGCGCCCGGCCGGTTGGTAACCGCGGCGTCAAAGGGAATGCCCCATACGACCGCGTCCGCGCCCTTGACGTCCTTGGTGTATTTGCGCCGCATGAACGACAGCGCGCCGGCATAGGTCGGCTCGAGCGACGCGCCCGTCTTTGAACGGGCGGTGAAGGCGTGGTCGATCTCTTTGTTCGCCATTACGGGTCCTCGGTTGTCATCGGGCAGCCACAACTACAGAAGCGGCACGCAACTTGCCAGTCACAGCTTGCGGATACGGAATGGCGCTCGGCGAGTGCCACGACAACACAGGATTTGTCTCACCATGACGCAGGCCGCCTTGCTCAACCTCGTTCCGGCTCCTGCTGCGGCCCGGACCGGCACGATGGCGGGTGAGCGCTTCATGGTGCTCGATTCCTGGCGCGGCATCTGCGCGCTCCTGGTGGCGCTGTTCCATTTCCCCACGACGTCGATGATCTCGCAGAGTGCCTTCGTCGGCGGCTCCTATCTCTTCGTCGACTTCTTCTTTGTGCTCTCCGGATTCGTCATCGCCAGCTCCTACGGCAGCCGGTTCAGTGAACCGGACGAGCTTGCCCGTTTCGCCCTGGTGCGCTTCGGACGCATCTATCCGCTGCATCTCCTGATGCTTGCCGCCTTCGTCGCCTTCGAGGCGCTGCGGCTCGCCCTGCCGGCCCTGCATGGAACGGGCGCCGCGCCCTTCACCGGCGGCTTCGATTTCAGGAGCCTCGTTGCCAACCTCCTGCTGCTGCAGGGCATGGGGGTCGAGGATCATCTGAGCTGGAATGCGCCGAGCTGGAGCATCTCGGCCGAATTCTTCACCTATCTGCTTTTTGCCGGCGTGGTGTTCGCGACCGGCCGCCGCGCCTGGATATGGTTCATCGCCGCGGTTGTGACGGCGCCTTTCTTTCTGCTGGCCTTCTCGACCCGTCATATGGACGTGTCCTTCGATTTCGGCTTCATCCGCTGCCTTTACGGCTTCTCGCTCGGCGCGCTGCTTGCCTGGTTTCAGCACGATTCCATTGCAGAGGCGCGACAGGCGATGGCCGGCGGGGCAGGGCGCATCGCCTGGACGCTGGCCGAGCTCGCCATGATAGCGGCGATCGGAATCTTCGTTTCCGTCGCCGGAACCAACGGCGCCGGCATCACGGCACCCGTCGTCTTCGCACTGGCGCTTCACCTCTTCGCCCATGAGGGCGGCTTGATCAGTATGCTGTTGCGCAGCCGGCCGATGCTGCCGCTCGGCTCGCTCTCCTATTCGATCTACATGGTCCACATTTTCGTCCAGGCGCGCATGATCAATGCCGGCGGCCTGATCGAGCGCAGGCTCGGTATCGATATTGTCGGCGACATCACGCTGCGCGGCGACCAGGTGACCGGCTTCGGCGCTGGCTCGCCATGGATCGGCTTCGCGGCTTTGACGGCGATGCTGATCGCCGTCATCGTCGTTTCCTGGCTCACCTGGCGGTTCTTCGAAATGCCGGCGCTGGCTTGGTTTCGTCGCCTCGCCAGGCGGATTTAACCAAACAGCTAGCCGGCTTCGTTCACCGCCCTGTCATGGACATCGCCTAACCGGGTCCCGACCCGGAACGGAGCGATTCACTGATGCGAACACTCTGGCTGAGCCTTCTTCTGTCCGCCACGCTTGCAGCCATCCCTGGCCAAAGTGTAGCCGGCGAAACACGGGCTGCCCAAATCCTCGACCGCTTCGAACACGCCAACCAGTGGCGCGACCATGTCATGATCGCCGCGCATCGCGCCGGCAGCATGCAGGCCGGCAAGACGCTCTATGCCGAGAATTCGCTTGCCGCAGTCGAAGCTTCGATCGCGATAGGCGCCGAGATCGTCGAGGTCGATGTCAGGCGCTCTAAGGACGGCGCGTTCGTCATCATGCATGACAGCTGGCTCGACCGCACCACCACCTGCAAGGGGGAGGTGGACAGCTTCACTCTGGCCGAGCTGAAGAAATGCCGATTGGTGATCGAGGGCACCGGCGCCGTCACCGACGAGACCGTGTCGACGCTGCGCGAGATGCTGACGGCGACCAAGGACAGGATCCTGATCAACCTCGACAACAAGCTGGAGGTTGCGGACCTGCCGGGCATGATCGCGGTGGCGCGCGATCTCGGCATGGCCGATCAGGTGATCGTCAAGGAAAACCTGTGGAACCGGCAGCGCATCGACGCGGCCAGGGCTGGGCTCGGCCAAGCCGGCGGCGGTTTCCAGTTCATGCCGATCCTTGCCGACGACGCCGTGCATGACGCCGCCTTTGCCAAGGAAGTAGGCCGGGCATTTTCTCTGCGCGCGGTAGAGCTGATCAATTGGCGAAACGGCGCAGAGACGCTGACCGAGACCGGCGGCCCGCTGTTCAGCACCCGCATGCGGGCAGAAGCGGTGCGGGGCAACTGGCACCTCTGGGCCGATACGTACGCCATCGTCAACAAGCCGGGCGGTTTCCTCGCCGGCGGCCGCGGCGACGCGCTGGCGGTCGCCGCCAACCTGCCGCGCGAGGCCTGGGGCTTCTGGGTCGACCGTGGTGCCACCATCATCCAGACCGACGAACCGAAGGCCGCGATCGAATGGCTGGCGGCGAATGGATATCGGGTGCCGTATGCCGACGAGGCACGGCCGGTGGAGCCGGCGCATACGGCGAGCATCAACTAAGAGCCGGCGCTGGAGCGAGTAATCTCCCCCTTGTGAGGGAGATGCCCGGCAGGGCAGAGGGGGACGCTATCCCGCCGGCCTTTCAGTCCGTTGATCCCACATTTGCGATTACGGTCGCGAGAGATACCCCAGAGATTGGTGCTCCTTCGTGCCCGCTCTGGCCTGCCGGCCATCTCCCCCAACAAGGGTCCACAAAGGGGGGAGATCAGCTAATCACGCCGCTTTCGCGACTCCGTCCAACTCGCTCAGCACATCCCCCGGCGGCAGCTCCAGTTCCGCCGCCGCCAGGTTCTCTTGGAGATGCTCAGCCGACGACGTGCCCGGGATCAGCAGGATGTTGGGCGAGCGTTGCAAGAGCCATGCGAGCGCGACCTGCATCGGCGTGGCGCCAAGCCGTTCAGCGACACCCGACAAGGTCGAGGACTGCAATGGACTGAAGCCGCCGAGCGGGAAGAACGGCACATAGGCGATGCCGTCGCGGGCAAGCTCGTCGATCAGCGCGTCGTCTTGCCTGTGAGCGAGGTTGTACTGGTTTTGCACGCAGACGATCTCGCAGATGCGGCGGCCTTCCGCGATCTGCGCACGGGTGACGTTGCTCAAGCCGATATGGCGCACAAGGCCCTGGCGCTGCAACTCGGCAAGCGCCGCGAGCGGCGCTTCGATCGAACCTTCCGCCGGGCCGTGGGTGTCGAACATGATGCGCAAATTGACCACGTCGAGCACGTCGAGCCCGAGATTGGCTAGATTGTCGTGCACGGCTTGCGTGAGTTCCTCGGGCGAATAGGCCGGCAGCCAGGGCGCATCGTTGCCGCGGCGGGCGCCGATCTTGGTGACGATGACGAGATCGTCACGGTAGGGCGCCAGCGCCTCACGGATCAGCCGGTTGGTGACATGCGGGCCATAATAGTCGCTGGTGTCGATGTGGTTGACGCCATTCGCCACCGCTTCGCGCAGCACGGCGATTGCTGCGTCATGGTCCTTCGGCGGACCGAACACGCCCTTGCCCGCGAGCTGCATGGCGCCGTAGCCGAGGCGCCGGACCGGGCGGTCGCCGAGCTTGTATGTGCCGGATTTGTATGTGCTGGACATGGTCGCTTCTCCTCGTCTGTCGAGGAGGGAAATAGGTCATATTCGTTGTCTCGATAACCGCCTATAGTCGGGACAACTTGTACGGAATCGCGAACAATGGCTGACCTGAACGATCTCCAGGCATTCCTGGCGGTAGCGCGCGCCGGCGGTTTCCGCGAGGGAGCGCGCGCAACGGCGGGCAGCGCGTCGGCGCTCAGCGAAGCGATCCGGCGCCTCGAAACCCAGCTAGGTGTGCGGCTGTTCAACCGCACCACGCGCAGCGTCGCCCTCACCAATGCTGGTGCTGGATTGCTGGCGCGGCTCGGCCCGGTGAGGTCGAGGCAGCGCTCGACGTGGTGAACGGCTTTCGCGACAGGCCGGCCGGCACCTTACGGCTCAACGTGCCGGCCAGTGCCTCGCGTTTAGTGCTGCCGAAGATCGTTCCCGGGTTCCTCGCCGCCTATCCCGCGATCCGACTGGAGGTGATTGCCGAGGAGAGTTTTGCCGACCTGCAAGCGGCCGGTTGCGACGCAGGCATCCGCTACGACGAGCGGCTGGAGCAGGACATGATCGCGGTACCGATCGGACCGCGCGTGCAGCGCTTCGCAACGGCCGCTTCGCCGGCCTATCTCGAAAGGCATGGCTGGCCGCAACACCCGCGCGATCTGCTTAACCATGCCTGCCTGCGCGGCCGTTTTTCGGGGCGCGCCGTGGCGCCATGGGAATTCGAGCGTGACGGCGAGGTGGTTCGAGTCGATCCATCCGGGCCGCTGCTCGTCACCTTGGGCGGCGCTGTCGATCTCGCTGTCGACGCGGCGATAGCCGGCACCGGCATCGTCAACCTGTTCGAGGACTGGCTTCGCCCATATTTCGAGAACGGTGCGCTGGAACCGGTTCTCGAGCCCTGGTGGCAGCAATTCTCCGGACCGTTCCTCTACTATCCCGGACGGCGCCTTGTGCCCGCGCCGCTGCGCGCCTTCATCGACTACATCAAGACGCCGGCCGGGCGCGGACAAGCCGCTTGAAAAACAAAAGGCCGCCCGGAGGCGGCCTTTCGAAAGCTTGCAGGTATAGAAGCTTAACGCTTCGAGAACTGGAAGCTGCGGCGGGCTTTTGCCTTGCCGTACTTCTTGCGCTCGACGACGCGGCTGTCGCGGGTCAGGAAGCCACCCTTCTTGAGTACCGAGCGCAGCGCCGGCTCGTAATAGGTCAGCGCCTTGGAAATGCCGTGACGCACGGCGCCCGCCTGGCCGGAGAGCCCGCCGCCGATGACGGTGGCGACGATGTCGTACTGGCCGGCGCGGTTCGCAGCGACGATCGGCTGGTTGAGGATCATCTGCAGCACCGGACGCGCGAAATAGCTCGCGAATTCCTTGTCATTGACGGTGATCTTGCCGGAGCCCGGCTTCACCCAGACGCGCGCGATGGCGTTCTTGCGCTTGCCGGTGGCATAGGCGCGGCCCGACTTGTCGAGCTTCTGGACATGGACGGGCGCGGCCGGCTGCGCGGCGGCAGTGACAGTCCCGAGTTCTGCGAGCGAGGAAAGCTCAGCCATTACGAGGCCCTCTTGTTCTTGGGGTTCAGCTTGGCCACGTCGAGCGTGACGGGCTGCTGAGCGGCGTGCGGATGTTCGGCGCCTGCATAGACGCGGAGATTCTTCATCTGGCGGCGGCCAAGCGGGCCGCGCGGGATCATGCGCTCGACGGCCTTCTCGACGACGCGCTCGGGGAAGCGGCCCTCGAGCAGCTGGCGCGCGGTGCGCTCCTTGATGCCGCCGGGATGGCCGGTGTGCCAGTAATAGACCTTATCGGTGTACTTCTTGCCGGTGAACACCACCTTGTCGGCATTGATGACGATGACGTTGTCGCCATCATCGACATGCGGGGTGAAGGTGGGCTTGTGCTTGCCGCGCAGATGGTTGGCGATAACAGTGGCGAGGCGGCCGACGACGAGACCCTCGGCGTCGATCAGCACCCACTTCTTCACCACATCCGCAGGCTTCTGCGAAAAGGTAGTCATGGTTTTGCTCTCAGGTTGACCTTCCTCGTCCACGAGGACAAGGAAAGGCGTTTCTTGTTGCTTGGATTGGCGAGGGCGCCAGGCCATTCGCCAATAACAAAACGGCGGCCGTTGCGGGCCGCTGCTTCGCGAGGGCTTATAGGCGAGGGCGCCAGGCGCGTCAAGGCGATCGAAAAGTCCTTTGGCGCACAAAGTGATGCAAAAACAATCGGTTGTAACAAAGGTATTATTTTACCCCATAGAGGCGCTCCGGCCGATGACCGGAACGCCCTGCGATGCGTCCGGCCGTCAGTTGGCGGCTTCGAGCGAGCGGCGGATTTCGGGCGCGAGCTGGTCCATCGCAGTGGCAAGCCAGCCGCAGAGCTCGTCCGGCGCGGTGTCATGGATCCAAACCAGCCTGCTGCGCCCATCGTTCTCCGCAAAGACCTGCATGGAGGTATTGTCGTGCCTCACCACTTCGCCTTCCCATGCCCAGACGATCCGTCGCGCCTGCTCGTCGCGGGCAATCAACCTCTGGTGCACGACCTTGCCGTTGTCAAAGGTCATTTGCCGCAAGTCGGGTTCGACCAGCCGGCAATCCACGAAGATGTCCGGCGTTGTCAGCCTGGGTCCCTCGGCAAAGTTGCCGACGGTCTGCCAGACGCTCTGCGGCGATGCATCGACGATCATTTCCCTGATAACTGATCCCATTTCGGCACCTCTCGTTTGAAGTAGACAATTCTGTCTACTAGACAGACCTGTCTGTATGCCGGAAAACGGGACACGTCAAAGGATATTCGGGATGGCGGACCACACTGCTGACATCACTGACACCGGCCGCGAGAGTTCCGCGCGCAACCGCATTCTGGATACGGCGACGACGCTCTTCTATGCCGAGGGCGTGCACACAGTCGGCATAGATCGGATCATCGCGGAGGCCGGCGTGGCGAAGGCCACGTTCTACAAGTACTTTCCGGCCAAGGACGAGCTCGTCCGTGCCTATGTCCAGAACCAAAGCCGGCTAGGGCGGGCCGCGATCGACAGGATCGGAAAGCGGCCGGCTCGGGCCATGATCCTGGCTATCTTCGACCTTGTTGCGGATGCCGCCGCTCAACCTGGCTATCGCGGCTGCCCGTTTCTCAATGCGGCCGCCGAATATCCGGACCCGGGCCATCCGGTGAGGCAGGCGATCGGCGAGCACAGGAGTTGGAAGCATGACCTCCTGTGCAGTCTGCTCGCCGCCGACGGCAATCCCGATCCGGAAACCGCCGCCGACATCCTGACGGTCGCCGGCGACGGACTGCTCATCGCCAGCCACCTCGACAAGCCTGCAAACTTGCGCCAACTTATCCGCGAGACGGTCTTGCAGATTATGGGGTCGTCGGCGGGTAGATAAATTTAGCTAACGCTTCGGTGGGATCGAATAGGTGCCGGTCGCGTGCGCCACGGTGTGCCTGTCCGGGCCGGCGACGATGTCGATGTCGAAGACCATCAGGCTCTTTCCGAGCTTGAGGATGCGGCAATGGCCGTCGATCGGCCCGGCTTCGGCCTTGCGCATGAAGTTGATGTTGAGATTGGTGGTCACCGAAAGCGCGTCTGGCCCGGCGTGGCTGAGCACGCAGACATAGCCGCCGATGTCGGCCAGCGTGAACAGTGAAGGACCCGAGACCGTGCCGCCCGGGCGCAGATGCCGCTCGTCGGCGTTGAGCCGAACCGTGCAGCCGCCCGGAAACACTTCAAGCGCTTCGTAGAAAGAGAACTGGTCGTTGAGCTGCGGATAGACGCTTGCCATCAGCGCATTGACTTCCGCTGCTGTCAGCACCGGCTTGAGATTGCTTTGAGCGGCCATGCGCGATTCCTATATACGGGGGAAGTTCCAGGCGCGGCGCCTGGACCAAACGGTGCCACGGAGAAAACACGTCTCGCAGCTGTTCTTCAATCGGCAGCATGCTAGTTCTGTTGCTCCATGAACCGCGAGCGCTGACCCGAGAGGTTTAGAAAGTGGCTGAAGTTGTCGCCATCAAGCCGGCTGTCGCCGACGGCCCCGTTCTTGCCACCCAGGACATGGGTGTGCTGCGCCTGACGCTTGCCAGCCCGCCCGCCAACGCGCTCTCTCTGGCGATAATGGCGGCCCTGCAGGCGGAGTTCGATCGTGTGAAGGCCGACAAGTCCGTGCGCGTCATCATCCTGGCGGCGTCCGGCAAGGTGTTCTGCGCCGGGCATGACCTCAAGGAAATGACGGCGCATCGCGCCGAACCGGATCGCGGTCGCGCCTTCTTCGAACAGACCTTCGCCGCCTGCGCGAACCTGATGCAGACAATCGTGCGTCACCCGAAGCCGGTGATCGCCGAGGTCGATGGCCTGGCGACCGCCGCCGGCCTGCAGCTTGTCGCGAGCTGCGATCTCGCCATTGCCTCGCATGAGGCGACCTTCTGCACGCCGGGCGTCAATATCGGCCTCTTCTGCTCGACACCGATGGTGGCGCTGTCGCGCAACGTCTCGCGCAAACAGGCTATGGAAATGCTGCTCACCGGCGAGACGATCGACGCGGCGACGGCCAGGGAATTTGGCCTCATCAACCGCATCGTGCCGCGCGAATATTTGAATCAGGTTGTCAACAAATACGCGCAAACCATTGCTTCCAAATCGTCTTTGGTGGTCAAGACCGGCAAGGAAGCCTTCTACGCCCAGGCCGAGATGGGGCTGGCCGACGCCTATGCCTATACCGGCCGCGTGATGGTGAAAAACATGCTGGCGCGCGACGCCGAGGAAGGCATCGGCGCCTTTATCGGCAAGCGCAAGCCGGAATGGACCGACGAATAGCGGGTCCCAGGATGCCGCCGCGCTTTTCCAATCTGAAGGTGTAATTTGGCTGCCCGCAAGCAACTGACGCGGCTGAAGGCGCCTTATCTCAAGCGCATCCTGCTTGAGCCGTCGCGCGTTGCGAACTGGGAAAAATATCCTTGGAGCCTGCAGATCTTTCGGGATCGCGAATTCGAGTTCGAATTTACATCGGCCATCACCATCATCGTCGGCGAGAACGGCACCGGCAAATCGACACTGCTCGAGGCCATAGGCGCGCTGGCCGGCTATGACGAGGCCGGCGGCGGTAAAGGCTATATGCCTGTCGACCACTCCGGCGCCATCGACAAGAGCGGCGCAGCGCTCGCGGCGGCTTTGCGCGGCCATTGGCTGCCGAAGGTTACCGCGGGCTGGTTCTTTCGCGCCGAGTCCTTCTATTCAGTCGCGCGCTACCTCGATCGAGCTGCGCTTGACGCTGGCGCGGCACCACCCGATTTCCTGTCATGGTCGCATGGCGAAGGTTTCATCCGCTTCTTCGAGGAGCGGTGCCGCCGGCAAGGCATATACATCCTCGACGAGCCCGAAAGTGCGCTTTCGCCGACGCGCCAGATCGAATTACTGAAACTGCTTCAGCGCATGGAGCGCTCCGGCACCGCCCAGGTGATCATGGCGACGCATTCGCCGCTGCTGATGGCCTGTCCGAATGCGCGGCTGTTCCGCATCAGCCGCTTTGGCCTCGATCCGACGGATTTTCACGACACCGATCATTTTCGCATGATGCGCGACTTCTGCAGCGATCCGGCTGCCTTTCTCGCCGAAGCGCTGTATGAGGACGATCCATGAATCACGACACGTATGACAACACTTACATCGCCGGCATCCTGAACTCGGTGAAGACGATTGCGATGGTCGGCGCCTCGCCAAACGACGTGCGGCCGAGCTATTTCGTGCTGAAATACCTGCTGGCCAAGGGCTTTTCGGTGTTGCCGATCAATCCCGGTCATGCCGGCAAGCAGATCCTTGGACAGACGGTCTATGCCAGCCTGGCCGACCTGCCGCATCCGGTCGACATGGTCGACATTTTTCGCGGCTCGGCGGCAGTGCCGGGCATCATCGACCAGGTGCTGAAGCTCGATCCGCTGCCCAAGGTGCTGTGGATGCAGCTCGGCGTGCGCCATGACGAGGCGGCCGCGCGTGCCGAGGCCGCCGGCATCAAGGTGGTGATGAACCGCTGCCCGAAGATCGAATACGGCAAGCTGTCCGGCGAAATCGGCTGGACCGGCGTCAATTCCGGCGTGCTGTCGTCGAAAAAACCCTTGATGCGACAGGGTTTTCAGAGTTTCGGCATCCGGCAGAAATAGGCGGGCTATCAACCGCGCAAAATTATTCCGGGAAGAAATGGATTTTTCCCGACGTTCGCCGCAAATCGCTTGCCGAAAGGTATTTTCTTCTTTGCATTCCCAGCCGGGCTTCGCCAAGAATGCCCGGCGATTTTCGCTGGATCACCAAGAGGGAGGTTTCCGTGACCCGTACGCCCGGTTTCAACACGCTCGCCGTTCATGCCGGCGCCAAGCCGGATCCGGCGACGGGCGCGCGCGCCACGCCGATCTACCAGACCACCTCCTATGTCTTCGATGACGCCGACCATGCCGCCTCGCTGTTCGGGCTGAAGGCCTTCGGCAACATCTACACCCGCATCATGAACCCGACGCAGGCGGTTCTGGAAGAACGCCTTGCGGCGCTCGAGGGCGGCACCGCGGGGCTCGCCGTCGCTTCCGGCCACGCCGCGCAGGTGATCGTCTTCCACAATCTGATGCAGCCGGGTGACAATTTCGTATCTGCCACAAAGCTTTATGGCGGCTCCATCAACCAATTCGGCCATGCCTTCAAGAATTATGGCTGGGAGGTGCGCTGGGCCGACACCAATGACCCGTCGACCTTCGAAAGCCAGATCGACGACAAGACCAAGGCGATCTTCATCGAGAGCCTCGCCAATCCGGGCGGCATCTTCGTCGACATCGAGAAGATCGGCGATATTGCCCGCAGGCACGGCCTGCCGTTGATCGTCGACAACACGCTGGCCTCGCCCTATCTGGTGCGACCGATCGAGCATGGCGCAGACATCGTGGTGCATTCGCTGACCAAGTTCATCGGCGGCCACGGCAATTCGATCGGCGGCGCCATCATCGACGGCGGCACTTTCGACTGGTCGAAGTCGGGCAAATATCCGATGCTGTCCGAGCCGCGCCCCGAATATGGCGGCCTCGTCCTGCACGAGACCTTCGGCAACTTCGCCTTCGCCATTGCCGCCCGCGTGCTCGGTCTGCGCGACCTCGGCCCGGCGATCTCGCCCTTCAACGCCTTCCTGATTCTTACCGGCCTCGAAACGCTGCCGCTGCGCATGCAGCGCCATTGCGACAACGCGGTGAGCGTCGCCGCCTGGCTTTCGAACCATCCGAAAGTCGCGTGGGTGAACTATCCCGGACTGCCGAGCGACAAGAACAATGCGCTGCAGAAGAAATACTCGCCGCAGGGCGCCGGCGCCGTGTTCACCTTCGGCCTCAAGGGCGGCTATGAGGCCGGCGTGAAATTCGTGGAGGCGCTGGAGCTCTTCTCGCACCTTGCCAATGTCGGAGACACCAAGTCGCTGGTCATCCATCCGGCCTCGACCACGCACCGCCAGCTTTCCGACGAGCAGAAGATCAAGGCCGGCGCAGGACCGGATACGGTCCGGCTGTCGGTCGGCATCGAGGACGTCAATGACATCGTCGCCGATCTGGAACAGGCGCTGAGCAAGGTCTGATTTGATGTCGGCCTTCCTTGCCGTAAATATCGAAAGCGTGGAACCGGAGGCCGGCGCGCCGGCCCCGGACCGCATCATCTCCGGCGATCCGAAATTCCGCACCTGGAATATCGAGGAGCGCGATGGCGGCCTCTATGCCGGCATCTGGGAAGCGACGCCCGGCAAGTGGCGCATCGTCTACGACGAATGGGAGTTCTGCCACATCCTGGCGGGGGTCTCGGTGATCGCCGAAGACGGCGGCGAGGCGCGCACGGTCAAGGCCGGCGACAGTTTCGTGCTGAGGCCGGGCTTCAAGGGCACCTGGGAGGTGCTCGAGACGACGCGCAAGGAATATGTGATCAAGCTTTGAACGGGCTTCCGGCTACCGTGCCTCGGCATGTTCGGGCTGTCGAGTCGCTTATCATTTCGTCATCCACGGGCTGAGCAAGGAGCGTAGCGACGCAGCGCAGACCCGAGGATCCTGCCGTGACGTTAAGGCGTCGCAACGGTGCAGAATTCTGCTCCGCTGCACCATACGGCCAAGGTCACGGCATGGATCCTTGGGTCTTCGCTCCGCTTCGCGTCGCTTTCGCCCAAGGATGACGAAGTTCGGACGGCTTCAGCTCAAAACGCGACCGCAAGCCTCTCCAATCCATGGAAATGATAGCTGTCGCGAAAGCGTGGCTCCTCAGCCAGCCGCAGCCTTGGCAGCCGATCGAACAGTGTTTTCAGCGACACCTGCAGCTCGAGCCGCGCCAGCGGTGCGCCGATGCAGAAATGGATGCCGGCGCCGAAGGAGACGTTCTTCTGATCGGTGCGGGTCGGATTGAACGTCTCGGGTTCGACAAACGCCAAGGGGTCATGATTGGCCATGCCGAGCAGCAGCGCCACCATCTCGCCGGGCTTGACCAAAATGCCCGGCGCCACTTCGATTTCCTCATAGGCATAACGGAGGAACATGTGCAGCGGCGCATCATAGCGCAGGCATTCCTCGACCGTCGCGGCGTTTGCTTCCGGCGTTTCGAAGAAGCGGCGCGGATCGCCACCCTGCGCCAGGATCGTGCGCACCGCATTGCCGGCCTGATGCACGGTCGCCTCATGGCCGGCGTTGAGCAAAAGGATCGCCGAGGAAACCAGTTCGTCCTCGGAGAGTTTCTGGCCGTTGTCCTGGGCTTCGATCAGCAGCGAAAGCAGATCGTCGCCGGGCTTCCTGCGCCGCTCCGTGATATAGCCGCGCAGGAAGTCCGAAAAATCACGCGCTGCGCGGTTCGCCGTCTCCTCTGTCTCACGCGTGCGGCCATGCATGTACATGGCGACCATCTGATGCGACCAGTCGAGCAGTTGCGGCCCCATCTCGACCGGAACGCCGAGCATTTCGGCGATGATGGTGATGGGCAATGGCGAGGCGTAGGTGGGCAGAAGGTCGACGCCGCCCGGCGCAAAACGGTCGATCAGCTCATTCGCCAGGGCCTCGATGCGCGGCCGAAGCCGCTCGACCTGGCGCGAGACGAAGGCGCGATTGACCAGCGTCCGCAGCCTCGTGTGCACCGGCGGCTCGAGCTCCAGCATGGAATTCGCCTCGATCGCGTCGAAAGCGGTCAGATGCGAGCGGTCGTCGCCGATGCCGCGGCTATCGGGAATGCTGGCCGGGTTCTGGCGGCCGAAACGGCGGTCGCGCAGCAGGCGGTTGACGTCGTCGAAGCCGCCAAAGCACCAGAAGCCGTAGTCTTCCCAGAAGAATGCGTTCGAGGCGCCATGCACAAAGGCATAGGCCTCATACGGATTCTGCACGAAGGCCGGCTCATGCGGGTCGAGCCGAAGTCGGCGGCTGGCGGAATCGAAAGCGAGATAGGCTGGCGTCATGCATGACCAATAGCGCGCCTTGTCGGCACGATGCCAGACCGTATCTTGGCGCCATCGTGCCGAGGCGTTGAGCCACGCAAGCCGTTGGCGGCGCGCACGGCGCCGCGTTTCAATGTCCCGTCTTCAGGATGCCGGCCACCTTGGCGGCGATCGCGGCGTCGAGCGCCTGCCAGTTCCCGAGAAGCTCGCGCGGAAAACGGTAGGTGAGGCTGAGATCATCGCCGACCTGGATATCGCGCTCGCAGGGCGCCAGTGATTCCTCGGCGCTCGGCCCGCTCAGGCAACGGGCGACGAACGGGTCCTTGCCCGGCCGGTCGGCAACCGCCAGCACCTCGTTGAGATAGCCCGATTTCTCCGTGAAACCATAAAGCGTCGTGCCGCCCGGACCTGGCCTGCCGGGCTTGACGATCAAGGCGCTGTAGATCGGCGTGAAGCGGCCGCTCATGTCGCGCGACATCATCCGCGGCTCGAACGACAGGAAGATGATCTTCTTGACTGTCGCGTGGTTGAAGTCGTCGCGCGCCGCGGTGCTGTAGCCGTCCATTTCGGGATAGCGCAGATAAAGGTCGAGGCGTGAGGCGATGCTGTCGCGCCTGGCCTGATCGAAACGGATGAAGTTGGCGGGCACGCTGATCACATTGTTGCCGATGACGGCATGGCGCACCGTCGTGTCGTCGGTGTAGCCGGCCATGGCAATCGACCGGCCCAGCCATTTGCCGCCGACGCTGGTTGCCACTGAAAGCAGGGCCAGCGCTGCGAAGGCGTAGAACACCCGCTTCATCAAGGTCGAGTCGACGACTTCGAATTCCTCGGCGGCTGCTGCCTCTCTCATCGCGATCCCCGATCCGCTCACCTGTCCTCAGGTGGCACAGCTCGCGCGGCACGGCTCTTGCAGCGCGTCGGCACGACTGTGCGGTCTCATGGTAAACGGTTGGTAAAGATGGATCCCGTGTTGCTCCCTCTCTACGCTTTTGCAGTCGGCCTGACGGCCTGCGGCCTTGCTGGCTCGGCCATGGAGATTATCTGCGGCCGCCAACTTGCCTTCGCCGAACCCTATGTATCGCCCGCCCACATCCTGCGTTCGCTTGCGGCGACCGCCTGCGCCGGGCCGTTCATGCTGACCAACGATGCGCTCGCCGCCAGGCGCGAGGGGCGCATCGGCACGATGGCGCTGCTTTCGTGCGGCTGCACGGCTATGGCCTGGGCACTGGCACTCGGCGTCGTGCTGATCACCATTGCGTCTTGGGCGACCGGTCTCCTAGGCTCGGCCGAATTCTTGGCTTGAGACGAATCGGAGACAAAAAAATGCCGATCTATGCGATCGATGGGAAAGCGCCTCAGTTCGAGGATGCCGAAACCAATTGGGTGGCGCCCGACGCCACGCTGATCGGCGATATCAGGATAGGCCGCAATGCCGGCTTCTGGTTCGGCGTCGTCATCCGCGGCGACAACGAGCCGATCATTATCGGCGCCGACACGAATGTGCAGGAACATACGGTCATGCACACCGATCCTGGCTTTCCGCTCACCATCGGGCAAGGCTGCACGATTGGTCATCGGGCCCTGCTGCATGGCTGCATGATCGGCGATAACAGCCTGATCGGCATGGGCGCCATCGTGCTCAACGGCGCGAAGATAGGCAAGAATTCGCTTGTCGGCGCCGGAGCCCTGGTGACGGAAAACAAGAGCTTCCCGGACAATTCGCTGATCGTCGGCTCGCCCGCCAAGGTGATACGGGCGCTGGACGACGCGGCAATCGCCAGGTTGCGCGTCTCGGCCGCGCATTATGTCGCCAACGGCAAGCGCTTCAAGGCCGGATTGACGGAGGCCTGAGACCGATGTGGGGCTGGCGCTGCGCGCCACAGCTTGCCGTCGACTTAGCCGCGCCGGGATAGCGCGTCGAGCAGCAGCGACGCCCCCGCCTCAAAGCCGGCTTGCTCCGCGCCCTCGAGGGCTGTCTCGTAGTCGTCGATGCTGGTTCGGAGCGACGGATCCCCGCCCGATGCCAGCAGCAGGCGGACCGCCTCGGCGTCGCGCCGCGACACGGCATAGTGCAGTGGGGTCCAGTCGTTCACGCCGCGCATGTTCGGATCGGCGCCATGCTCGACAAGGATCCGGACGATCTCCAGCCGGTCCGGCCGCTCGGTCGACAGCGCCGCGATGATCGAAGGAAAACCGGCATGATCCTCATAGTTTGGGTTCGAGCCGGCATCGAGCAAGGTTGCGATGAGAGCGATCGGGCTCCAGTAGATCGCGTATTCCAGCGGATGGCCAAGGCCGAGCTCGAACGGCATCCTCTCGTCGAACCAGCGCGCGGAGCCACCCAGCGCCTTGCCGAGTGCCTCGAAGTCGCCCGCCTTGAAGGCGTCGTCTATGGCCTTGAAAAGCAGGTGGCGCTCGCAGCGATCGTCAGGGATTTCCAGCATCGCCTTCTATCCGCGATGAACGAGCCATATTGCGCCCATCTGCCCCGATCAGGAAGGCCTGCCAGCGAGCGATCGAAGTGGGCGCTTCCAGCCTGAAAAGGCGGAGCCGGCCCGGGGACAGGGCCGGCTCCTAAAACCCGGTCGTTGGGGACGGGGAGGGTGGGGACTCGACCGGGTTTTTGGGTTGCGCCCTAGCGGACGCTGGCGACCGCGTCCTCGCGGCCGTCGTTGATCGAAACCCAAACGCCGGAATTCTCGGTCGATTGGCGTTTGAGGTAGGTGTAGACCGTGTCGTTCCAGGCGAGCACTTTCGGCTCGAGATTGTCGAGGATGAACTCGCCGAGGCTGGTGCGCACCGTCAGCACTGCATGGCCGTCGCCGTTCGGCTGGCGCACCACCGTCATCAGCAGGTCGCCGGCGGGGACACCGGCGACCATCAGCTCGCGTCGCTTCTCCAGCGCATAGTCCTCGCAGTCGCCAAAGCCGTTGTCGGGGTAGGCCCAGTATTCCTCGACCCCGTAGATCTCCATGTCGGTGCGCGGTTTGACGCGGGTGTTCACCGCATTGTTGATGGTGATCATCGTCGCCCACAGCTTGCGCGTCAGCTCGACCGGTGACCCTTTCGGCGTCTTCTCGTTGCATTCGACCGCAATGCGCTGACAGAATTCATAGTGGCCGACCGGCTGGGTGGTCCGTCCGCCCGTATGCATGAACACCGGTCCCGCGCTTGCCGCTCCCCAGGCGGAAAGCTGCATCGCCATTGCCAAGAGCAACAGCTTGCCCCTCATCATTTTCATTGTGGTAGTCTCCCCGTTTGATGGAGACTGTGCCACGTTGGGATTTATTTGACGCAAAAACGCGTAGTAGTTATTGAGTAAAACGCCCGTAGAATAAATATAAAATTTGAACTATTTCGATCTGGGAAATGGTGAGATTTGGTCCGGCGCTGCCCCGCTTTTCCTGGCGTTTCGCCATGCCGCCTGGCTGCGAAAGGACGCCGACCCGGTCAGTAAAAAACCGGCCGCTGACGGCCGGCTGGTCCTTGCTTCGAATGTGGCGACGGTCAGGACCGCGGCGTGTTGAATTCCTGGTCCAATGTTTCCGGCCGCTGAATGACGGCGAATTCGATGGCGACGCCGTCCTCGAAATGGCGCACCACCTGGCCGCGCATCGTTCCCAGCATGACCTGCACGCCGATCGCCGGCTTCACATCGATCTCGATCGCCGCGCCGGAGAGCGACAGGTCGATGATGCGGCACTGATACTGGCGCCCGTCGGTGAGCTGCAGCACGCTCAGCGGATTGCGCGGCGCGACACGCTCGTGGCGGCGGTCTTCCGGCAGGTCCAGCTCATGCTTGTTGGCAAGCCAGGTAAGCTGCGCGGCAAGCTTGTCCTTCTTGCGTTCGGAAGCGATGACGGTCATTGCGAAACCGTCCTGCGAGGTCCGCGTCACGATGCCTTCGATGCGGCCGATATGGTCGATGTAGGCGATGACCTTTTCACCCGGCGCGCCGACGCGGTCGGTGCGCAGGGCGACATTGCCGGGCGACATGTCGATCACCTGGCACGGATGCTCGGTGCGATCCTCCAGCATGAAGCGCCCGTAGATCTTGACCCGGACGCGCTGAAAATTGCGCCGCTCCGCTCGGGACGGCGCGTATTCCGCCGCTGACCTCATGACTGGCTACACCCCGTTGGCATTCCGCGCGACGATGCGAGGAA
Organism: Mesorhizobium album; assembly: GCF_033977205.1. Lineage (NCBI taxonomy): Bacteria > Pseudomonadati > Pseudomonadota > Alphaproteobacteria > Hyphomicrobiales > Phyllobacteriaceae > Mesorhizobium > Mesorhizobium album. The sequence continues at coordinate 29,034 of NZ_JAVIIW010000026.1, read as the reverse complement.
TTTCACCGGAAAAGCTACAGCAAACCAGGTTAACAAAGGGGAAAAATCGGCCGCAAATGGCTTCGGGTCGGAGCCCGCTCGGGCGCAAAAAGTCAGGTCCGATCGGGGCAAAATTACCCCGAAATTTACCTCACTCGTTGCGCCCGCCGTCGAAGACAACGAGGTGCCGGATCCGGCGCACGCGGCCGAGTGCCGATATGGTCTCCGGCGCGTCGAATTCCGTCGGCACCAGCGAAGGAACGTCGATCGCGGGCCGGTTCTTCAGGAACATCGGTTCCTTGTCGGGATCGATGACCCGGATCGCATCGATGAGCGCATCGCCGAGCGGATCGGCGCCCAGCCAGAACGGTCTTTCCACGGCGCTGATGATGCCGAGGCAGCGCGGGTTCTCGACGCCGCCGTCGAGCGGCAGCGCCAACAGTTCGAACTTGTTGGCACGGCCGTTCCGGCTGAAGCCCTCATAGTTCATCAGCAGCACCGATTTCTGGTCGAAGACGCCGTGGATCAGCCGCGACACCAGCCGCTGGTCCCTCTCGCGCCAGAGCGAAGGGAAGGAGAAGCCCTTGAGCTCGCGCCCGTAACAGGCGCAGAGCCTTGTGCCGGCCAGCCGGAATACGGCTTCGCCGCGAGTATCGCGCTCCAGGATGAACGTGTCCGCCAAAAGCGTCTTGATGTCCGCCGGCTCGACTTCCGAGCGTTTCGGGGCAGGGCGGCCATCACGCAGCTGGTTCCAATATTGGAACAGCGTGATTGATCCGTTCTGATTCATTTGCATTCCGCTCCGCGCAATCTGTCTTTTTTGTTGTCCCATCGGCGAACAGACAGGGCGCCCTCCGATGACCTTCATGCGGTGCGGAGCAGGATGCGTGCCAGTATCGTTAACGTTTGTGCACGGGTCGGGGTCGTTAAGGTTAACAAGTGGTTTACATTGCGCGTCGGCAGGGGCTGTGGCACATCGAAAACCACTCCAAAACGGTCGTTTCGCAACGATCGGCAGCACTTCAGTCACGAGTTTACGGGGAGCAGGGGACTCGACCGGCCGTTCAGGGGAACCCTGGACGGCTTTCTTTTTGATTCGCGCCTATCCGATTCGGGGCTGTGGCGATTCGCGGTTTGTGATTCGATCGAGCGTGAACTACATGCTCGCGCGAAACTCGAGTCTTCAGCAAACCGCAAGGGCGCATGAGAGAACCGGAAAGCCCCACAGAAACTGAACCGCAGCCGGACGAGGCACCTGAGCCGCGCCGCGAGCCGGTCTTCAACCTGCCGCCGGTGGTGCTGGCGGTGATCGGGATTTGCGTCACCGTCCATCTGGTGCGGGTTTATTTGCTCACCGACGACCAGGACTTTGCCCTGCTCGTTCGCACGGCCTTCGTCCCGATTCGCTATTCCGGCCGCTACGACCTTGATTTTTATGCCTTTTCTAGCCCTTTCACCTATGCCTTCCTGCATGGCGGCGCGGCGCATCTGCTGATCAACATGGTGTGGCTTGCGGCTTTCGGCTCGCCGCTGGCAAACCGTTTCGGTGCGCTGCGTTTCGCCCTGTTCTTCGCGGCAACGGGACTCGCATCCGTGGCCTTGTTCTGGGCGCTCCACCCGCTCGGCGAGATGCCGCTGGTCGGCGCTTCGGGCGCGATCTCGGGCATGATGGGGGCGGCGGCGCGCTACGGCTTCCGCATCGACCGCTCGTCCGGCAGGGCGGCCTTCGCCGGCCAGCCGTTGCCGATCGCGATCGTGCTGCGCTCGCGCGGCGTCATGACATTTCTCGGCGTATGGATGGTGATCAACCTCGCCACCGGCCTGCTCGGCTTCGCGCCGGGTATCGATGGCCAGATCGCCTGGGAAGCCCATATCGGCGGTTTTGTCGCCGGCTTTTTCGGCCTGCGCTTTTTCGACCGCCCCATGCCTGCCGAGTAGCCCGGCATCATACTTGAAATGCAACCAATCACGGCGCACGATGTTGCCATGCGTGTCGCCCAAAAGTGCCTAGCGGTTTTGGGAGAACGACATGCATCAAAATACAGAACCTAAAGCGCGCCGCGACGCGCTTTAGGCAGCCCAGCGTCTTCCGTAGGGCGCTGGGACCGGTACGGCAGGAGCCGGCGAGCAAGGCTGAGGAGGACGCCATGACGGTTAAGGCAATTCTTGAAAACAAGGGCCATGACGTGTTCACGCTCGGGCCCAACGAAAAGCTGAGCGAAGCCATCCGGATTCTGACCGAGCACAGGGTCGGCGCGCTTGTCATCACCAACGGCGACCGCAAGATCGTCGGCATCCTCTCCGAGCGCGACATCGTGCGGGTGTTGGCCAGGGAGGGCGCGGCCGCGCTCGATATTCCGGTGCGTTCGGCCATGACGCCGAAGGTCAAGATCTGCAACGAGAACCACACGGTCAACGAGGTCATGGAGATCATGACGAAGGGTCGCTTCCGCCATCTGCCGGTGGAGAAGAACGGCATGCTCGACGGGATCGTGTCGATCGGCGACGTGGTCAAGCGCCGCATCGAGGATGTGGAGCGCGAGGCCGAGGAGATCCGGGCCTATATCGCTACGGCATAGCCGCAGCCCGCCTGCTCGTTCTTCCTAGCGATGGCCGGCCGCGTGCTGGAGGCGCGCGATGAGGTCGGCGTTGCGACAATATTCCGGCGGGGCGTCGGCTTGTTCGTGGCTGTCGAGCCAGGTCGAGCATTCGGCCTGATGCCCGCAGGAACGGCAGCGGTCGACGGCTCGATTGATGACGGCGACTTGGTCCGGAATGATTTTGAGTTGCCGCTCAACGCCCATCTTCTGCATCATTCGCCCCATCAGCGAGGTCTTGACGTCGATCGGAAGCAGATAGTCCAGAAAATTCATTTCGGTCACGCTCCTGCCTTTTCCGGCAATCTCGTCCAAGGCGGCAGGCACATGCATTGATCTCGGTCAACAGATGGACTCCCTTGCCAGCCCGAGCCGATTGATCTAGCGAACGGTTGACATCCTGCGCCGCCGGAGCGTGGGAATTCGACCAACCAGCATCTGGATTGCCATGAGCATCATCGATACCCGCACGCCCGACCCGAAACGCCTGATCTCCGGCGCCACCGGCGACTGGGAAATCATCATCGGGCTCGAAGTGCATGCGCAAGTGACGTCCGAGGCAAAGCTCTTCTCCGGTGCCTCGACCTCTTTCGGCGCGTCGCCCAACGCCAATGTCAGCCTGGTCGATGCGGCGATGCCCGGCATGCTGCCGGTGATCAACGAGGAATGCGTCAAGCAGGCGATCCGCACCGGGCTCGGGCTGAAGGCCACGATCAACCACAAGTCGGTCTTCGACCGGAAGAACTACTTCTATCCGGATCTGCCGCAGGGCTACCAGATCTCGCAGTACAAGCAGCCGATCGTCGGCGAGGGCAAGGTGATTGTCTCGGTCGGTCCGGACCGGCAGGGCGAGTTCGAGGACATCGAGGTCGGCATCGAGCGCCTGCATCTGGAACAGGATGCCGGCAAGTCGATGCACGACCAGCATCCGACCATGTCCCATGTCGACCTCAACCGCTCCGGCGTGGCGCTGATGGAGATAGTCTCCAAGCCTGACATGCGCTCTGCCGACGAGGCCAAGGCCTATGTCAGCAAGCTGCGCACCATCATGCGCTATCTCGGCACCTGCGACGGCAACATGGACGAGGGCTCCCTGCGCGCCGACGTCAACGTCTCGGTGCGCCGTCCGGGCGGCGCCTTCGGCACGCGCTGCGAGATCAAGAACGTCAACTCGATCCGCTTCATCGGCCAGGCCATCGAGTCCGAGGCACGCCGGCAGATCGCCATCCTGGAAGACGGCGGCGCGATCGAGCAGGAGACGCGCCTGTTCGACCCGATCAAGGGCGAGACGCGCTCGATGCGCTCCAAGGAGGAGGCGCATGACTACCGCTACTTCCCGGATCCGGACCTTCTGCCGCTGGAATTCGACCAGGCCTATGTCGATGATTTGGCGCAGCATCTGCCGGAACTGCCCGACGACAAGAAGGCGCGGCTGATCGGCTCGCTGGGCCTGTCGACCTATGACGCCTCGGTGCTGGTGTCGGAAAAGCCGATCGCCGACTATTTCGAGAAGGTGGCGGCCGGACGCGACGGCAAGCTTGCCGCCAACTGGGTCATCAACGACCTGTTGGGAGCGCTCAACAAGGCGGGCAAAGATATTGAAAATGCTCCAGTTTCTCCCGATCAGCTCGGTGCCGTCATCGACCTGATCAAGGAAGGCACGATCTCCGGCAAGATCGCCAAGGATCTGTTCGAGATCGTCTGGAACGAGGGCGGCGATCCGCGCCAGCTCGTCGAGAGCCGCGGCATGAAGCAGGTCACCGACACCGGCGCCATCGAGAAGGCGGTCGACGAGGTTATCGCCGCAAACCCGGACAAGGCCGAGCAGGCGCGCGCCAAGCCGACCATGGCCGGCTGGTTCGTTGGCCAGGTGATGAAGGCGACCGGCGGCAAGGCAAACCCGCAGGCGGTCAACGAGCTGGTCAAGGCCAAGCTCGGCATCGAGGGCTAGCATGTTCGTGCGGACGGCGAGCGAACGCGATCTCGCCGCCGTCCGTGCGTTGCTCGTCGAGACCTGGCACGCAACCTACGATGCCATCTACGGCGCTGGCCGAGTCACCGAAATCTCCGACGACTGGCATTCGATCGCCTCGCTGAGATCGCGGCTGACGCGCCCCAGTTCGGAATTCCTGGTGGCCGACGACGGCAAGCGCATCGGCGGCATGGCTTTCGCTTCCGCCACCACGGACCCGAAGATCGTTCTGCTGAACCAGCTCTACGTGCATCCGGATTGTCAGCGGCAGGGGGTCGGCCAGTCGCTGCTCGACGAGATCGAGGCCAGCTTCCCGGAAGCGCGCACGCTGCGCCTGGAGGTGGAAGAGGCGAATGCTCCGGCGGTCGCCTTCTACGAGGCGAACGGCTTCCGGCCTGCCGGCAGGACCGCCGATTGCGGCGGCGGTTCGGGAATACCCGCGCTCATCCTTGAGAAGCGGCTGGGGTAGCCCCGAGGGTAGCCAAACATCGCGCGGTTTTGATTTGATTGCGCCGATCGGCGCGATCAAGGCTGTCCCCGCGGCGCAAGCACTCGCCACAAGGCAGGTGCGCCGCTCGCCGAGGGGGACTTCCATGCAAAGCTTGCCGGAACTGATGCCGACCGAGGTGTCGGATGAGACTTTCGGCGGCGTGACCTATCACGTCGCCGGAGAACTGGTGCCCGTGCTTTCGGTCGACGTGAGCAGGATGCCGGTCTATTTCGAGCACCACATCCTGCTCTGGAAGCATTCGACCGTCACCATCGGGCTGAAATCGCTGCGCGGCGCGCTGAAGCGCATGATGGCCGGCATGCAGGTCTTCGTCACCGAGGCATCGGGCCCGGGCGTCATTGCCTTCAGCCGCGACGGCCCGGGCCATATCGTGCCGATCCACCTTCACCGCGGCGAGGAGATCCAGGTGCGCGAACACCAGTTTCTCGCCGCCACTGCCAGCGTCGACTATACCTTCGAGCGCGTGCGCGGACTGGCGACGATGCTCTTCGGCCAGAGCGGCTTCTTCATCGATCGCTTCCGCGGCGAAACCGGCGACGGCATCGTCTGGCTGCACGGTTACGGCAATGTCTTCGAGAAGGTGCTTGCCGCCGGCGAGACCATCGATGTCGAGCCCGGCGGCTGGCTGTTCAAGGATGCCTCGGTCAAGATGGAGACCCGGATCGATCGTCTCTCCAGCGGCTTCTTCGGCGCCAATGTCAACTTCGTCGTCAACCGTTTCACCGGGCCGGGCCGCGTCGGCATCCAGTCGATGTATCTGCACATGCCGTCGGAGGAGTGATCGATCGAAAGAACGCGATTAGGCGCGGGGAATCTCCACGTTGTCGATCAGCCTGGTCGTGCCGAGCCAGACCGCCGCGAGCAGCCGGCCGTCGCGGTCGCGCCGCCACGGGGCGAGCGTGACCGCCTCGCGCGCGGCGACGTAATCGACCTTTCGAAAGCCTGCCCTCACGAGCGCATCCGTGGCAGCGCTCGTGGAACTGGTCTCATTGGCCCCCGAGGCGAGTTCCGCCGCGGTTTGGCGCAGAACCGCATTCAGCTTGCGCGCCACGTCGAGCTCGGCCTCGCTGAGATAGGCGTTGCGCGACGACATGGCGAGGCCGTGCGAGTCGCGCACCGTCGGCGCGTCGATGATCTCGACCGGGAGGTTGAGATCGCGGCAGAGTTGCCTGACGACGCAAAGCTGCTGGTAGTCCTTCTCGCCAAACACCGCGCAATCGGGCGCCGCCTGCAGGAAAAGCTTGGTCACCACCGTGGCGACGCCGTCGAAGAAGGCCGGCCTGAAATCTGTTTCCAGACCGGAGGAGGGGCCGCCGACCGAGATTTTGGTGGCAAAGCCGGCCGGATACATTTCCGCGACGGTCGGCGTGAAGGCGAGATGTGCGCCTGCCTCCCGCAGCCTGTCGAGATCGCGGGCCAGTTGGCGCGGATATTTGTCCAGGTCCTCGGTCGGCGCAAACTGCGCCGGATTGACGAAGATCGAGACGAGGCAACGCTCGGCGCGCTCGAGCGCGGTCCTGACCAGCGAGATGTGGCCGTCATGGAGGGCGCCCATGGTCGGCACCATGGCGACCCTGAGGCCGGTCTGTCGCCATTCGCGGATCTGTGCGCGAAGGGCCGCAACGCTGTCGACAATGATTGGCCCGCTCATGCTTTGTCCTTGCCCGATGCCGCCGAGAAGACGTGGTCCGGTCCCGGAAATGCGCGGCTGCGCACCTCGGCGGCGTAACGCGACGCCGCATCCGAAATGGTATCGCGCAGCTTTGCGTATTCCTTGACGAATTTCGGAACGCGATCGACGGTCATGCCGATCATGTCGTCGATGACCAGGATCTGGCCGTCGCAGTCGCCGCTGGCGCCGATGCCGATGGTCGGAATCGAGACATGGCGCGTGAGGTCGGAGGCCACCGCCTCCACCGTGCCTTCGATGACGACCGAGAAGGCGCCGGCTTTTTCGACCGCTTCGGCGTCGCGAAAAAGCGCGGCAATGTTATCCCTGGTCCGGCCCTTGATCTTGTAGCCGCCGTCCTTCTCCACGGACTGCGGCTGCAGACCGATATGGCCCATCACAGGGATGCCCTCGGCGACGATTGCCGCGATCTGCGCGGCCATGTCGACGCCGCCCTCGAGCTTCACCGCCTGGCAGCCGGTTTCGCCGACAATGCGTCTGGCCGAGACAACGGCCTCCGCCGCCGAGGCCTCGTAGCTGCCCGCCGGCATGTCGACGACGACACAAGCCCTGGTCGAGCCGCGCATCACCGCTTGCCCATGTGTGATCATCATGTCGAGCGAGGCACCGAGCGTCGTGGCGTGGCCATGCAGCACCATGGCGACGCTGTCGCCGACCAGAAGCAAGTCGACATGTGGATCGAGCATGCGTGCTATCGGATAAGTATAGGCGGTGAGGCAGACGATCGGCACGCCGCCCTTGCGCCGGCGAATGTCTTCGGCGCCGATCCGATTGCCGGTGGACCGTTCTGGGGCCAATCCTCACCTCCCTCAACCGGCGCGGGCCGGGCGCCCGCCTTGCGGGCGTGCGAGCTTTAGGAACACAGGCGGCGCTTGGCAAGCCGAGGTGGCGACATCTCCGCGCGTGTATCGATTTAGCGCACGAAGCATTTACATCGCCGGGCGCGGCAAAGCCCTTGCCTTCGCGATGACCTGACGCCATAAGCAGGAAACGGCGCGGCCGCTGCCGCCACGAGGATCTGGATGAAGACTTTCCTGCTGCAGTTTTTCACCTGGTGGAACAGCCAGACGCTGGGCACACGCTTCCACACCTGGCGCTTCGGCAAGAAGGTCGGCGAGGACGAGGCCGGCAACGTCTATTACGAAGGCGGCATCGATTCGGAAGGCCGCACCCGCCGCTGGGTCATCTATCGCGACTATTCCGAGGCCTCGAAGATCCCGCCGGGCTGGCATGGCTGGATGCATCACCGCGTCGACACGCCGCCTTCGAGCGAAAGCTATAAGGCTCGAGAGTGGCAGAAGCCGCACCGGCCGAACCTGACCGGGACGCCCGGCGCCTATCGCCCGCAGGGTTCCATCCTGACCAACCAGCACCGCCCGCAGGTGACCGGCGACTACGACGCCTGGACGCCCGGTTCGTAAACGCGCTCTTCGGTCCTTTGTCGCCACAATTGGCGTTTAGCTGCTTGCTGATATCGCAGCCATGACTAGCCTTGGGCGATTGAGAGAATCACCCGGGCGCAACCACCGGTATCCTTGCATGAGTCGACTCTCGACGGGATTGTTCGCGGCAGCTTCCGTTCTGGCCGCTTCGACGGCGGTGCTCGCTGCCCCGCAGACGCCGGCGGCGCCGCCAGTCTCCGAGCGCATCACCAACCCGGTCGCCGAGTTTGCCGGCATCGACAAGATCACCGGCCGCATCATCACCTTCGACGTCTATATCGACGAGACGGTGCAGTTCGGCGCTCTGCAGGTGACGCCGCGCGTCTGCTATTCGCGGCCCGAGACCGAGCAGCCGAAGACCGATTCCTTCGTCGAGGTCGACGAGATCACGCTGGACCGCAAGATCCGCCGCATCTTCACCGGCTGGATGTTCGCCGAAAGCCCCGGCCTCAACGCCGTCGAGCACGCCGTCTATGACATTTGGCTGAAAGGCTGCAAGCAGAAGTCGGACGTGCCGCCGCCGACCGCCACAAAGGCCGATACGGCCAAGCCGAAGACGAATGCCGCCAAGCCGAAGGCGCCGGCGCAGGAGCAACCGGCCGAAACTGCGCCCGACTCCACCGGCGCGGCCCCGAACACTGGCGACACCAACACGGGCGAGACCAACACCACGGATACCAACTGATCGTTTCGGAACCTGCCCGCCTGTTGCCCGTTCCAATCGGGCGACAGGCTCAGGAGGATTCCGCGATGAGCACGACGTGGCCAATCACCGTCAACAAGCAAGAACTGCTCGATCTCGAGAAAGGGTTCTGGACGGGCGATTCCGATTATTTCGCGGCCAATGCCGACACAGAATGTCTGGTAGCCTTCCCAGGGATGGCGCAGGCGATGACCAACGCCGAACTGGCCAAGACCGCGAGCAAGCCCAATCGCTGGCGCGACCTCGTCATCAAGCTGAAAGGCATGGTGGAACCCGGCAGCGATATCGTCATGCTGACCTACGAGGCCCGCGCCACGCGGGAAAACGGCCAGCCTTATGCAGCTCTCGTCAGCACTGGCTATGTCCATCGCGCCGACGGCTGGAAGATGATGTTCCATGCTCAGACGCCGATCGAGACATCGAGCGACGACTGACCCCCCTGACGTCAGGGATAAAACGTCGCCTCGCCCTTCAGGGCCTCGGCCAGCATCTTCTCGTAGCGGCTGCGCGGCACGTCGATGGCACCGAAGCGCTTGAGGTGCTCGGTGGTGAACTGTGTGTCGAGGAGCGCGAAGCGGCGCTCGTTCAGCCGCTCGACGAGATAATAGAGGCAGGTCTTCGAGGCGTCGGTTTCCCTGGCGAACATGCTTTCGCCGAAGAACACGCGCCCGAGCGATACGCCATAGAGCCCGCCGACCAACCGGCCTTCGCGCCACGCTTCGACCGAATGGCAGTGGCCCAGCCGGTTGAGCTCGACATAGGCTTCGCGGATCGGCGCGTTGATCCAGGTCGAGCGGCGCTCGTCGCGCTTCTCAGCGCAGCCGTCGATGGTCGCCTCGAAGTCGAAATCGTAGCGGATATCGAAGGGGTGCTTGCGGATCGTCTTTTTCAGGCTGCGCGGGGTGTGGAAACCGTCGAGCGGGATGATGCCGCGCGTTTCCGGCCGTACCCAGAACACTTCCGGGTCATTCGCGCTCTCGGCCATCGGGAACACACCAGAGGCATAAGCCTTCAGCAGAAGGTCGGTCGGGATGCGATAGCCGGGCGCGTAGGGACGAGTCATTCCAGCATTATAACTGCAAGACCCTCATGAATGTCGCCCAAAAGTGCACAAAGCGCGTCGCCGGAATCCGCTTCAGCGCGCCGCGCTTGAATCCTCCTTGGCCAAATATTTCTCGAGCCAGTGGATGTCATAGTCGCCATTGGCGATATCGGCATTGCCGACCAGGTCGCGGAACAGCGGCAGCGTCGTCTTGATGCCGTCGACGACGAATTCGTCGAGCGCGCGCCTCAGCCGCATCATGCATTCGACCCGGTTGCGCCCGTGCACGATCAGCTTGCCGATCAGGCTGTCGTAATAGGGCGGGATCCTGTAGCCGGAATAGACGCCGGAGTCGACGCGAATGCCGAGACCGCCGGGCGTGTGGAAATGCGTGATCGTGCCTGGCGACGGCGTGAAGGTGCGCGGGTCCTCGGCGTTGATGCGGCACTCGATGGCGTGGCCGGTGAACTTGATGTCTTCCTGCCTGACCGACAGCCCGGCGCCCGAGGCGACGCGGATCTGCTCATGCACCAAATCGATGCCGGTGATTGCTTCCGTCACCGGATGCTCGACCTGCAGGCGGGTGTTCATCTCGATGAAATAGAACTCGCCGTTCTCGTAGAGGAATTCGATGGTGCCGGCGCCGGAATAGCCGAGATCGGCGATAGCCCTGGCGCAGATGCCGCCGATGCGCGAGCGCTCCTCGGTGTTGAGGGCGGGAGAGTTCGCTTCCTCCCACACCTTCTGGTGGCGGCGCTGCAGCGAGCAGTCGCGCTCGCCGAAATGCACGCCATGGCCGGCGCCGTCGCCGAACACCTGCACTTCGATATGGCGCGGTTTTTCCAGAAATTTCTCGATATAGACGGCGTCGTCGCCGAAGGCGGCGCCCGCTTCCGACTTTGCCGTATGCAGCGCCACTTCGAGGTCGGCTTCCGCGCGCGCCACCTTCATGCCGCGGCCGCCGCCGCCGGCTGACGCCTTGATGATCACCGGATAGCCGATCTCCGCGGCGATGCGTTTTGCTTCCTTCTCGTCGCTGACCGCGCCGTCGGAACCCGGCACGACCGGGATGCCGAGGCGCTTTGCCGTGCGCTTGGCCTCGATCTTGTCGCCCATGATTCGGATATGGTCGCCCGACGGGCCGATGAAGGTGATGTTGTGGGCGGCCAGGATGTCGGCGAACTTGGCGTTCTCCGACAGGAAGCCGTAGCCCGGATGCACCGCGTCGGCGCCGGTGATCTCGCAGGCGGCGACGATCTGGTGGATGTTGAGATAGCTTTCGCGCGACGGCGGTGGGCCGATGCAGACGCTCTCGTCGGCAAGCCGCACATGCATGGCGTCGGAGTCGGCCGTCGAATGGACCACCACGGTCTGGATGCCGAGCTCCTTGCAGGCGCGCAGCACCCGAAGGGCGATTTCGCCGCGATTGGCGATGAGGATCTTCTGGAACATCTCTCCGCTGTTCCCGGCTCTACTCGATGACCACGAGCGGCATGCCGTATTCGACCGGCTGGGCGTCCTCGATCAGGATCGCCGTCACCGTTCCGGTGCGCGGCGAGGGAATCTGGTTCATCGTCTTCATCGCTTCGATGATGAGCAGCGTCTGACCTTCCTTGACCTTCTGGCCGATCTCCACGAACGGCTTGGCGTCAGGCGAGGGCGCCAGATAGGCTGTGCCGACCATCGGCGAAGGCACGGCGTTCTTGGAGGGATCTGCCGCGGCCGCGGGCATCGCCGCCGCTGCCGGCTGGGCCGGGGCGGCCGCCATCGGGGCAGGGACCGGAAGCGGAGCGGCCACCGCATGGACGGCCTGCGCCTGGCGCGAAACGCGCACCTTCAGGTCGCCGAGCTCGACCTCGATCTCGGTCAGGTTGGTGTCGTTCAGTATGCCCGCCAGATCGCGGATCAGCTGCTGGTCAACACCGTTCTTCTTTATCGACATATTCGAGCCTTCTGTTTGGGAGCCGGTCACAGGCGTGCCGCCAGCGCTTGCAGCGCGAGCGTGTAGCCCAGCGGCCCGAACCCGCAGATCATGCCGACAGCAACCGGCGCGACCATGGAGACGTGGCGGAAGGGTTCCCGCGCATGGATGTTGGAAAGATGGACTTCAGCGACGGGCAGCGGCGCGACGGCGCGGATGGCGTCGTGGATGGCAATCGAAGTATGGCTGTAGGCGCCAGGATTAATGACGATGCCTGCGGCCTTGTCGCCGGCTTCATGGATCCAGTCGACCAGGTCGCCCTCATGATTGGACTGGCGAAAATCGATATCGAGCCCGAGCGCCGCGCCGGCGGCCTTGCAATCCTCGGCGATCGCGGCAAGCGTCTTGCCGCCATAGATCCCCGGCTCGCGCTTGCCGAGTGCATTGAGGTTGGGACCGTTGAGGACGAATATCGTTTTCAAAATGCCGACCTTGTTCAACGCCGGCCCCAAGCCGGCGCGCCGGACCTCTATAATGGGCATAGCCGCCCGCGAAAAGAGCGCAAATGCGTTCTTTCGCTGTCCACAACAGGCGGAAAACCGCCTGTTGGCGCAGCCCGCGACCGCTCAGAGCGCGCTCTTGGCCTGCTCGATCTTTTCCGCCAGAACCTGCTGTCCAAGCGCGCCGAAGACGACTTCGTTGCCGACCACATAGGACGGCGTGCCGGTGATCGACAGCTTCGTGGCGAGGTCGTAGGTCCGCGAGAGCGCTTCGTTGATGCTCGGATCCTTCATCTTCTCTCGCAGCTTTGCCTCGTCGGCGCCGAGCGAAAGCGCGACCTTCATGGCCGTCGCTTCGGTGGCGCGGACCTGGCCGCCGAGCAGCGCGGTGTGGAAGGCACCGTATTTCTCCGGCATCATCAGATGGAAGGCCATCGAAACGACGCTGGCCTTTTGCGAATCCGGGCTGAGGATCGGGAATTCCTTGAGCACGAAGCGCAGGTCCGGATCGGCCTTGGTCAGCGCCTTCATGTCTTCGATGGCGCGTTTGCAGAAGCCGCAATTGTAGTCGTAGAACTCGACGATGGTGACCTTGCCCTTCGGGTTGCCGACGACACCGTCGAACGTGGAGTTGAAGATCTCGTCCTTCGCGTTCTTGATGACGCCGAGCGCCGCGAGCCTCTGCTCTTCCTTCTGCTTGGCCTCCAACGCGTCCTGAACCTCGAGCAGAACCTCGGGATTCTTCAGGAGATAGTCGCGGATGATGCCCTCGACCTCCTTGCGGTCGACCTTGCTGTCGGCAGAGGCCGCCTGGATGGATTGCGTCGTGTCGGCCTTCGCGGCCTGCGGGCTTCCTGCCACGAAGCCGAATGCCAGCATACCGAGCGCTACCGCCACGCCGGCGCTGCCGAGCAGGATTGCCTTGTTCATGATCAATTCCTTCTGCCTGTCCCGGTCCAACCTAGTCGCCGCGCACGGCCGGGAGGTTCATTTGAGTTTGTTAGATGGCGTGTAGTTTATGATATCCTGCGCGCGAAGCCAGCCGGGCTCGCCGCGCTTTAACTTCTGTTGAGCGCGCATGGCGAAAATTTTCGCGTCCTTGTAGTCGGCCGAATAGAAATGGCCTTCCGCCGTCGCGAGGTCGGCGGCCGGGATTTCACCTAGTTCGCCATAGGCCTGCGCCAGATAGCGATAGGCTTCGGCGTTTTCCTTGTCGCGCCCGATCCCGTTGTTGAGCTGGGTCACCGCCCTCTTCAGCGAATCGGGCGTACCAACCGCCATAAGCGCCTGGCCGAGCGAGACCAGCAGCAGGCCGGACCGCGCCGGGTCGAGACTGACGGCCTTGGCATAGGCATCCGCGGCATCCTTGGGTTTGTTGACCTTCATCAGGATGTCGCCGCGCAGTTCCTGGAAATAAGGGTTCTTCGGCTGTTCCTTGATCAGCGCCGCCGTCTTGGCGAGCGCGGCGGCCGGGTTGCCGTAGAGATAGGTCTGCTGCGCGTCGCCGTAGCGCGAGGCGAGGCTGGTCGGGTTCTTGCGCATCAGCCGCGACACCGCCGCCTGACCCTGCATATAGGCGGCGATCTTGATGCGCATCATGTCGTGCCGCTGCTGCAGCGCCGGCGGGTCGACCTGGTTGACGTACGGGCTCGCCTTGACCAGCACTTCGAGGTTGGCGATGCGCTCCTGCGGCATCGGATGGCTGATCCGGTAGGGGTCGAGCTGGGTGCCCGACAGCGACAGCGCGCTCTGGAAGCGGCCGAAGGTCTTCAGCATGCCCATGCCGGACTGGCCGGTGGCGTTGAGATAGGTGATCGCCGAGCGGTCGGCGGTGATCTCCTCGCCGCGCTGATAGGCAAGGATACTGCGCTGTGCCATCTCGCCGCCGCCGGCGGCGACGCCCATGCCGGCGCCGGCAAGGCCGCGGCTGTTGGTCGTGGCACCCGCAACGATCGCGCCGGCGCCGAGCAGCGTGGCGATGATGGCCATGGTCTTGGCGCGGTCGAGCTGGTCGCGCAGCTTCTGCTGGTGGCCGCCGGCAATATGGCCGGCCTCGTGCGCGATGACGCCGATGATCTCGTTCGGCGTTTCGGCCGTCACCAGCGCGCCGGTATTGATGAACAGGCGCCGGCCGGTGACGAAGGCGTTGAAGCTCTGATCGTTAACGAGAACGATGTCGATGCCGTCATTGGCTAGGCCGGCCGCCTTGAAGATCGGCCGGGCATAGTCGCGCACCAGCGCCTCGATTTCGGCATCGCGCACCACCGGCACGCCCTGCGCGAAGGCGTTCACCGAAGTCGATACCGCGACTGCGGCAGCAAGCAGAAGTGTCGCGAATCCGCGCGCGGTTCGCCCTATTGTCGATCTGGCAATCATTGGTCGGGTCGGCTCAACATGACTGGTCCACTGGTAGACGAGCGGGCGAAGGATGAAAAGTCGGCGCCGATAACTTCCTGCGCGCTTGTGATCCCCACATCAATCAGGCATTTGTGCGGCGCTGCCGCCGAACCGCGGCAATTCCGAGCGGTTTCCCGCCCCGAATTGCTCCAACAAAAAGGCAGGCTGGACGAGAGGTCAAATGGTCGTTTCGCTTTCACGCCGCGGCGAGGTCGAGCCGTTCCATGCCATGGATATTCTGGCCGAGGCCAACCGGCTGAAGGCGGCCGGCGTTTCCGTTGTGTCGATGGCGGTCGGCCAGCCGTCTGACCCGGCGCCGGCCGGCGTCAGGGAAGCCGCCGCCGTCGCGCTCAAGCACGGTCGCATCGGCTACACCGATGCTCTCGGCCTGGCTGAGCTTCGCAAGGCGATCGCCGACCACTATGGCGAGCATTACGGGATCGATGTCGCGCCTGCCCGCGTCGCCGTCACCACCGGCTCATCCGCCGCCTTTAACCTTGCATTCCTGGCGATGTTCGACCCTGGCGACCGCGTCGCCATCGCCGCGCCCGGCTATCCAGCATACCGCAACATCATGGCCGCTCTCGGCATCGAGATCGTCGAGATCGAGCTCGGTTCCGATGCCTATCTGCACGCCGATCACCTGAAGGCCGCGCATCGCGAAAGGCCGCTGAAGGGCGTGCTGTTCGCCAGCCCCGCCAACCCGACCGGCGCGGTCATTCCGGCCGAGGAGCTTTCCGCGCTGGTAAAGACGGCGGAGGAGCTTGGTATCGCGGTGATTTCCGATGAAATCTACCACGGGCTGGCCTATGCGGCGCCGGATGTCAGCGCCTTGTCCTATAGTGCCGGCGTGACGGTTATCAACTCCTTCTCCAAATACTACTGCATGACCGGCTGGCGCATCGGCTGGATGGTGCTGCCGGAGGAACTGGTGCGGCCGGTCGAGCGCATCGCCCAGAGCCTCTACATCTCGCCGCCGGAACTGTCGCAGATCGCGGCGATCGAGGCCTTCAAGGCAACCGAGGAGCTGGAGAAGGTGAAGGCGCGCTATGCCTGGAACCGCGACCTCCTGATGAAGCGCCTGCCGGAGCTTGGCTTCGCGCTCGCCGCACCCATGGACGGCGCCTTCTACGCCTTCTGCGACGTAACCCGGCACACCAACGACAGCATGGCCTTCGCGCGCAAGATGCTGGCCGAAGCGCACGTGGCGGCCACGCCCGGCCGCGACTTCGACCCGCTCCAGGGCCATCGCACCATGCGCTTTTCCTACGCCGGCAGCCATGACGATATGGTCGAGGCGCTGGCCCGCATCGAACGCTGGCTGAAATAGACGCCATGCCGGAACTCGAACAGGCGCTGGCCGAAGTGGCCGCCGAAATGGCGGGGCGTACCGATCGCGGCGATGTCGCCACCTATATCCCGCAGCTCGGCAAGGTCGATCCGAAGAAATTCGGCATTGCCGCCGCGACCAATGATGGCCGTGTCATTCTTGCCGGTGACGCCGATCAACCATTTTCCATCCAGAGCGTCTCCAAGGTGTTCACCTTGACGCTGGCGCTCGGCAAGGTCGGCGACGCGCTATGGCAGCGTGTCGGCCGCGAGCCGTCCGGCAACCCGTTCAACTCGATCGTCCAGCTCGAGCATGAGAACGGCATTCCGCGCAACCCGTTCATCAACGCCGGCGCCATCGTCGTCTCCGACATCCTGCTTGCCGGCCATCAGCCGCGCGAGGCGATCGGCGAGATCCTGCGCTTCGTCCAGTTCCTTGCCGACGACGATACGATCATCATCGACCGCGAGGTCGCGGCGTCCGAGCGGGCCACCGGCTACCGCAACTTCGCTTTGGCCAACTACATGAAATCCTTCGGCAATCTCCACCACGAGCCAGAGCTGGCGCTGGGCGTCTACTTCCATCATTGCGCCATCGCCATGAGCTGCCGGCAGCTCGCCATGGCCGGCCGTTTCCTCGCCAATGGCGGCAGGAATCCGGCGACCGGGCATTCGGTGGTGTCGACCGAGCGGGCGCGCCGCATAGGCGCGCTGATGCTGACCTGCGGCCACTATGACGGCTCCGGCGACTTCGCCTTCCATGTCGGCATTCCGGGAAAAAGCGGTGTCGGCGGCGGCATTCTTGGCATCGTGCCGGGCGTCGCCTCGCTTGCGGTCTGGTCGCCAGGCCTCAACGAGAACGGCAATTCCAAGCTCGGCTCCATCGCCCTGGAAAAGCTCGCCAGGATGATGAATTGGTCGATCTTCGCGCCTTGAACCGCAGGGTTCGAATACCCACAGCCGGAAGCGCCTGAAAAAAAATCCCGCGCCGGGTGGCGCGGGATTTATTGTCAACAGATCACCCTAACAGGTTGAAAGGTCTAGAAAAAGCCCTTCCGCTGCCACCAGCCGGCGCGCTTCGGCTTTTCTTCGGCCTTGGCTTCGTCGCTGACATTGGACGAAACGACGGGAACGACCGGCGCGTCGATCGACTGCGGCTTGCGCCGCGTCGGGTGGGCATTGACGGGCGCCTCGGCTTCGGCGGTTGCGGAAGCCTCGGCTGCCGGTTCCGGTTCAGCGACCGTAGGCGCAGCGGAAGGCTCCGCGGCCGGCTCGGGCGCAGTCTCGGAGACGGCTGCCTCGACCGCCTTCTTCGCTCGCGATCCGCGGCGCTGCTTCTTCGGCTTCTCCGTCTCCGCAGCGTTGTCATTGATGGGCGAGGGCGCGGCCTGCTCCTCGGCTGCTGCTACCGGCGGCGCGCCTTCGGGGGCCTCGACTTCCGCTTCACCAATTTCGATGTCATCGGTCAGCTCGCCGACGGTGGCATCGGCAGCGCTTTCGCCTTCCTCTCGGCGGTTGCGCTTGCCGCCGCGCTTGCCGCGACGCCGCTTCTTGCCCTGACCTTCTTCGGATGCTTCCATGGTCGCTTCCGCATCGACCGGAGCATCAGCCCTTGCCTCGGCCGTTGCTTCGCCTGCCGCCGCGGCGACGTCTGCTGCGGCGGGCGCCGGAACGACATCGCCCTGCGCCTGATGCTCGCGGTCGCGATCCTTGCCGCCGCGCCGCCGCCGGCGCTTGCGGCGCTTGCGGCCGCCTTCGCCGTCTTCGGACCTCTGCTGATACTGCTGTCCCTGCTGCGGATGGCGCGGCTGTTCGGCCTGCACCGAGACCTCTTCTTCCTCCTCGACGGCGATCTCGTCCTCAGGCTCTTCCGGCTCGACATAGGTCGGCAGGCTGCGCACCTCGACAAAGCCTTCCGGCTTCTCCGCCACCGCGCCGCGGAAGATCGCATAGTGCTGCGCGCCGAGCGTCTCGTCGGCCTCGAGCGTGATGGTCAGACCGAAACGCGCCTCGAGCTCGACCAGGTTGGCGCGCTTGTGGTTGAGCACATAAAGCGCGGTCGCCGCCGGCGTGCGCACGGTGATGTGGCTGCGCGAGTCCTTGAGCAGGAATTCCTCGATCGCCCGCACCACCATCAGCGCCACCGAGGAGTCGGAGCGCACATGGCCGGTGCCGCCACAATGCGGGCAGGGCTTCATCGTCGATTCCAGCACGCTGGCGCGGATGCGCTGGCGCGACATCTCCATCAGGCCGAAATGCGAGATGCGGCCGACCTGGATGCGGGCCCGATCGTTCTTGAGGTGATCTTTCAGGCGCTTCTCGACGGCGCGGTTGTTGCGGTTCTCCTCCATGTCGATGAAGTCGATGACGATCAGGCCGGCAAGGTCGCGCAGCCTGAGCTGCCGCGCGACTTCCTCGGCGGCCTCCAGATTGGTGTGGAGCGCGGTGTCCTCGATCGAATGCTCCTTGGTGGAGCGGCCGGAGTTGACGTCGATCGAAACCAGCGCCTCGGTCTGGTTGATGATGATGTAGCCGCCGCTCTTCAGCGTCACCTGCGGCTGCAGCATGCGGTCGAGCTGCGCCTCGATGCCGTTGCGCACGAAGATCGGGGTCGTGTCGCGATAGGGCTGAACCACCTTGGCGTGGCTCGGCATAAGCATACGCATGAAGTCTTTGGCCTCGCGATAGCCGTCTTCGCCGGAGACCAGGATCTCGTCGATGTCCTTGTTGTAGAGGTCGCGCACCGAGCGCTTGATCAGGCTGCCTTCCTCATAGACAAGGGCAGGGGCCGTTGACTGCAGTGTCAGATTGCGGACGTTTTCCCAAAGCCGCATCAGATATTCGTAGTCGCGCTTGATCTCGGCCTTGGTGCGGCTTTCACCGGCGGTGCGCAGGATGACGCCCATGCCCTGCGGCACCTCGAGATCGGCCACGACCTCCTTCAGACGCTTGCGGTCCTGGGCGTTGGTGATCTTGCGCGAGATGCCGCCGCCACGCGCGGTGTTCGGCATCAGCACCGAATAGCGGCCGGCGAGCGACAGGTAGGTGGTCAGCGCCGCGCCCTTGTTGCCGCGCTCTTCCTTGACGACCTGGACCAGCAAGATCTGGCGGCGCTTGATGACCTCCTGGATCTTGTACTGGCGGCGGACCGGCTTCCGGCGGTTGCGGACTTCCTCCAGCGCATCCTCGGCGCCGACCGATTCGATCTCGTGCTCGTCCGAATGCGCGGATTGCACCTCTTCCAGCATGCCGCGATCATCGTCGCTGGGGGCGGCTTCGCTATTCTGCTCCGCGTGGTCGGCCTGCGGCACCGCCTCGGAAATCACATCCGCTTCGATGCTGGCGGCGATCGAGGTGGGGCCGCCTTCGGCGGGCCGGTCATCCTCGTGTTCGGCAGCATCGCCCTCGACAGTGTCGCTGCCGGCCTCAAGAACCCTGTTCTCCGGTGCGCCGGTGGCCTCGGTCATGGCCTCGACCGTTTCGGAGACAGCTTCGGCTGCTTCTGTCGGGGCATCGGCTGCATCGCCGGGCTCATTGCCGGCATCGTTCGACGCTGCGATCTCCTCGGCGCTTTCGCTATTTTCCTCGGAGCCGGCAGCATCGGTGCCGCGCTTCTGCTCGCCGCGGTCGCGATTCCTGCCGCCGCGCCGGCGGCTGCGCCGGCTGCCGCGATCGCGCGCCTGCTGTTCCTCGCCGCTCTCGGCCTCCTCGTCGTCTTCGTCCTCGGCCTCCTGCGCTTCGGCGCGCAGCAGGGCCTGACGGTCGGCGACCGGGATCTGGTAGTAGTCGGGGTGAATTTCACTGAAGGCGAGAAAACCGTGACGGTTGCCGCCATATTCGACAAAGGCTGCCTGCAGGGAAGGTTCGACCCGGGTTACGCGGGCGAGATAGATATTTCCTTTGAGCTGCTTCTTGTCCTGGGATTCAAAGTCGAATTCTTCGATGCGGTTACCGCGAACGACAACAACGCGTGTTTCCTCCGGGTGGGAGGCGTCTATCAGCATCTTGTTGGGCATTATTTCGTTTCCTCCCGGCAGCCATCAGCCGCAGCTGGCGAGGCAGACCCCGCCGCTGTGTGCCTGGATTTGTGAGGATGCCGGATAAATGATTGTCCGCCGGCCGCTGCTTCAACGCGATGGCGGTGCCGCCCGCAGCCACAATGGCGCGGTTCGATGCGGACCTTTCCATGATTGCGCTTGAAGCCATCGGCACCCAGCAGAACCTTTTTGAACCAAAGCCCGGGCTAAGCCGGACCAGCTTGTTTGCTCACATTGAGCCGGCGCGGGACATCCCGGCCGTTTTCTCACGCAAGCGATTCCCCGCCACGAGGGCACGCCTGCGAAAATCGTCGCGATCACCTGAAACCCGGAAGTGCCTTCACATCTTAGCCCTAGCGGGAAACTGCCAAGGCGGGCGGTTCCAGGATTGCAGTGATCCAATGTCGCTTTTATGATTTGGCGGGGTGGAAGGCAACCCTGATTTCGGATGCCGGCAAAAGCGCTTCCGTGGGGGAAGGTGCACTCCACCCATTGGATGAAAAGGCTTGGTTAACCTTCTCTGGATACCAATCGTTAATCGAGTTGGCTGCCAGACAGGCCCTTCTACGAAACGACCTGGCGCAAGGCGCCAAATCGGGAGCGACTGGAGCAGAGATGGGACTGGCAGGCACCGCAGACAAGGGGCGTGGCGCCGCCGGCTATCTCCGGCTCATGGCAGGGACGCTTTTCCTGTTAGCGGCGCTGCTTGGCCTGACTGCCGCCTCGCGCGCCGAGGGACCGATTGGCGCAACCGGCTACAGGATGGCCGGCGACGCCACCAAGATGCGCATCGTCATGACCTTCGACCGCGAACCGGACGTGAAATGGTTCCTGCTGCGCGGCCCCAACCGCATTGTCGTCGATCTGCCGCGCACGCGATTCGCCCTCGACGCCAAGGACGTGAAGCCGCGCGGGCTGGTGCGCGCCGTTCGCTACGGCGACCAGGGTCAGGGCTCGCGGCTCATCCTCACCGGCAAGGGCCCGTTCGCCGTCGACAAGCTTGATGTGTTGAAGAACGACGACGGCAGCGGCTATCGCATCGCAATCGACATATCCGCCGCGTCGGAACGGGAATTCGACGAAGCCCTTGCCAACCAGTCGCTGACGACCGGTTCGACGGTTTCCACCGACAAGGGCGGCCGGGTCGGCACCGGGCCGGTCTCCGCGCCCGGTCACCGCTTCACCGTGGTCATTGATCCGGGCCATGGCGGCGTCGACGGCGGCGCGGAAAGCGCCGGCGGCACGGTCGAGAAGAACGTCACGCTCGCCTTCGCCGCCGAATTGCGCGACAAGCTGACCGCGGTCGGCAAATATGATGTGTACATGACGCGGGACAGCGACGTGTACCTGCCGCTCGACGAGCGCGTGCGCATCGCCCGCCAGCACGAAGCCGACCTTTTGATTTCCATCCATGCCGACACGATTGCCCTCAAGGGCCTCCGGGGCGCCACGGTCTATACGTTGTCGGACAAGGCCTCAGACCCCGAGGCCCAGGCGCTCGCGGACCGCGAAAACCTGTCCGACCAGTTCGCCGGCATGAAGATCGAAGACGACAACAAGGAAGTCACCGACATCCTGATCGATCTGATCCGTCGCGAGACTCACGGCTTCTCGATGAGCTTTGCCCATACTCTGGTCGGCCAATTGTCGACCAGCGTCGGCCTGATCAACAATCCGCAGCGTTCGGCAGGCTTCAAGGTGTTGAAGGCGCCCGACGTTCCCTCGGTGCTGGTCGAGCTTGGTTATCTCTCCAACAGTAAGGACGAGGCGCAGCTGCTCAGCGCCGACTGGCGCGGCAAGGCGGCGCAAAGCATAACCAACGCCGTTGCCCTGTTTGCCGCGGCGAAGGCTGGAACCGCGACTGGCGGCTGAGGGGCTTGCAGCCCCCCGCAACCTATAAGCCGTACCACAACCACAAGCGGCGTTGCACGGCAACAACACGTAGCGTTATTATTCCCTAACCGAGTCCTGAAATTTCGCGCTGCCGTATTTTGTCCACATGGTGGCGACATGGGTTTTTCATTGCGGATTGGGAACCGCCCCGGGAAGCTTGCGCGACTGTCGGCTTCGTCTAGGAAAATCCCGAACCTCGGACTGGAGCGGGCATGATTCGTCTCATCGGCTATTTCTTCGGCATCGGCACGACGCTGGCGTTGCTGGTCGCTGCCGGCCTGGCCATCTACATCAGCCATCTGACGAAGGATCTGCCCGACTACGAAGTTCTGGCCAAATACGAGCCGCCGGTGACGACGCGCATCCATGCCTCGGACGGCTCGCTGATGGCCGAGTATGCGCGCGAGCGTCGCCTCTATCTGCCGATCCAGGCGATACCGGACCGCGTCAAGGCCGCCTTCATGTCGGCCGAGGACAAGAACTTCTACAACCACCCGGGCATCGACATCACCGGCCTTGGCCGCGCCATCATCGTCAACCTGCAGAATTTCGGCTCCGGCAGGCGCCAGGTCGGCGCCTCGACGATCACGCAGCAGGTGGCGAAGAACTTCCTGCTCACCGCCGACCAGACCTACGAGCGCAAGGTCAAGGAGATGATCCTGGCCTTCCGTATCGAGCAGGCCTATTCGAAGGACCGTATCCTCGAACTCTATCTCAACGAGATTTTCTTCGGCTTCGGCGCCTATGGCGTCGCCGGTGCCGCGCTCACCTATTTCGACAAGTCGGTCAACGAGCTTACCGTGGCGGAAGCCGCCTACCTCGCTTCGCTGCCCAAGGGACCCAACAACTATCATCCCTTCAAGCATGCCGACCGCGCGCTCGAGCGCCGCAACTGGGTCATCGACCAGATGGTTGCGAACGGTTACGTCAGCCATGACGAGGGCGAGAAGGCCAAGGCCGAGCCGCTCGGCGTGACGCCGCGCCGCAACGGCTCCTACCTGTTCGCGGGCGAGTATTTCACCGAGGAAGTCCGCCGCCAGATCATCGCCCGCTATGGCGAGAACGCGCTCTATGAGGGTGGATTGTCGGTCCGCACGACGCTCGATCCGAAAATCCAGCTCATTGCCCGTAAGGCAATGCAGAACGGTTTGTTGAAATACGACATGCTGCGCGGCTATCGCGGACCGGTGGCCCATATCGATGTTTCCGGCGACTGGGGCGTGCCGCTCGGCAACGTCAAGGGCCTGGAGGACGTGCCGGAGTGGACGCTCGCCGTCGTGCTCGACAGTTCGGCCGACGGCCTGACGATCGGACTTCAACCCAAGCGCCAGGTTTCGGGCGACCTCGTCAAGGAGCGCGTCGAGGGCACCGTCAGCAAGGACGACATGGGCTTTGCCATGCGCCATTTCGTCAACGGCAAGTCCGTCAGGGCTAAATCTCCGTCGGAGGTGCTGGAGCCCGGCGACGTCATCTTCGTTCAGAAGAACGATGGCTCCGACAATGCCTACACGCTCCGCCAGGCGCCGGAGGTCCAAGGCGGTCTCGTCGCCATGGACCCGCACACGGGCCGTGTGCTGGCCATGGTCGGCGGCTTCTCCTACGCGCAGTCCGAATTCAACCGCGCCACGCAGGCGATGCGCCAGCCAGGCTCCTCGTTCAAGCCGATCGTCTACTCGGCGGCGCTCGACAACGGCTACACTCCGGCATCGGTGATCATGGACGGCCCGATCACCATCCAGAGCGGCAACACGACCTGGACGCCGAAGAACTATGACGGCACGGTCGCCGGCCCCGCCACCTTGCGCTCGGGCATCGAGAAATCGCGCAACCTGATGACGGTGCGGCTCGCCAACGACATGGGTATGAAGCTGGTCGTCGAGTATGCCGAACGCTTCGGCGTCTACGACCATCTGGCGCCCTACCTGCCGATGGCGCTGGGCTCCGGCGAAACGACGGTCATGCGCATGGTATCGGCCTATTCGATCATGGCCAATGGCGGCAAGTCGATCAAACCGTCGCTGATCGACCGCATCCAGGACCGCTACGGCAAGACCGTGTTCAAGCAGGACGAGCGCGGCTGCGAGGGCTGCAACGCCACCGAATGGAAGAACCAGCCCGAGCCTGAACTGGTCGACAATTCCGAGCAGGTGCTCGACCCGATGACCGCCTACCAGATCACCTCGATGATGGAGGGCGTGGTGCAGCGCGGCACCGGCGCCACCATCGCCGAGCTCGGCCGCCACATCGCCGGCAAGACCGGCACGACCAATGACGAGAAGGATGCCTGGTTCATCGGCTTCACGCCGAACCTCGTCGTCGGTCTCTATATGGGCTACGACACGCCGCGCGGCCTTGGCAAGGGCGCCACCGGTGGCGGTCTGGCCGCGCCGATCTTCAAGGATTTCATGCGCGTGGCATTGGACGGCACGCCCAATGTCGACTTCCAGGTTCCGGAAGGCATGAAGCTGATCGCCATCAACCGCAAGACCGGCATGCGTGCCGCCGAAGGCGATCCCAACACCATCGTCGAAGCATTCAAGCCCGGCACCGGCCCGGCCGACAGCTATTGGGTCATCGGCATGGGCGCGGACGGCTCCAACGGCGCCGGCGGCGCGCTGTCGCCGCAGGCCAACCAAGCCATCCAGGACGGCGGCGGCGGTCTCTACTGAGAATGCCAGGTCTTCGAACGTGGCGGCAGGTTAGCGCCGCCCATTTCGCTTTACAGGCGGCGGTGGCGTGCCTATGTATCGCGCCGATTCCGAAAAGAACGAGAAGAACAGGACAGAACGAAGGCCCATGCGCGCGGAAACGCAGAACATTGTCGACGAGATCAGGCAGGCGATAACCCTGCTGAGGAGGCATCTTTGACTGGGATCAGGCCATCAAGCGGCTTGAATACCTGAACTCGCGCGCGGAGGATTCCAGCCTCTGGAACGACCCCGTGGAAGCGCAGAAGCTGATGCGGGAACGCCAAAGCCTCGAGGAAGGCATCGGGGCGGTCAAAGGGCTGACCCAGGCGCTCGAGGACAATATCGGTCTGATCGAGCTTGGCGAGGAGGAGGGCGACGAAGGCGTCGTCGCCGAAGCCGAAGCTGCGCTGCGCTCCATGCAGGGCGAAGCGAAGGCCCGCCAGGTGGAGACGCTGCTCTCGGGCGAGGCGGACGCCAACGACACCTATCTCGAAATCCACGCCGGCGCCGGCGGCACGGAGAGCCAGGATTGGGCCTCGATGCTGTTGCGCATGTATACGCGCTGGGCCGAGCGGCGGCGCTTCAAGGTCGAGGTGCTGGAAGTCCATGAAGGCGAAGAGGCCGGCATCAAGTCGGCCACGGTGCTGATCAAGGGCCACAACGCCTATGGCTGGCTGAAGACGGAATCCGGCGTCCACCGCCTGGTGCGCATCTCGCCCTATGACAGCAATGCGCGCCGCCACACCTCCTTCGCCAGCGTCTGGGTCTATCCGGTCATCGACGACACGATCGAGATCAATGTCTCCGAATCGGACGTGCGCATCGACACCTACCGGTCCTCGGGCTCCGGCGGCCAGCACGTCAACACGACCGACTCGGCGGTCCGCATCACCCATCTCGCGACCGGCATCGCGGTTGCCTGCCAGGCCGAGCGCTCGCAGCACAAGAACCGGGCCAAGGCCTGGGAGATGCTGCGCTCCAGGCTCTACGAGGAAGAGCTGAAGAAGCGCGAGGCCGTGGCGAACGCCACCGAGGCATCGAAGAGTGACATCGGCTGGGGTCACCAGATCCGCTCCTACGTGCTGCAGCCCTATCAGTTGGTGAAGGATCTGCGCACCGGTGTCGAAAATACCAGCCCGTCGAGCGTGCTCGACGGCGACCTCGACGAATTCATGGAGGCCTCGCTGTCGCATCGTATCGAGGGCGGCGCCGGTGAGGCGGTGGCGGACCTCGACTAGGGTATGTGCATATTCAGGTGAGGCCGGCCTGCAAATGGCGGCCTGATCTGGATCCGAACGCGCTGTGCGCCACAGCGATGGAGGAGCCTGTGACCCGCACATTGACAGGAAAGTGCTTCTGCGGCCAGGTCCGCTACGAGGTGGCCGACGCTTTCGCCTATGCTGCGAATTGCCATTGCTCGAACTGCCGCCGCACCACAGGGTCGGCCTTCAAGCCTTTTGCCGGCATCGAGCGCGACAAGTTCCGCCTCACCGCAGGCGACGACAAGCTGCTGATCTATGGCGATGCCGGCGGCCACGACGCGCATTGCGGGCAATGTGGCTCGCTGCTCTATTCTTTGGTGCGTGAGGGCGCGTATGTCCATGTCGCCATGGGGACATTGACGGACGATCCAGCCATTCGCCCGAGCGCACACATCTTCGTCGGTTCCAAGGCGAAATGGTTCACAATTACAGACGACCTGCCGCAATATCGTGAACATGTCACCGGCTGAGGGGTTGGAACCCGTTTTGCCGGAAGTTCGTTGTTAGGCACCCTGGTCGCCGGGTTGTCGCTTTACCTCTCGTAACCAAGTCGGCGCACCTTCTCTGCGGCCGATGCTGAAGCCCGGTGCGATCCAACGGGGCGCTCCCACTTCTTGCGCAGGCCAAGGAATCAGCCCAGCATTCGGGCTGCGGGGATAGAAGCATTTATGGCCGGACGCGGCATATCTGCGACTGACGATCCGGCCACTGGGAAGACACGTTCCGGGAACGGGCAAGCTAACGCTTGATGCTCGAAAGGAACCTTCGATGTCTGTTGCCAAGTCAAGATCGGCCCAAGCCGTTCGGTCGGCCGGGCGATTGTTGTTTCCCCTGTCCGCTGCCGTCGGGGTGGCCATGCTGACCGCGACCGCTGGCGCGCATGACGCCAAACCCACGGCGGCGCTTCCACAAGGCTGGAGCTATCCCTTTGCCTGCTGCGCCAACTACGATTGCAAGGAGGTGCCGCAGACATCGATCGGCGAACGGCCGGAAGGCTACGTGATCAAGGGCACGGGCGAGGTGGTCGCCTACAGCGACAAACGCGTCAAGAATTCGCCCGATGGCGAATATCACTGGTGCGCACACCAGGCCGGGCTCGATGCCGGCAAGACCATCTGCCTGTTCGTGCCGCCGCCGTCCTACTAGGGGCCAGTGGATCGACGGTGCTCAAAAGCGCGTGAGCCATCGACCCCCGACAGCATCGCGCTCGCAAGCCGCTGACAGACGGTTGTCAGGACCACTTCTTTATGTTGCCTTGCCGCTGAAGCAATTCCAGTAAAAGTGCGCAGCGGTCTTCCGTCGGGAATTGCGCGAGACGGGGCGGCAGACAACGAAGAGGCGACGTTCATGGCTATCAAGGGAAGCTGCCACTGCAAGGCGACGACATTCGAGGTTTCGGAAGCGCCTCAGACAATCACGCAATGCACATGCTCATTTTGCTCCAAGCGGGGGTCGCTTTGGGCTTATTACGCTCCATCGCAATTCAAGCTCACCAGTCCGCCTGAAAACGTCTCCTTCTACCGCTGGGGCTCGAAAACCATCAAACATGGCTTCTGCGCCATCTGCGGCTGCGGCACCTTCACCGAAACGCCTGATTGGTCGACCGGTCAGCCGGACTTCGACAACCCGAAAATCAGCGTCAACTCTCGTCTGTTCGACGATTTCGATCTGGATAAGGTCGAAGTGGTGGTGATCGACGGCAAGAACCTCTGGTAGCATTTTTGCCGTTCCGCTTTTTGCCGCAATTCATGGTACAACGCGTGCGGAAGGGCTGATTTGGCGCGGCCGCAATGGCCGCGATTTGGAGAGGGACCATCTTATGAAGAAGACCGTGCTCGTCGTCGTGGCGACGGCTGTGCTCGTTAGCGCCTGCACTACCACCGATCCGTATACCGGCGACCAGAAGATCTCCAACACCGCGGCCGGCGCCGGCCTCGGCGCCCTGGCTGGCGCCAGCCTCGGTCTGCTGGCCGGCGGCAATGACCGCCGCAACGCGCTGATCGGCGCGGGTATCGGCGCGCTTGCCGGCGGCGCGATTGGCGCGACGATGGACCAGAACGAGGCGGAGCTGCGACGCCAGCTGCAAGGCACCGGCGTAAGCGTCACCCGCAGCGGCGACCAGATCATCCTCAACATGCCGTCCGACATCACTTTCAACGTCGATCAGGATGCGGTGAAGCCGGGCTTCTACCCGGTGCTGAACTCGGTGGCGCTGGTGCTGAACAAGTTCCGCCAGACCACCGTCGACGTCTTCGGTCACACCGACTCGACCGGCGGCGACGAGCACAATTTCGACCTGTCGCAGCGTCGTGCGCTGGCCGTCGCCAATTACCTGTCGGGCCAGGGTGTCGATTCCCGCCGCTTCGCCGTCACCGGCTTCGGCAAGACGCGCCCAGTTGCATCGAACGCGACGGCCGCTGGCCGTGCGCAGAACCGTCGCGTCGAGATCCAGCTGTCGCCGCTCACCTGAGGGAAAACTACTCCCAGCGGAACAACCGCACCAAGCAAGACGGCCTCGGAAGGGGCCGTTTTTGTGTGTGCCGAGCATGAGTGACAGCTTGGAGGTGTAAGTCCTCTTCCCAGTCTGATGGCGGCGAAGGGATAGCGAAGCGCAAGGGCGTCGTCGCGAGGCGAGGTCTGAAGGAAGCGTGGAGCAAAGCCGCGACCCGATGGACAAGAACCGGAGATGAGGCCTACCCGGCCGGACGAGCGGGCACATGACCGCGAAGTCCATGGTCATCAAGGGCTGGGGTGGTAAATCCGGCGGGGATGCGGGGAAGGCGGTCGCTCTTACCTCGGGAGATCTGCGCAGTGTCCGGAAATCCGGACTGGGCCCGCCGTGAGGCGCGCCGATCGCGGCGCAGAAGTCAGCAGAGGGCATAGTAGCCGCCGGGCTAGCTCGGCGGCGAAGGCCCGAACGGTTGGAAGGACGAGTAGGACGGAGTTCTCGCATTGGCCATGCGGCGGAAAATCCAGCTTGAGCTGGCCTTTCCCGAGACGGGAGCGGGTGAAGCCCGCAACCGCTCTGGGATAGGGACCGAAGCTAGTGCGGCGAACGCTGTTGCCGAA
>NZ_JAVIIW010000025.1:0-99296 GCF_033977205.1 Mesorhizobium album | reverse complement strand
GCCGGACGACGGCTGGCGAACTACCTCAAGGTGATGACGCTGGAAGCGCAGACGATTGCCCGCGCCTGCGGCAAAAATCACCTGCACAATCTCGAGCCGGAAGATCTCTGCTCGCTTTCGATCGAGGCGGCGGCCATGGCCGGTGTACCGCTCGCGGGGACGACTTGGATACCGGGGCAGGGTGGCTTCTAAAACCGAAGATTGGGAGGAGTAGACAATGAACAAGGCCTTTGATGCCAAAATCGAGCAGTCTGAGGGGATTGATCTCCAGGAGTTCGCCAAGGCTCGCAACGTCAAATATTTCATGATCTCCTACACCGACCTGTTCGGCGGGCAGCGCGCCAAGTTGGTGCCGGCTCAGGCGATCGGCGACATGCAGAAGGACGGCGCCGGCTTTGCCGGCTTCGCAACCTGGCTCGATCTGACGCCGGCGCATCCCGACATGCTGGCGGTACCAGATCCCTCATCGGTCATCCAGCTGCCCTGGAAGCCGGATGTCGCCTGGCTTGCTTCGGACTGTCTGATGGAAGGCAAGGGCGTCGCCCAGGCGCCGCGCAACACTCTGAAGCGGCTCGTTGCTGAAGCCGCCAAGGAAGGCATGCGCGTGAAGACCGGCGTCGAGCCGGAATTCTTCCTCGTCACGCCCGACGGCAAGCAGATCAGTGACGAGTACGATACAGCGTCGAAATCCTGCTACGACCAGCAGGCTGTGATGCGCCGCTATGACGTTATCGCCGAAATCTGCGATGCCATGCTCGACCTTGGCTGGCAGCCCTACCAGAACGACCATGAGGACGCCAACGGCCAGTTCGAGATGAACTGGCAATTCGACGACGTCCTGGCGACCGCTGACAAGCACTCCTTCTTCAAGTTCATGGTCAAGTCGGTGGCGGAAAAGCATGGCCTTCGCGCGACCTTCATGCCGAAGCCCTTCCAGGGGCTGACCGGCAGCGGTTGCCATGCCCATATCTCGGTGTGGGACCTCAGTGGCAAAGCCAATGCCTTTGCCGACAAGAACATTGAGTTGGGTCTGTCGGAAAAGGGCAGGCACTTCCTTGGCGGCATCATGAAGCACGCCTCGGCACTTGCGGCGATCACCAACCCGACGGTCAATTCCTACAAGCGCATCAACGCGCCGCGTACGATCTCCGGCGCGACCTGGGCGCCGAACACGGTGACCTGGACCGGCAACAACCGCACCCACATGGTGCGCGTGCCTGGCCCCGGCCGCTTCGAGCTGCGCCTGCCCGACGGCGCCGCCAACCCCTACCTGATGCAAGCGGCCATCATCGCCGCTGGCCTCAGCGGCATCCGCACCGAGGCTGATCCGGGCCAACGCAGCGACATCGACATGTACAAGGACGGACACACCGTCACGCATGGCGCCAAGCTGCCGCTCAACCTGCTTGATGCGCTTCGCGCCTATGACGATGACGCCGAGCTGAAGGCTGCTATGGGCGAGGAATTCTCCGCTGCCTACATCAAGCTCAAGACCCAGGAGTGGAACTCCTACGCCTCGCACTTCACCCAGTGGGAGCGCGACCACACGCTCGACGTTTGAGCTGGTTTCCAGGGCCCCTAGCGCCCGATCTGCGGATTGGGCGCTGGCCGAACCAACTGACATTTCGCCGGAACACACGCGATGAAATATTCGATCTTTTCGCTCGCCAAGGCGGCATTGTCCGGACACAAGGGATGGACGCGGGCGTGGCGCGATCCGGCACCCAAGAGCCGCTATGACGTGGTGATCATCGGCGGCGGCGGTCATGGCCTGGCGACGGCCTACTTCCTTGCCCGCGAATACGGAATCCGAAACGTGGCGGTGCTGGAGAAGGGCTGGATCGGCTCCGGCAACGCCGGCCGCAACACCACCATCATCCGCTCCAATTACGGCCTGCCCGGCAATGTCGGCTTTTACGAGTTGTCGATGAAGCTGTGGGAACGCATGGAGCAGGACCTCAACTACAACACCATGGTCAGCCAGCGCGGCATCATCAACCTCTATCATTCCGACGCACAGCGCGATGCGTTTGCCCGGCGCGGCAACACAATGCGCATCAATGGCATAGACGCCGAGCTCCTCGACGCGGTGCAGATCCGCAAGGAACTGCCGTTCCTGAACTACGACAATCCCCGCTTCCCGATCATGGGTGGCCTCTTGCAGCGTCGCGCAGGCACCGCCCGCCATGACGCGGTCGTCTGGGGCTATGCGCGTGCCGCCAATGATCGCGGCGTCGACATCATCCAGAATTGCGAGGTCACCGGCTTCGTGCGCGACGCCAACGGCAAGGTGATCGGCGTCGAGACCACCCGCGGCAGGATCGACGCCGGCAAGGTCGGCATGGCGGTCGCGGGGTCCTCGTCACGCGTCGCCGCGATGGCCGGACTGCGCCTGCCGATCGAAAGCCACGTGCTGCAGGCCTTCGTCTCCGAAGCGATCAAGCCGCTGATCCCGGGTGTCATCACTTTCGGCGCCGGCCACTTCTATGTCAGCCAGTCCGACAAGGGCGGGCTGGTCTTCGGCGGCGATCTCGACGGCTACAATTCCTATGCTCAACGGGGCAACCTGCCGGTCATGGAGGATGTCTGCGAGGGCGGCATGGCCATCATGCCGATGATCGGCCGCGTGCGCATGCTGCGGCAGTGGGGCGGCATCATGGACATGTCGATGGACGGTTCGCCGATCATCGACAAGAGCCCGGTCGATGGCCTCTATCTCAACGCCGGTTGGTGCTACGGCGGCTTCAAGGCGACACCGGCATCGGGTCTTGTCTTTGCTCATCTCCTGGCGCGCGACGAGCCGCATCCGGAGGCAGCACTCTTCCGCCTCGACCGATTCCGTCGCGGCGCGATGATCGATGAAAAGGGCCAGGGCGCCCAGCCGAACCTTCACTGAAAGCGAGTCTGGCGGAATGCGAATTGCATGTCCTTTCTGCGGTGAACGCGAAAACGGCGAATTCACCTATCTTGGCGATGCCTCGCCTAAGCGGCCCAACTTCGCTGTCGATGGCGGGGAGAGCCCTGAGCGCGTCGAGGATGCGTTCTACGACTACGTCTATCTGCGCGACAACGTCGCGGGCGTCATGCGCGAGTATTGGTACCATGGCGGCGGCTGCCGCTCCTGGCTTGTGGCCGAGCGCAATACCATCACTCATGAGTTCATTTCCGTGACGGCGGCTCCGGGTGCGGGCGCTGCCTTGGCGGTGCGGGCAGGAGAATGACCATGTCTGGCTATTCGCAATCCGAGCCGCTCGCCAGGACAGCGCCGATGGAGGCCAGCGTCCGCAAAGGGGCTACGCCCGTTAGCCAGTCGCATCGGCTGCCTGGTGACGGCATCATCGACCGCCGGTCGCCGCTCCAGTTTTCATTTGACGGCAAGACCATGACCGGGTTTGCCGGGGACACGCTGGCTTCCGCGCTCGTCGCCAACGGCGTCAAGCTCGTGGGGCGGTCGTTCAAGTATCACCGCCCGCGCGGCATCGTCACCGCCGGCTCGGAGGAGCCGAGCGCGCTTGTCGAGATGCGCACCGGCGCCCGGCGCGAGCCGAACACGCGTGCGACCACGCAGGAACTCTATGACGGATTGATCGCGAACAGCCAGAACCGCTGGCCGTCACTGCGGCGCGACTTGATGTCGATCAACCAGTTGTTCGCCCCGATCTTCGTCGCCGGCTTCTACTACAAGACTTTCATGTGGCCGGCGAAGTTCTGGGAAGCGATCTACGAGCCGATGATCCGCCGCGCTGCAGGCCTCGGCAAGAGCGCCGAATTGCCGGACCCGGACCACTACGACAAGGCCTGGGCCCATTGCGATGTGCTCGTGGTCGGTGCCGGTCCCGCCGGCCTGTCGGCGGCGCTTGCTGCCGGCCGCGCCGGGTCGCGCGTCATTCTCGTTGAAGAAGATACCCTGATTGGTGGCCGTCTGCTCAGTGACGGCGGCGAGATCGATGGCCTGGATGCCAGGGAATGGCTGCGTGGCGCGGCTCGCGAACTCGTTTCTTTGCCCAATGTTCGTATCATGACCAGGACGGCCCTGTTCGGCGTCTATGACGGTGGCACCTACGCAGCGCTCGAGCGCGTCAGCGACAACGTTGCTATGCCGGATCGTCATCAGGTGCGGCAGCGAATTTGGCGCATCATTGCCAAGCGGTCGGTGGTGACCGCCGGCGCGATTGAGCGGCCGATCGTTTTCTCTGGCAATGATCGGCCGGGCGTGATGATGGCATCCGCCGTCCGCACCTATGTCAATCGTTTTGCGGCTCTGCCAGGTAAGCGTGTAGCGTTGTTTACCAACAATGATGATGGCTGGCGCACGGTCGAAACTATCGAGCGGGCCGGCGCTCACGTCGTGGCGGTAATCGACCCTCGCCATGAGGTGCCGGCGCAATACCAGAGGCTTGTCGATACTTACGATCTGCGCGTGCTCGCCGGGGTCGTCTCTGACGTCAAGGGTGGCGTTGACGGTGTGCGCAGCATTGTCGTGACCAACGACAGGAATGGCCTAACGCAGCGCATCGATACGGACTGCCTTGCTGTTTCGGGAGGGTGGAATCCGAATGTCGGTCTGTCATGCTTCCATCGTGGCAAGCCGACCTGGCGCGAGGATATCGCGGCCTTCGTGCCGGGCAACGCGCCGAAGGGGATGGCGACGGCCGGTGCTGCCAATGGTGAGCTCTCACTCGGCGCCTGCCTTCGCGAAGGGCATGGCGCGGGTGCTAGGGCGGCCGCCGAATGCGGTGCTGCCGGCAAACCGGGAGAGGCATCGAAAGCCGACGAAGAGGTCTATGCCATCGCGCCGCTCTGGCATGTCAAAGGCAAGGGCAAGGCCTTCGTCGACTTCCAGCACGACGTTACCGCATCCGACGTGACGCTGGCGCAGCGGGAAGGCTTCGAGAGCGTCGAGCATCTGAAACGCTACACCACGCTCGGCATGGCGACTGACCAGGGCAAGACGTCCAACATCAACGGCCTCGCCATCATGGCGGAGGCGACCGGCCGCACGATCCCGGAAACCGGCACGACGATCTACCGTCCGCCATACGCGCCAGTCGCCATCGGCGCTTTCGCCGGTCACCACCGCGATGAGAATTTCCATGCCACGCGGCTGACGCCGTCGCATCATTGGGCGGCCAAACAGGGTGCCGTCTTTGTCGACACTGGCCTCTGGAAGCGCGCGCAATGGTATCCGCGCGCTGGCGAGAAAGACTGGTTGGAATCGGTCACCCGCGAAGTGCTGGCCGTGCGCAACGGTGTCGGCTTCTGCGACGTGTCGACGCTCGGCAAGGTCGACGTTCGCGGCGCCGACGCCGGCGTCTTCCTTGATCGCGTCTATATCAATGCTTTCTCGTCGCTCGCGGTGGGCAAGGCGCGTTATGGCCTGATGCTGCGCGAAGACGGCATCGTGATGGACGATGGCACGACCTCGCGTCTGGCCGAAGACCATTACTTCCTGACCACGACCACGGCCAAGGCCGGTCCGGTGATGCAGCATCTCGAATTCTGCCGGCAGGTGCTGTTCCCGGAGCTCGACGTGCAACTGACCAGCGCCACCGACCAGTGGGCGCAGTTCTCTATCGCGGGGCCGAACACGCGCAAGCTGCTGCAGGCTCTGGCCGATCCGTCGGAGGATCTTACCAACGAGGGCTTCCCGTTCATGGGCGCCCGGGAGGTCAAGCTGCGCGGAGGTGTGACCGCACGCCTGTTCCGCATCTCGTTCTCAGGCGAAATGGCCTTCGAGATCTCGGTGCCGGCGCGCTATGGCGCGGCGATGGCCGAAAACCTGATGATCGCTGGCAGGCCCTATGGGGTGACGCCCTATGGCACCGAAGCGCTTGGGGTCATGCGTATCGAAAAAGGGCATGTCGCCGGTCCCGAGCTCAACGGCACAACCACGGTCGATGACCTCGGCCTCGGCAAGATGATGTCCAAGAAGAAGGACTTCATCGGCCGCGTGATGGCCGGGCGAGAGGCATTGACGGCTCCGAACCGGCAGGTCGTTGTCGGCATAAAGCCGGTCGACCGGACACGCCGCCTGCGTTCTGGCGCTCATGTCATTCCCAAGAGAGCAGTCCCAGGCCCGCAAACAGACCAAGGCTACGTCACATCGGTCTGCTTCTCGCCGATGCTCGACCAGTGGATTGGCCTTGGCCTGGTCGAGCGCGGCCGCGAGCGCATCGGCGAGATTGTGAGGATAACCGATCCTCTGCGAACCGAGGACTACGAGGCCGAGATCTGCAGCCCGGTCTTCTACGACCCCGAAGGAGTGCGCCAGCGTGGCTGATTTTTCCTGGAACACCCAATCACCGTTGCAACAGGCGCTTGTTCCCGGTCGCCATGGTGGGGCCGGCACTCACATGGGCGTCACTCTCGAGGAGGTGCGCGGCGTCAGCCTGGTTCAGGTCATGGCCCGGCGCGGCAGAACGGCCGAGACGATCAAGGCTGCCAAGAAACTGTTTAACGTCGAGCCGCCGGATACCCCTAGAGCGGTTAGCGGCCGGAACGCCACTTTGATATGGTCAGGTCCCGACCAGTTCATAGTTCTTTCTGCACGACAGACAGACGATCAATTTGCCAGACTGACGGAGGCTTTTGCTGGCGTCGCGTCACTCTCCGATCAGTCAGACGGACGCTGTCTGATCCGGATTGCCGGATCCGGCGCCCGTCAGGCGCTGGCGAAGTTCTCGTCCCTGGATCTTCATGATTCGGTTTTTCCTGCGGGTGCGGCCGCGACCACCGCGGTTGACCACTCTGCGGTGAATTTCTGGCGCGAGCCTGGCAGTGTAGATGAGAACGCTGTCTTCAACATGCTCGTTTTCACCAGCTTCGCCGACAGCCTTTGGCACACGATTTTGGACTCCTGCCTCGAATATGGGGTTCAGGCATCGGTGGCTCACGCCGCATAGCAGCTCATCCGCCGAGCCAACGGCATGCCACCGACCACGCTCCGGCGCCATATCGCAGTCCTGGTGGATTGCGGTCTGATCATCCGCCGCGACAGCCCGAACGGCAAGCGGTTTGCCAGGAAAGGGCAGGGTGGTGCCATCGAGCAGGCCTACGGTTTCGATCTGTCGCCGATCCTGGCGCGCGCCGAGGAGTTTCGCGCGCTCGCTGAGGCGGTTGCCGCCGAGCGCAAGGCGTTCCGCCTAGTCAAGGAGAGGCTGACGATCTGCCGGCGCGACGTGGTCAAGATGATCGATGCCGGCATCAACGAAAGTGTTCCGGGTGACTGGCGGGGTTTTCTGCGCCGCTATGAAGCTATTATTGCCCGGCTGCCACGGACTGCACCTAGGCAGGTCCTAGAAGCCATGGCATCCGACCTCGAAGACCTTTGGGTCGACGTGCATCAGACGTTGGAAACATTCGTAAAATCACAGAATCCGGACGCCAATGAGTCCCATTCTGGATACCACATACAAAATTCAAACCCAGATCATAATCCTATCGGTGAATCTGAAAATGGCTCCGGAAACAAGAGTGAAGCCGGCCGCGACGCCGAGCATACCGACAATGTGCGCAGTCTGCCACACCGGGATGTGCCCTTGGGAATGGTGCTGAGCGCCTGCCCCGAAATCGCGAACTACACGCGGGGGACACAAATCCGGACCTGGCGGGACTTTGCCGCCGCAGCCGACAGGGCGCGGCCGACTATCGGGGTCAGCCCAAGCGCCTGGCAGGAGGCCGTAGAGGTCATGGGCTCGCAGAATGCGTCGATTGCCCTGGCCGCGATCCTGCAGCGTGCCGAGCATATCCGCAGCTGCGGCGGCTATCTGCGGGATCTCACTGAAAAAGCGCGGGCGCAGAAATTCTCAGTGTGGCCGATGATCACCGCGTTGCTCAATGCCAGGGTCGGGGCGCTGGAGAAGGCTGCGGCCGGGAAAGGGGCGGAGGACTCCCCGGTAGCGCAAGGGAGCGCGGCGGGTACCGCGGGCAGCTCGCTCGATATCAGCGGTGCGCTGCGCGACAGCATGAAGAAAAAGGGCTGGTAGCCGTGTCCCGGTCACTCCGCGGCTGTGTCGACAACCATGATCAGCAGGCCCTTGTCGAGGATCTCCACCCAGCGCGGCCATCCTCGCCTGGTCGCAGCCGCAATCTAGGCGAGGACCTGGGAGCGCGCGCTCACGCTTCGCCGAGCAACTCCCGGCCTACATCCTGGAGCGGCATCGTCTCGACGCCATGCTGAAGCGGGAAACGTTCCGATCCCGGAAAGACAACGATGCGCCGCTGCGGCGAAAGGTCCTCGCACGCCTGATAGAAGCCTCTTTCCACCTTCGGCGTCAGGCTTCGCTTGATTTCGATGGCCCAGAGACGCTGGCGCGGCAAGGTGAGCAGTAGATCGATCTCCGCGCCCGCGGCTGTGCGGT
The DNA here is from genome assembly GCF_033977205.1 of Mesorhizobium album. Lineage (NCBI taxonomy): Bacteria > Pseudomonadati > Pseudomonadota > Alphaproteobacteria > Hyphomicrobiales > Phyllobacteriaceae > Mesorhizobium > Mesorhizobium album. The sequence goes on along the minus strand of NZ_JAVIIW010000025.1, from coordinate 90,936 downwards.
AGAAGTGGCTTTGCGTGCCGGCAGGGGCGGTCGCGGTAAGGGTTTCGATCACGAAGCCTTCCCAGGAGGCGCCAGCGACCGGATGTCCAAGCACGTCTTCCTGCGTGGCAAGACCAAGCAGCGCATGGGTGATGCCGCTGTCGCGGACATAAACGCGCGGAGATTTGACCAGGCGCTTGCCGGCATTGGCGTGCCAGGGTTCCAGCCGGCGAACCAAGAGAAGATCGACGAGCAGGTCGAGATAGGACGCGACTGTCTTGCCATCGACGCCGAGCGAGCGGGCGAACTCGGCGGCGTTGAGCAGGCCGGCCTGGTGGTGCGCCAGCATGGTCCAGAAGCGGCGCAGTGTCTCGGCCGGGATGCGCGGCCCCAGCAGCGGGATGTCGCGCTCAAGATAGGTGCGGATGAAATCCAGTCGCCAGCGCTGGCTGACGCGGTCGCTGGTGGCCAGAAAACTGTCGGGAAAACCGCCGCGTACCCAAAGCTTGGACAGGTCTGCAACGTCGACTTCGAGGCCGTCGATCGGATGCATCTCGAGATAGGCAATGCGGCCGGCAAGGGTCTCGCCCGACTGCTTGAGGAGATCGATCGACGCCGATCCCAGCAACAGGAAGCGGCCGGTCGTGCGGCCGCGACGCCGGCCGCGGTCGATCAGCCCGCGCAGGTTCTGAAACAGGTTCGGCAACCGATGAACCTCATCCAGGATGACCAGCTTGTCCTCATGCTCGGCCAGATAAAGCTCCGGCTCGTCAAGCTTGGCCCGGTCGGCGTCGGATTCGAGGTCGAGATAGATCGAGGGCCTTTGCTCGGCTATCGTCAACGCGAGGGTCGTCTTGCCGACCTGACGGGGACCGAGCAAGGCCACGGCAGGCGTGCTGTCCAGCAGCTCGGAGAGTTGGGTCGTGATGCGGCGCGTAATCATCCTTGCAATTATGGAATTGAAATCCAATTTTGCAAGGATAATCGATCTTTCGCGCTGCTTGGACGTTGGCGGAGCAGGGGAGGGGTGTTTTTTACAATCCGGACGCCTTGGTCAGGTTGACCCTGAACCGGTCGCGCCGGCGCTGGTATTTGCGTGTCATTTCGGCCGAGGCATGGCCGAGCTGCTTTTGCACATAGCGCTCGTCAACCTCGGCCGAGGACGCCAGGCCAGATCGTAACGAGTGTCCGGCAAACATTATGCCGCGTTCGCCTTCCGGCAGGTCGCCACGCACGCCGGCGGCCAGCGCGGTGCGCTTGACCAGGCGCGCGACCTCCTGGTCGGCGAGCCGTTCGGCGCCGACGGCCTTGCCCTGGCCGGTCACGCGGCGAAACAGCGGACCGTGGGCGATACGCGCGAGCTTGAGCCAGGTCTCCAATGCTACGACCGGGCAGGTCGCGTCGGCCGAGCCGCGCCCGACTTCGACCTCCCGCCAACCCGTCTTGCCGCGCAGGGTCACCAGCAGGCCCTTCTCCAGGACCTCGATCCAGCCGTGGCCGTCCTCGGTCTGGTCGCGGCCGCAATCCAGGCCAACGATCTCGGAGCGGCGCAGGCCGCCGGCAAAGCCGAGGAGCAGCATGGCGCGGTCGCGCAAGCCGCGCAGCGAGCCGCGCTCGAGCGTTTCCAGCATGGCGATCAGATCCTCCGGCAGCAGCGCCTCCTTCTGCCGGGGCGGGGCGGCGTGCTTGTTGCGAATGCCGGCCATCACCGTGGCGATATGCCGGTCTTTTCTGTCCAAGGGCTGACCGCGTTGCGAAAAATTCCAGGTCAGCGACGAGAGCCGGCGCTCGATCGTCGACACTGAGTTTGGCTTCCTGTCGCCGGTCACCGTGCCCGACGCTTGAGCCGTGATGTAGAGCCCGACGACTTGCGGATCGGGCGGAAACATCTCGAGGCCTTGACGCCGGCACCAGCTCGCAAAATGCCTCCAGTCGGCGGCGTAGGCGCGGCGGGTGTTGGCCGAGCTCGCCGCCTCGACATAGTCACGCGCGCGATCGGCGAGCGCGTCGAGATGCGCCGGCAGGCGCGGATTGGCGACGGCCGGAAGGGGAGGGGAGAGGTCGTCGGCAGGGGGGGTCTCTGGTGCGCGGCCCATCGCCATCACGAGCTCGACGATGTCGGGCAGCTCGTCGGCCCCCGGCGCAGCGGGCTCGGCCGACAGCCGCGCGTCCGAAACAGCGTCTACCACCCTTCTGCTGCGGGACGGTCCGGAGGGTCGCGCGACGCGATTTTGGGGCTTCTGCTCGCTGAAAACGGCCATTTCTCATATAAAGACGAAAACGAATGATAAGGCAACATTATCATTCGTTTTAAGCTGACGACAGGCTGTGCGTTTTAGGCCGATATCGATGGCTAAAAGCGCACGGCCACTTTACCCTCAAGATCATGATTCGCCTTGATCCCGCGACCGCCAGTCCCGCCGCCGCGCCGCCCACCGTCCCGGCCTGGGCGCTCGCCGCCGGCGCCCCCAGCGATGCCGACGCCGCTTTCCGGGCCGGCGCCGCCTTGGGTGCGCTCGACACCCTCGCCGGCGCGCAACCTGCCTGGGCTGGCGCCTGGCGCCAGCGGCTGGCGCTCAACTGCGCCGTCGCCAGCATGCGGCTCGCCGGCCGTGCCGAGGGCGAAGGCGCCCTGCGCGATGCCTGGCAGCTTTGCCCGGCCGGCGCCGATCCCGGTCCCGCCGGCGCCATTTTTGCCGCCTGGCGGCAGTTGGCCGGGCAACACCCCGTTGCCACCCCCGAACGGCTCGAAAAGATCGCCGGCCAGCTTGGCTTTCATTGGGACGAGGCCGCGGTCGCCGACCTATGCGCGGAGATCGAAAAACTCAGGGCATCCCAGCGGCCGGCGCCGTTTGCCGCTGCGGCAATCGCCGCTCACACCGTCGCCATGCGGCCCGATGCCGAGCTTTTGGCGTGGTGGCTCGCCGACTTGGTGCTGGCGCAAAGCCTGCGCTGGCCGCGGCCGCTGCCGCTCGCGATGGCACAGGCCTTTGGATCGTCGTTCCGCGCCGAGGCCGGCGGCAAGCGCATCCGACCCGGTGAAAAAGGTTTTGAGCGGGCGGTCTGCGTTGCGCTGGTTCAAGCGGCGGCCGACGCCTGCCGGCTGGCCGCCGAGTTGTCGCGCCGGGCCGAAAAGCTCCTGGCGGTGGCGCCGAAACTGCGCGCCAAGGGCGCCGGCGACGTTATTTTTATGCTGCTCAACGAAGATGCCGTCTCCGGATCGCTGACGACGAAAAACCTGTCGCGTTTCGCGGCGCGCCGCCTGTTCGACAGGCTGCAGCAGCTCGAGGCCGTGCGCGAGCTGTCGGGCCGCGCCAGCTTCCGGCTGTTTGGGCTGTAGCGATGAGCCAAGCCTCCGTCCGCCGCAAGCCTGACGATCAGCCGGCGCTGCTCGACACCGAGCTCGAGCACCTGCCGCCGGAACTGCGCTGGCGCGAGTGGATGGGCCGCGTCGAAGCGGTAATCTTTGCGGCCAGCGAACCGGTGGCGCGCGAGGTGCTAGCGCGGGTGGTGGGAAGAAGCTGCAACATCGATCTGATCATCGAAGACATTCGCGCCGAGCTCGCCGGCCGCCCTTACGAACTGGTCGCGGTCGCCGGGGGCTGGCAGCACCGGACGAAGAAAGCCTTTGGCGACGTCATCCACGCCGCCTTCGGAACGCCCGCGGGGCAGAGGACAAAAGAGCTGTCGCAGTCGGAGGCGCTTGTGCTGATGTGCATTGCCTATTTCCAGCCGATCACCCGCGGCGAGCTGTCCTCCTTCTTCGGCAAGGAGGTGTCGCGCGACCTGATCGGCGTGCTGCGCGCGCAGGACCTTATTGCCTCGGGACCGCGCAGCCCGCAGCCGGGCGTGCCCTACACCTATCTGACGACCAAGAACTTCCTGTCGCAGTTCGGGCTCGACACGCTGCGCCAGCTGCCGGATTTCGAGGCGCTGGAGGATGCAGGATTGCTGTCGAAGGAGAAGCTGCTGGCGGGCGACATCATGCCCGCGTTTTCTTCCAACCATCAAAACGCCGATCCAGAGATCGAGGACTAAATAGCCCCTGACGCGTAACAGCCGATGGTGGCTTGTCTGTCCGAAGCGTATCGGCCTTCGGTGACGCCGCAGGGGATGGGATTTGAGCGGAGACGAACCGCGTGCTCCGACTACGAAGGAAAATCCCATGAGCCGATCGACTAGAGGCGCCCCTCGCAACCATCCCGATCGCGTGAGGATGGCGTGGGGCAGGATGACATGGACCACTTCGCCCCTGGATAGCGGTGTCTCGCAACGCCCCAGGTCGGAAGCGAGGTCCTCTTCCGCTGAGCTACTCCACGATCTGATTACGCTTCATTGTTCACGACAGTTTTGGCTTCTTGCGACGCAACCGGTCTGACCGGTCCTGGGCCGCTTTCTTCATCTCGGCTGCCTTTTCCAGAGCAATCGGCCTGACGGTTTCGATCAGGCCGTCGAAGTGGTTGCTTCGCCCGAAAAAGAGACTTGTTAATACGAATTGTCGATTGGACGAAGCTTTCTATGTGCAAGCGATAAGACCTCGTCCCCCCGTCCGGACAGTCGCCCGAGGTATTGACATGTGTGCTATGCACACACATAGTTTCTATGACGATCAATTCGAGATTGATTGCGGCAGCCGTTGGAGGTCGGGCAATCGGTCGCGTTACCATTTTTGCGAGGTGACTCATGGATTTTACAGCTGACGTGCTTCATCGGCTCGAAAAGAACGCGAAGGCGGCAGCCGGCGTTTCGAAAAAGGTCGCCGACAAAGAGCTGAAAAAAATCGGGATACTTACCCCTAAGGGTAAGTTGGCATCGCCCTACCGGAACGAAAAGCCTAAAGCCCGCCCGAAAGCGAAAGTGGCTTAGAAACGCCTCAAAGGGCCTCTTTTGAGCTTACGGTAGGCGGAAAACCCCTTTTATGCAGTCGGGGTTCCGAATGCAGATTTGGATATGGCTTTTTTTGAAGAAGCCTGACCCATCGTAAAGTGCGCCGCCCTCTTGGTAGAGACCACGCAAGCTGTCGGCAGGCGGGTAGTTGATGTCTTCGATCATTTTATGCAAAGTCATGACTACAGCGCAATCCCGTCGCCTCAGCAGCGCATCCGTCCCACCCTCGTTGATCGGCACGGGGTTGCCGCTGGAGGCGGACAAAGATACCAATTTATCATACGCTTGGCTCAGCGCCTGAAGGCTTTGCTCATTGAGGGTATCGATGCAGTTTCCCAAGGTCAGGGCCGCCCCCACGACCATCGGTTTCTTTACGCGCCCCCATTTCACTTGCTGGTGAGCAAAGCTCAATGCGCGCTCTGGGTTCGCCTCCCAGAAGTAGATGCCGTGACCGAGCCAATCGTAGTCGTTCTCGCTCGGCTCAAACTTGTTTCCGGCAAGAATCTTCTCACCGACCGCTTCGTCGCAGCCATGATAGCCCAGTAGGAGGTTGGTGCTGAGTGCGTGATACATGCCAATCGTAGTTCCGTACGTTCTTCGCTGGCCTTCCCCCCAGGACCCCGCTCGGTCAACATCAGGCGACCGGGTGTGGTCATGTCAAGGATAAGCCCCCTCCTAGGGCGTCAAATGCAGAGCGCCTACTTTAGAAAATTCATCTGCAAACCCTACTGCGCCAGCTTCGGCCTTCGCCGCGGCTTGTCTGCCGAAGCATGGCCATCAATTTGCGGCTCGACCGTCACGTCGCAAGCACTTTCCTGATGTCGAACTGCGGGTCGCCGAGCGCGTCCTGGCCGCCATAATGGGGACAGACACCGGCAATGTTCATGTACTGCGGCCGCTGGCTCGGAGTCACCGTCTGCTGATTGCCGTCCAGTTCGAGCCAGCTGTAGGGCTCGCGAGCAGGCAGCCAAGGTGTGAGCATTTTCATGAAAGCGCCGACGGCAAGGCTTGCCAGGGTTCCGTTGGTCCATACTACTTGCGGATTGACGCCGGCGGCGCCATACCTGTTCTCCTCAATGGCAAGATTTTCTGGTGTCAAGAACCCGAGGCAGTGCATGCAAGGCTGCCCTGGAAGGCTTACGATCATCTGCCCGGCGACTGCGAAGTGCCCGTCGGCCACCTGGGTGATGTCCATGCCGATGTCGATTAATGGCACGGCGAAGCGGCGCGCCGCGCGTTCGAGATAATCACGCTGCTGGTAACCATCCACGCATCCGAAAATCACATGCGCGTCGCGGATTAGGTGATCGGATTCTTGCCACGTCGTGTCCGCCGAGAGGACCTCAGCCCAGGGACGTATGCCCCTGATCAGACGCGTCGCGATGTCAATTTTCTTGGTCCCGGCGACAATGTCGCTCTCGGTTCCGCCGACAAGCCGGTTCAAGTTGCTGGCCTCCATGGCGTCCGGATCGATAAGTCGGAAATGGCCGACGCCCGCATGAGCCAACTGTTGGGCGATATGAGACCCGCCGCCGCCGAGTCCGGCGATCGCCACGCGCACATTGGCAAGGAGTTGCTCAGCCGCGGGCCCGAGGAAGCTTTGGCGTGAAAAGTCTCTATCCGCCGTCATATGTAAAACTCCGTGCTGCCGTCGCGGGCGGCCCTATCAATCACCAGGCGGGGGCCGATGGTGCTGAACTCATCGATCTTCACCACCCGCTCAGGCGACAGCCAAACGCGTCCCGCCGCAGTTTTCGGGTTCAGGACGATCGCGCCATGCGGCATTTGCGGGCAGACCTTGAAGAAGTCAGGCACGAACTTAAGCTGCTCACGTAGGTCGATCCCGCTAAACCAAAGGTGCCTTGAAAGCCCGTGCATATGGGTGTGGAACACGCCGACACCCTTCAGAAGGGCCAGTTCAAGTGCCTTGCGGAGTGCTTCTGACCCAATCATGGCCCCTACCGACGAATCTCTCACATAGTCGTCGTCAGCGACCGGGTAGTAGTCCTCGGCAATCAAGGTGACTCCCTCCGCGCCTTCGGTAGCGCGGACCGTGATGAACCCGACGCGTTCATGAGCAAAGGCGTGACGACGCTCGAGGTCAGCGCGGACACGAGACAGAAACGCTTCCGTTGCGCGGAAAGTGACCCTCAGGGCAGGTACCGCTGAAGGCGCCGAGGAGGTCAGCGGCTTGTCGACGGCCGCTGGCTTTCCGAAAGCCGTCTGATAGAGCCAGAGCAGGAACTTCTTCATGATCAAGCCGCCTTATCACTGGCCAGCGGCGCAAGGTGCGCCGCCAGGATTTCATGATACGGCAGGGCAGAGCTGACGTCCCGCCATGAAAACGAGTGCCAATAGCGTCCGAGCAAAGGCACGTTCGTTTCGTTCCAATTGACTGGCCCGCCTACGTTCTCCGCCATGTACAATTTCGTCGGATAGGTCGGATTATTATGGTTCAGGCAGAGCACCGCATCCGTGACGCGCACCTGGTCGCCCACCCAAAGGCGCAACTGCCCCATGAAAATCAAATTTCGCCACCCTTCGGTCTTGAAGCTGACTTCACCAGAGCAGAGTTCACGGATTTGACTCAATCCGTCAGGAGGCTCGCCTCCCTCTTCGACGCTGTTGATGCTCATGACGAACCTCCGGTGCGAGCATGGCTCATAAAGCGCGACCCCTCGCGCACGGTGACGGTGCTAGCATCATCGAGGTCTTTAAGGCCGTTCGGCGTGATTTCGGCGAGGATCTTGGCGGGGTCGACGCCGACCTCGGCCTTCAATTCGCTGACGATCCACTGGCCGCCGCGGACGCGCCTCTGCGCATTATCGACGAGGATAGTGACTTTATCGTCGCCGTGGCCAGGGTTGCCGCCGCCGTGACCGGGATTGCCGTCACCGCCGCCGTGGCCTGGGTTGCCACCATTGCCGCGGCCGGAGTGGTCTCCGGCGTCGGAGTGGCCTTTGCCCTTCTCTTCGTCCTGATCGCTCATGTTAGTTCTCCTTGATCCCGAGGCTCACGCGGTATACAGTTTCTCAACTTGAAATACGTATATACCTAGTTTTTATAAGTGTCAATGGGGTGATCCATATGAACGAGCCGGATGTCCGCTGGACCGTGGCCCAGCGCTACGAATTCATGGAATGGCGCATTTACTGGACGGGTTCGGTCAACCGCAAAGACCTCGAGACGAAGTTCCAGATCTCGTCGCCGCAGGCTTCGGTCGACTTCCGGACCTATCAGGAGATCGCCCCCGGCAACATCGAATACGACGCGTCGGAAAAGTCCTATGTGAAGACTCGGAATTTCCGCCCGGTTTTCCTGACGCTGTCCCCAGAACGCTATCTGGCACAGCTACGCGCCATTGAGTCGGGCGCGACGCGCCTGGCTGACACCTGGTTCGAAAAGACGCCGCCGGTGGAAACCATTCCGGAAATGTCACGGGGACCTGAGGCTTATGTTCTCCGAGCGGTGATCGACGCGATCGAGACGCGCTCCCAAATCGACATTTTTTACCAGTCGCTGAGCCGAACAGGCCGGAGAACGATATGCCCTCATGCGCTGGTGTACGACGGGTCACGTTGGCATTGTCGAGCGTTCTCGGTCGACCGTCAGGAATTCAGGGACTATGTGCTCGGGCGGATCCTTTCGTTCTGGCCGCCGGAGCCCTGTGACGTTGATCCTGCGGATGACCTGGAGTGGTCGACGGAGTTTGTTCTTAGGATCAAGGCCCATCCAGGCCTTGATGCGGAGCAGCGGGCCGCCATCGAGCACGATTTCCGTCTTGAGGGCGGCGAGCGCAAGCTGAAGATGCGGCTTGCGGTGGCCTTCTATTTCGTAAAGCGCCACAACCTCGACCTGCAAGCCAATCAGGACGTGCCCGCGTCACGCATCCAGCTATGGCTGGAAAACCTGGAAGAGCTGAACAAGGAGATAGCGTCTGCGAAAGAGCGCTCCAGGCGGCTCATTGCGGGTCGGTCGCCGGCGCCGTGATGTCAGCAAGAGCGGTGTGTTGTCGATTCGGCCTCGACCGAGAAAGCTGAGGTTGTCGAAGCTCAGGGATTCTCGGAGAGACCGATGCGGCGCGGTCATACGGGGTGACGGCGAAGGTGGCAAGGCACTGGGTGAAGCGCTTCCGGATTGAGGGAAGCGCCGGCATGCTCGACCATTCCTCGCGAAGCGTATTCCGATGAAGCCGGGCCATGGATTCTGATTTGAAGCCGGCCGGTTTTCGGTCTGATCCTGGGACGTGTCATTCGTCTTCATCGCTGCGATCGATGGCCGCGTCTATGCCCGCCATGGCACCACCGCCGAAACTCGACTGTTTTACGTCTCACACGCCTGCTCGCCGGCGCATGGCATCGAGCGGCCAGCATCGGCATCAAGGTGCTGCGCGTGATGACCGACAACGGGTCCTGCTACAGGTCGAAAGCCTTCGCCAAGGCTGCCGCAAGCTTGGCCTCAAGCACATTCGCACCAAACCCTACACGCCCAAGACCAACGGCAAGGCCGAGCGCTTCATCCAGACCGCGCTGCGCGAATGGGCTTACGCTGTCTCGAGGCGTGCCATCCCCATGGCGAGCGGTGTGCCAACGATGACCAATCGGCGGCGCAGCAAATCCTCGGTACCTTCAGTTGAGCCCGTCCGGACACCCTGTGGCAAGCACTTCCAGTTTGGCCCTCGTATCAATGAAAGCAAGGCTACTGGGCGTCTCATTTCACAGTGCGCGGTGGCTTGTAAAGAAACAGCTTCCCTGCCCGTGTAGATTCGGGCGAATGAGCGGCAGATGCCGCTCTGAGAACACCGCCCTGCGAGGCTGACAGACTCCCTGTTTGCTTACCCTTGGGGTTTGGCGGGCGCCTGGCGGCCGCCATTGCATCCCGAAACGCAAGCGTCACGGAATCCGGTTCCCGATCGCTCCTCTGTCCTCTCTCCATTAACACAGCTCTCATCTCATTTGTCGTCGTCAAGATGGTGGACATCGAATTGGCGTGCGCGATTGCTGGTTCGCTTCCCATGAACTCCATGCGCTTTTGCAACAAGTAGACCTGGAGACGATACACTTGAGCTACGATATCACCGGTGCTGCCGTTGTTGACAGCATCCACGCCCTCGAACTCGATAGGCTCGTCGAGATTACGAATGGGAAGAACTCTATTATCGAGCTGCCGGAAGAGGATTCCGGCCCCCCGTGACGGGTCGGACATATGACTGAGGTGATAGCTTTCGTTCTGCCGAAGCGGCCCAAGGAACTGGCCATCCTCGCCGCGTTGAGCAATCGGCTGGATGACGCGAATCGCCGCCTTTAGGAGGGGGTAGTCTACGATCGGATGGGCGATTTTGCGCGTCATCGCAAAACCCCGAAACCCGACACGCCCGGCGAGTTCTCCATCGACGTACCGGTCGATGTGCTCTGGATGCCAAAAGCCGCAGCCGTCAGAAAAGGCATAGTCGCTCGACGCGTTGAACAAAATAATGTCGTTGACCCTGAGTGCAAAGCAGCTCGGCTGGTGCCGGAAAATCAGGCTCTCTATGCCGAACGCATTCAGACCCTTCGCTTGCCCATCAAGAGTGTAGAGATAGAGCAGGCGATCCTTCGTGCCGATCCGGTTGCCAACATGCAGGTGAGGATCGATGGTCTCCATCGCTTTTTGCAAAATTAGCTGGTTCAGCCACAGGCAGACACGAACCTTGTCGAGCCAATCGAGAAGCAAGAAGTATTGGCGCGATGTGACAGCCCGCCTCTCCAGCAGCGCCATCAAGATTGGCTTAACCGCGCTTTCCAGCGTGCTGTATTGCGTATTGCAAGCCTCGCAGGCAGGCATAACCAGCGCGGACCAGGCGAACTTAATTGGTTCACCCGATTGCGGTTCGAAAGCCATGGTCACGACCCGGCTTGGGTCGCCCGTCAGTTCGAGTAGCCATTTGGGCAGGATATGCTCTCGATTTTTGTTCTCTGCCGTTTGGCCGCAGAAAACACAATGTCGCCTTTTCACACTCAATACCGTCCCCGCGTTCCGATAACTAATCGTCTTGTTTAGCCGGTGACGTCAGCATGCTCCATCCGCTGGTTCGAGCGCGCCAACATTCGCCCATGCGACGTTGCGGGCGGCCCGCACTTAGAGGAGACCCACCCCAATGGCAGTCTGACACCTAGAGCGCCGCTTTTACAAACTATTCTTGGACTGTGCCAGTAGTAATTGCCTCACTTCAACGCTCGGTACGAATTGGCTCAAATCGGATATATTGAATTGCTTGATTGTCGAGAAATTTGACTTGCCCCGAATCGTCGCTTGCGGCACTTTCTCATCGCTATGGGGCGACTTTTTTGGGAGAGGGAATGACCATCGATTGGACGATCGCTATAGTTGGCTGTGCAGGCGGGGCAGTTCCTGATGTCCTGCGCTTGATCAAGGCGCGGCATGAGGGTGCCCGAGTATCTAAAGCATCGGTTTTTCTGGATTATGTTCTTCGTTCTTGTTGTGGGCGGAGGCGCCTGTGCGGTCCTGTCAGGCGCAAGGGACTTTCAGTCGGCGCTCGCACTCGGATTCGGCGCACCTGAAATTCTATCACGCCTTGCCAGCAGCAGCAGCAGCAGCGACCGTGGGGATGCTGGCGGATCAGCGATATCCATGATCCGCAGTTGGTGGCGCCTTTGAGGCAATGTTCAATCCGATGGCGGCGGAATTGGCTTCGACCGCCATCAGTGGAGTTTCAAGCAGTCGACGGCGAAGTCCGCAAAGTCCCGCAACGCATTCGGCTGAAATGCCAAGTGCCGATAAACCCTAGAACCACGGACGCCATTGCGTCGATGTGGGAATTTGCGAGCGACACCAATGTCGCGATGCACATCGTCGATGCCGTGGCGTCGGACGAGCGGACCGCCGTCATGTTCGATCTCGCAGATGGCCCGTGGGCGCTCGCCTGGGAGCTGATCCTCGATCAAATGGTCAGCGAGCGCGCCCGCTGTGCCTTCGTGCCCATACGGCGACTCGCCGACGATCCGTTGCCCGTCGGCACCAACCATATTGAGCAATTGCGGGTGCTCGTCCTCACCGGATACGAAGGCGATCTCGGTCAGCGCCTTGACATCGCGGCAGAGGTCGATGGGATTCTGGCGGCGTGGGACGAGTTGGACGCGTCCGTTAAAGTCAGGATCGACCAACCGATCGTCGAACGCCTAGACCCGGCAACCTTGGGCAATCTGCTTGCGAGGCACGAGCCGCATCTGCTTTGGTATAGCGGGCACGGGCGAGCCGGGCGTAGCCCAGGGCTTCTTGTGGCCAGTGGTCAATGGATGTCCGTCCAGGACTTCTCCGCCGCGGTCCCGCAGGGAGGGCCGCCGCTGGCTGCGGTTTTTTGGGCGTGCGACCTTGGAGCGGCCGCGGATCCCTCCTTGGTCTCCGGACCTGAAGCGCATTTGGCACTGCGCGACCGAGGCGTCGTCTGCACCGTGGTCATGCAATCGCGCATTGACGATGCGGTCGCGCGGCTGATGGCGCGTGGCTTTTTTGAAGCGCTTGCTGCGGGCGACAGCATCGAATGCGCCGTCGCGCAGGCACGTCGTCGCGCCCGGCTTCGCCCGAGCCGCTTCATCGACTGGGCAGCACCGGCGGTCTGGTCTGCCGCCGAGCCAGCGACAGCGCTTCAATGGTCGACCCCGGCGCCCGATCGGCTGGTGCAAGACTTGGTCGCGCGGATGTCCCTCCGGCTCGCCCAACGATCGCCGGCTAAAACCGACGTTTTTGACCGCGACCAAGTGCGTGAATGGCTGGCCGCCAGGCGCGTGCTGCTGCTTTCCGATCCGCGGGACGAGGCGCTGATTTCAGCGCTCATTGCGTCGGCCGATGCGCTGAGCATGGCGGGTGAGATCACGCCCGTGTTCATCCAATTTCGAACCGACGATCTAGGACGGAGCATCGAGGACTGGGCTCGTCAACTCGCCGACTGGATAATGCCTGAATGGCGATCCTCCGAGCTTGCAGAAATCATCTCGATCGCCACGAGAGACGGCGTCGAGGGCTTGCAACGATTGCTCCGCCGATCGCGACTCGCGGTTGTACTGCTCGATCCACCCAAAAGCGCCGATCCGATGTTACGCCGATTGGTCGATCAGGGAGGAGCCATCGTCATCGTTGTGCGCTCGACCGTAGACGCCGAGCAGGATTGGCCGGAATGGCGGCTAGACCGGCTTGTCGAGCCAGACGCAGGCTTTGCCGAGCTCGATCGGGTCTGTCAGGAGTGGCCACGTCAAACCGCGTTTCTTGCGGCCATCAAGGTCGCGCTGCCGCTGTCTGCGCTACGCGGTGAAGAGGTCGGGGACGCGCTCGTCGCGCGGCTCGGTCCATATCTCGTGAAGACTGACGCCGGCCTGATCCTGTCGGCGTCGGCCCGCGAACGGATCGTGGCCAATCTGTCCAAGGACGTTCTCATCGCCGGACACACTGCCGCGGCGCGCGTGTTGGAAAGGCTCGGTGGCAGCGAGGCGCTGCGCTTTGAATTGTTGAGACACTATGTCGAAGCCGGGTCGACCACCGCTGCAACCGAGCTCGCTGCGGTGACAATCGAGCAGTTCATGCGCGAAGGACGCAACGTCGCGGTTCTGCGTGTGTGGAAGACGCTGCAGCCGCATGCCGCGCGTGATGCGATCCCGTCGCGGCAGCGTCTCGGAGTCGCTCGCGCGATGGTCGTGCTCGCCATGCCCCGTGACGCAAAATTAGTGCTCGATCGGATAGGCGCACTCGACCCGCTCGAGGCCGCGCTCGCGCATGCGCTGCGATCCGAAATTTGGAAGGCGACTGGCGGGGAGAGTTGGCGCCAGAATGCGCTCGTCGAAATTGACCGGGCGATCTCGGCTACGAACGCGCTCGCCTCATCTGCATCGACCGATGCTGATGCCGCGCGGAGCGATGCTGCGGACTACGAGCTCAACCGCGCCCGATTGTTGCAATATTTGTTCTACGATCCGTCGGTAGTCGACTATTATCGTCGCGTTATCCGAGCTTGGCAGACTGATGCTGACCGGCGCCATCAATGGGCGATTGCCTCCCTGAATCTTGTCGATGCGCTACTCGATTTTGGCGGAGGCGAGCTCGATCGGTTCGAAGAGGCCGAAATCCTGCTCCGCGCACTCGAGGAGCAGGACGCGACGGTCGGCACGATGCTCGCGGAAATCCGGTACAAGCGTCTCCGGCTGGAAGAAAGGCGAGGCTCCGCACCGGAGCGCCTCATCGATCTGCTCAACGAATGCGAGAACGCGGCGCGTGCTAGCGGCAACGGCATGCTCGCCGCGATTGCCGAAGCGAGACGCTTCCGCGAATTTGAGGCGTTCGATGCCGACCGCTGGGCAGAGCTGGAGGCGCGCCTTGAGATGTATGCCCAGCACGGCTTTGCGTTCCGTGTTGCCGCCAAGGGCAGGCTGAGTGCCGCGCATGCTCTTGATGCGGCCGGAGATCGTCCGGCCGCAGTTGAACAGCTGAGGCGCAATCGCGTGCGCTTGGAGAGCAAAAGTACTTTCGATCGCGGGACCGATCGAGATCGGTCGGCTGAGACCTATGCGGGCCTTTTCAGGCTGCTTGGCGGTGGAACCGAACGGCAGGACGTGGCTCGTTGCGCAATGGCAATCGCCTGGATGGCGGACTGGTTGGCCGCCCGTGGATATGCCAACCTTGAAGATGCTTGGGGGAACTGAGATGGGGACAGGATCTTTTGGCGGCGCCGGTAGTGGTGCGTTGGGACGATCAGGGAGCGGTGCGGGAACACGCAGCATCGTCGATCGTATAAAGGCCGCATTTGGCGGCGGTGCCGCAGAATTCTTTTCCTGGCGCTCGAGCGGCGGCGGTCCCGATGCGGCAAAGGCTGATCAACTGGTGCGCGACACGCTTAAAGGCCGCAACGTCGGCGGTTTTCTGCTCAAGGTGCTGACCAGCGCAACCGTCAACGGCTGCTTCGACGATCTATTCAAGCTCTCGGCCATGCTACGCGACGGGCAATGGGAGCCGATCGCTGCGGAGTTTGGCATCGGCAACGGCCCCGGATGCTTTGCCGATCTGGCGAGCCGCATGTTGGAGCGCAATCAGGGTGGTGGTGAAACCGCACGCGAGGTGGCCAATTCGACAATCTTAGATGTACTGATCGCGGTGTGCGGCAGTGATGACCTCTTCCTCGATGGGACGGCGGTTCAGATCTTAGCCAGCGTACATGTCGAGGTGTTGGACTCGCTTTCAGGGCATTTTTTGGGCGCGCTGCTCTGGCGTGACCTGCAGCGCGAGCTGCCACCGCTTCAGGCAGCTGAGATACCCGTGGTCAAGGATGCGGCCCAACGCTTGGCCGATCATTTGATCGAACGCTTCGATCGACGCTTTCATGCTGATGGCGTGTCGCATCGCGATCTGTTGCGCACGGTCGCCGACAATCAGCAATGGACTCTCGACAAGCTCCGTGAGAAGGCGGCATGAGCGCCCGGTTCCGCACCGTCGGCCTAGCCGGACGCGCACGTGATTGGACCGCGCTTTCGGCAGACCTGAAGGTTCATGTCGGGGGGCCGTGCGGTTCTGTAGCGGTGACACCGCAGGCCCGCGATATACTACGAGTCGGGAGCACCGTTTTTGCGATCGAACGTGCGCTCTCCGGCTCACCCGGACGCAATCGCCCCGTCGAGTTCGAAGTCGAACTGCGACTTGAGCGTCCCGACTTGTGGACCGCGGGCGCACTCGCCGCGCTTGGAGCCCTGCTCGAATTTCAAGGCGATGCGCACTGGACTTGGTCGATATCTGGCGGGGTGCAGCCGGGCGACGGGATCGACCATACCGCGCTCGCGGCACAGGACCGTGAGGTCAGCCGCGTGGTGCTGTTCTCAGGGGGGCTCGACAGCACCTCGGGGATCGCTCTGGACGATGTCCGGGCCGGCGAAACGCAGCTTGTGTCACATTACTCGCGTCAAAAGAGTGTGCAGCGCTCGCTAGCGTCTGAACTCGGCTATGGGGTCCCGACGCAAGCCCGCATCAGCGGCACCACCGGACGAGGCCGCGGCTTTCTCCACCGGTCATTCTACTTCCTGTGCTTGGCCGCGTTCGTCGCGGAGACCTTTGGCGCGCACCGCCTCGTCCAATACGAAAACGGCATTCTTGCTCTGGCGATTCCGCCATCTCCGGCCTTCATGATGACCAGGCATGCTCATCCCCGCGTGCACGAGGCTGCCAGGCGACTCTTTGCCGAAGTGCTGGGCGGGACTTGGTCAATCGAAAACCCGTTCCTCAAGCTGACGAAACGGCAATGTTTCGACGGGCGGTTGGCCGGCTTGCTCAAGGGAACCGCGTTGCTCTCCGAGATCGAGAGCTGCTGGTACACGAACTCCTACCAACTTCTCGGTGGCATTGAGAAGACCGTCGGCAAGCCGTGCGGGGTGTGCATTCCATGCCTTGTTCGCAGAACTGCCACGCGAATTGCAGAGGGAGAGATCGATCCGTTGGCCTCGGCGACGGCCGACCTGTTGAAGGTGGGGTATCATGCATACCGCACTATGGCGGATCAGATACTAGCAGGGGGCCCCAAGAGGGCCTATCTCGAATTGCCTAGCTATGTTCGAGGTCTCACGGCAGGAGCGGCTCCAATCTTGATGCGGGAGGAGCTTGAAGACCTGCTTGAAAGGTTCGCCAAGGAATATGACGACTCCTTCTAGCGCCGATAGTCCGCCTGCGGTCAGCATTCAACAGCCTTGGGCGGAGCTTATCCTCCAGGGGAAGAAATCGATCGAGGTCCGTAGTTGGAACCCAACCTATCGGGGACCGGTCTGGCTTCACACCGGCCTCAAGGTCAACGAGGAACTCGACCAGCAATTCGGCCTCTCCGGTCTGTATCGTGGCGGCTTTGTCGGGCGTTTCCAGCTTGCGAACATCATTCGCTTCGACGTCGATCGTTGGTCGATGTGGCGTTCGCGCCACCTTGTTGAGGGTCCAATGATCGGCGAGCTATACGGTTGGATGATCCGGGAACCGATACGAATGCGACCGATCCCGTCTAAGGGCAAGCTAGGCCTGTTTCATCCCGAGCCCGAGGTTCAGCACCTGCTCGACTCGAGCATCGACTGACGCGCTAGCACACGTGACGCCGCGCAAATGCGCCGTCCATCATGCGAGGCTGAGTCACTAGACCAGCAGACGCGTCTGCGTTTCCAAAGTGGCACCAAAATCCGATGGCCGGCAAAAGCCCCAAGCGAGATTTTCAGCATCATCCCCCGTGCCAGTGATGCCGGACGAGCGTCGGACTATTTCGTGATTAGGCCTTCCCGAAGTTCGAAGAGCAGCAGGTTGCCAACAAAAGGAGCTACCCGCCATCTGGTTGGCCTGCTTTCGACGGATCGGAGCAGCAATGCCACTGGGTTTCGATGCAGGCGATTGCCTGCTTGAGCATGATGTGCAGAACCTTGGCTGATTATGCAGATGCCGCATTCGTCATTGAATTGCAGGCAGCTCGGATTTTCCCGTACCTTCTCAGCGAGTGTGCCTCCGGCTGAAGCCGCTCTCGCGAAAAACATCGAAACGATCGTTGCCACCAATGATGCTTGCGTACGTGCGGCCATTAACAGTCCCGGCAAGGATATCGGCTCGATCATCACAGTGGTCGAATTCTGCCCAAAGCCGACAATCCTGAACCCTTCATGATTTCTGCGTTCCCTGGCCAGCGTGCTTGGCCATTTCCGCGATGTGGTCGAACATCCGTTTCAGGTGGTGTTTCATCGCGGCCTTGGTTTCCTTCGAGGCCTGTCCGGTGTCGTAGACCGAACCTTCGATAGCTTCCCGAAACTGCTTGACGGCCGCGCTTGGCGTAGTCTCGGCGAGATATGCGAAGTTGCTGGCAGAAATCAGGGTGAGTGCGCAGAATGCATGTTCTAGCGCCAGCAGCCTGGCTAGGTCGTCGCGATCCCAACCCGAGCTCACCTCTACTTCTTTCCGCCGCTCGACCCGCCGCTCGGTGGGTTGGAGGGAGTACTGTGGCTGGTCGGACCCTGATACCCTCCCTGGACCGATCCCGTGCCTTGAGAGCCACTGCCACGCTGGGGCTGGTTGGCAGCAGGCCATCCGGGTAATCGGCCGCATCGACCGACTTGACCTGGCGAAATCGGGAAGTGTGGCGCGGATCACTGACTACAAGACGTCCAAGCCCGAGCTATCTCCCGACGACTTGGTGATGGACGGGGGCCGGGAGCTCCAAAGGGTGCTCTATGCAATCGCCATCCGAACGCTCGCCCGGCCCGGCCGTGTCGTTGCCCGATTATTGTATTTGGGCACCCCGATCACGACGAGGCCGCTTGAGAGCGAGCGCCTCGACAAGGCCATAGCGGATTTGTCCGCCTTCGTGATCGCCGCGACCACTGCCCTCAAGAGCGGGTTCGCCATTGCCGGCCCCGACGCTTTCGACAAGTACTCAACCTATCGCCTGGCGAGGCCTGCTGACCTTCAGGGCTACCTGTCGGACAAATGTGCGGCGCTCGCCGTCGCCAATGCACCTCTCAAGGACTGGCGCTCATGTCCGTAACCGTCCCGGACCAGGATGCACGCACTCGCTGTGTCACCGATTTTTCGACCAATCTCGTGGTCGAGGCCGCGGCGGGCACCGGTAAGACGACGCTGATGTCGTGCCGTGTGGCGATGCTACTGGCCGAGGGGCATCACCCAGGTACCATAGCCGCCATCAGTTTCACCGAGGCCTCGGCTTCGGAGTTGGGCAAGCTCATCCACTCGGTGGTCGAAGAGCTGCTGTCGGGCAACGTGCCGATCGAGCTCAAAGCCGCCTTGCCGAATGGACTCGGAGCCAAGCGGGAGAAAGCGCTTGGAGCTGCAGTGGTTCACCTCGACGAGCTGACGGTGACGACGATACACTCGTTCTGCCAGCAGATTATCGTCGACAATTCGGTCGAGGCCAAACTCGACCCCGGCATCAAGGTCGCCGACGAAATGGCGGCGGACGCCATGTTCGATCAGGCGTTCTCGGATTGGTTCACTGACGCGCTCTCGAGTGGCAAGACGCTCGATCGGGCGGTAGTTGTTCTGACCGAGGCCGACCCCCTCGAGGTCGAACGAGAGCTGCGGGACCTGGTCAAGATCCGTAGGCAGCACCGCCGGGCACAGCCGCCGCGTCCGGATTTTTCGGCGCGGCCCGATATCGAGCTGGTGGACGCGATCGATGCCTATGCGCGCTGGGTTGCCGACCATCCGTTCGACAAAAAGACCAATGACTACGTCGCCGGTTTCGACCAGCTGCGCAGCTATTGCGATGGTGCGTTCGCCGGCGAGATGGATTTCGACACGCTGTGGCGGCTCAGCCGGCCGCCGCGGATCGGCGCCATGAAATGGAAGAGTTTCGAATTCGAGGCTTTCCAGCGTCTCGGGCCATTCAAGAAGGCCCGCGGGGAAGAAGAGGGTGTCCGGCTGCATGGAGAGGTGCTGACGCTTTATGGCGCGGTCGGCGAAAAACTGCTGGCGCTCCTCGCCCATACCGGCAGCCGCATGATCTGGCAGCTGTCCGGATCGATGCAGGCGGCGCTCGATGCCTATGATGAGATGAAGCGGCGCGCCGCCGTCATGGATTTCGACGATCTGCTCGAGCATGCCCGCGACCTGGTGATCGGCAACAAGAAGGTCCGGGACAATGTCGCGACGCGGTTTCCGATCATCCTCGTCGACGAATGCCAGGACAGCGACATCCTCCAGATCGAGATCTTGTTCGCCATCGCTGCCGACGGGCCAGTCAGCGACTGGCGGCGGGCCCGGCTTCGGCCCGGCGCCCTGTTCTTTGTAGGCGATCCTAAGCAGAGCATCTATCGCTTCCGGAATGCCGATATCGCCGCCTACCGCGCAGCTCGCGACCTCATCATCGGCCAGCCCAATGGGGCGCTGGTGGCAATCACCGCGAACTTTCGGAGCCGCAACTCGATCATCGAATTCGTCAATCTGAACTTCGCCGAGGTGTTCGACGGTGGCAGCCAGCCAGCCTATGTTGCCCTCCATCCAACCATCAAGCACCAGCCGGCAGTCATGCCGCATGTGGTCCGGCTGTCGATCGGAACCGAGGACGAGGGGCCCGGCGAGGTCCGGCGGCTCGAGGCGCATGCTGTCGGGGAGATATGTGACCAGCTGATCGGCCGGCTGGCGGTGCGCCAGAAGGATGGCAGCCAGCGGCCTGCACGGGCCGGCGACATCGCGCTGATGGCGGCGAGCCATACCGAGCTCTGGCTCTACGAGCAGGAACTGGAGCGGCGCCGTATCCCGGTCGCCTCACAGGCCGGCAAGGCCCTGATGCGCCGGCCCGAAACGCTCGATGTACTGACGCTGCTGCGGGCGCTGTCTGATGCGACCGACAAGCTGGCATTTGGCGCATTGCTGCGCGGGCCGATCATTGGCCTGAGCGATGCGGAGCTGCTCGATATCGTCAATGAGCTGGGCGAGTGGAAGGATGGCCGCCCGCCCGATCTGAGTTTGCTTACCGATGTCAGCGGCCTCAGAAATCATTATGCGAAGTCGGCGATCGAAACCCTGCAGCGCCTGCGACGGCGTTCGTTCGCCGTTCCACCGGCGCAACTGCTGTCCGAGGCGATCGAGGCGCTTTTGATACGGCCGATCCTCGCGGCCCGCCACGTCAGCCGGAATGCCCGCGCGATCGTCAATCTCGATGCGCTGGTGGAGATGGCGCGGCGCTACTCGGTATTCGGCTTGTCGAGCCTTGTCGAGGAGTTGCAACAGCAATGGGAGCGCGGCGCCACCGTGCAGGAAGGGCGAAGCGACAGCGTCGAAGAGGCTGTGCAGATCGTCACGATGCACAATTCGAAGGGGTTGGAGTGGCCGATTGTGATCCCGATCGGCACGGCGACCAACTTCCGTCAGCCCTCGAAGTTCGTTCACCAGCCCGGTGACAACACGCTACATTGGGTGGTGGGCGGCGTGGCACCGGCTTCGCTCGATGCCGCCCGCAAGGAAGAGGCGCGCCAGCAGGCCCTTGAACGTCAGCGGATGTGGTACGTCGTCTGCACTCGGGCACGGGATATTCTGATCGTTCCCAACCTGCCGACATCGCGGGCCGCGTCCTGGTACCGCGCCGTGCGGCTCGACAAGCTCGAATTGCCTGAGGTCAACCTCGATCTATTGCCGGACGAGGTCGTCGAAGATCGCCCAGCAGAGACCAATCTGCAGACCGCCGAAAAGTTTGCTGAGGAGGCCGCGATCGTCGCCGCGAGCGCACCCGTGCTTCGGTGGCGTCAGCCGAGCCTTCATGACGCCGATCGCACTCCGGAGGTCATTGATCTGCCGCCATCAAGCGAGCTGACCGATCCGGCGCCACCACCGATCGGCGCCGGCCCGCTACGTGGAACGCTGCTCCACAAGCTGGCGGAGGAGGTGATCAACGACGAGCTGACTGTTACCCTCGAGGCGCTGACCGTTCGCGCCGGTGAGCTGCTGACACAACTGCGTTCGCAATTGCTAGGCCGAGAGATTGAGTTTCCGGACCCCGCGCAAGCCGCCACTCTGATCCGCGACACGCTTGCGATCGAGGACGTAGCCACCATGCTGCCGTTTCTCGAAGCCGAAGTTCCAGTTTGGAACGCCGACGGCGCGATCCTCTTGGCTGGCCGCGTGGATGCCCTGATCTTGCGCGAGGGCAGGGTGCTCGGCGTTCTCGACTGGAAGTCAGACGTGAATCCGTCGCCGAAGGTCAAATCTGACTACATTGCGCAACTCGACGAATACGTGTCGGTCACCGGCGCGATCGCCGGAGCGTTGGTGTTTATGACAAGCGCGGAGCTGATCTGGATAGGGGACCGCGAAGGACTTCTTGCGCAACTCACAGCTGCGCCACCGGCCATATAACCAGTAAGGTTAAACGTATTCGACAGAAGCGTGCCCGAGCTTCCGTTGACTCCAATTCGCGACGAACTACTTACGGGCCCTCTCGGCAAGAAGGTGGCTATTGCGGAGCGGAGGACGACAAAGCTGTCAGAGACATATGCTTGGGGCGAGGTTGTCGGGGGGTAAGCCACGGGAAGGAACGCCCGCTATGCGCCTCTTTTGGGGAGTTCAATTGGTTTATGACGTCTGCTGAAAGCCGACTTGCCCGATAAGGGCCGCCATTCGCGCTAGGTCCATGACGATCGCCCGTGACGGCCGTTTCGACGGTCGGTCGCCGCACGGCGGCCCGCCATGGGTTGGCTCGACGCTCAGGTCAGAAGGACAGGCGTGCTATAATCTTCGCGGGCCTCACTGCTCGGACCGCCGGCGCGACGGTTTCTGGTATTTGGAAGGCCCTCAGATTTTGAGCTTTGGATGTCGAGCCCGGTATCGCTGCCTCTGCTGAAGCAATATCTTTTGCGCTGACCTGTAACGACTTACAGGCTCCCTTCTCGTCCCAAAGTTCCTTGGCGATTGCGCTTCCCACGGCAGCAGTGATGGCGCTGGGTGCAACATCGTTTGGCGCGACTTGGCGCGTCGCGATCAACGCCTTGATTGCCTCGCCGAGGATAGCTGCGGAATCGTCGAACTCGACCCCACGGACTTGGTCGAACCTCTTTTCGGTGCTGCCGTCGACGATGCAGTGATGCGCGATGAAGATCCAGTCGTGGATCATGTAGGCCGGAGCGTAGCCCCAAGGTGAGAGCCCCTTAAAGACTTGCGCGATTTTCGGGATTGAGCCGCCGTCCGTGTACATGAGGCCCGGCTTGATCTTACTACCTGGAGCCGTCGGATCGGCCCGATGGAAGACTAAGGGGTCGCGAGGGTCGGGCACGAACAGGAAATTCCCGTCGCCGGAACTGTTGCCTTCACCGACCCACATCACGAACAAGCTGCCGGATATCTCACCGGTGGTAAGCTTCTGGTAGTCTATGGAGGTGCACCCAGCTGCAGTTGCAACTGCGAGCGCGATCACGCTCGTAATGAAGCGACCTGCAAATCGCCGAGACAGGCGGATCTGATCGCTGAACGCATTGTGCTGCATCGTTCCACCTCGGTCGAATAGAGTGCTGATGGTATGAGACGCTGCCAAACCACGGACGAAGTCAGAGAAAACCGACCCAATGGCTCTCGGCGACAATCGAGATTGGCAACCCCTCGTCGCGCCAGGCGGTCGCTTTGAAAATCTTGTCGCCAAACGATGAATGCTTCCAAGACTCTGTAGCGTACGCACCGATCACGAGCACGTCGGTCTTTTGCGTCAAACTGCCGGCGCGGCCGCCACGATCCGCTATGGCCTGCTCGCAGTATTTTCGCTGGCCATAATTGAACGTCCCGGTGAAACAGTACGACCGACCTTCAAAGGTCAAATGCGGAGGCGGATTGCAAAGGGGCAGGGTGGTCGGCTTCAACACTTCCCCGAGTTCGAAATCTCGGTTCGAGAAGCTGTTCAACGTATCGAGAAGTTCAGTGTGTTCATCGGCGTCGAGCACGCCGTCCGCAAGGATTTCATTGACCCGTCGGTACAAGGTCCGGACGATCGGCTGATCGCTAATCTCGACGTTCGCGGCCAGCCATTTTTGAAGGAACTCGACTTCCGCCTTGTTGATACTTCCGTCTGCAGCGACGCCGCGCGCTAGCCCAATCAACTCATCGATCTGCCGCGAAGAAATACGATCGCCGCCGACGCGGTTGTAAAACTTGTCATCCATGAACCCCTCCCTAGCAAAGCGTCTCGCACGCTATCCCGTCACCATCCCTATCCAGCTTGCGGCCCCACGCACAGTTGTGCAGGTACCATTGGGCGTCTTCGCAGGAGCTGATTTGCGAGCAGTATCGCCGGGGCTCGCACGAAAGGCCGCCGCTTTGCGCGACCAGCTTGCGACTAATGATGCCAAGCGGCTGGCTCGACGGTGGTGCACCGTCGCCATGCGAGGCGCGCCAGTCCCAGGGCGCGTCGAATTTGCCGACCCATAGACCGACCTTCGCCGCCTTGGCCTTTGCCTGCTGCGGCGCGTAGGCGCCAATACTGTAGCGAGGCCAATCGAGCGCGTGGCCATGCTCGACCATCCACCCCGCTACGCTGTCGCCGTCGGCGCGCCGGCAGTCGCCGACGTAGCGGTGATAGCGATCCCAAGTCACGAAAGTGCACTGCACCGGCCGCGAGGCGGCTAGGAAACTATCCAGCGCTTCGGCCGATCGTCGACCACACGGGTACTCGAAGCCCCCGGCGTCGTCGCAATATTGCTTGCTCTCTGGCGCGTCGATCCCGCTAAATCGAATGCGCTGGCCGTGGATCTCGCTTGTGTCACCGTCAATGACGGACGCCACGCCGGTCATGGGGGCGGGCTTTGGCTCGATCCAGTTCGAAGGGGCCAGGTCGGGCAAGCGGTCACTATGCATCATGACCGTCTGAGCCGCTAAGGCACCGACTGCAGCAGCGGTGACGAAGATCAACCGTCGCGGTACACTTGCCCACCGCAGTGCACGGGAGTGTTTTGCTCCAGTGCGCTTGCGCCAGCGATCAGAACGATTATCGTAACGAGACCTATCCACACCCCTCTCCCCAACGGAGAGAATGCTCCTAAATGTAGCCGAGGTCTAGTGAAGCCTATTTGCTGAGGATTCCCTTAGGAGAGCACGGCTTCACTTGCCCCTAGCGCAACAAGGGCTAGTGTCGAGCTGACGCTCGTTCCGAAGCCAATATGCTGCAGCTTCGAAACCGCCGCAGCATTGTGTCGAGTCGAAGGCGATTAGCTATTGTCTTCGACCGGCGCACTCGGGCCATTTTTCTTAATCGAATCGATGGCGTTCTGAGCGCTGGATTTGCTTGAGTAGCCCTCGGTCGAGAATATCACCTCGCTGTTGTACTTGAAGCGAACGCGATATTCGCCAGCTTTGTCCTTATAGATTTCGAACTTATGTGCCATGGGTGTGCCCTCCGTTGACAGTGAGAAGCTCGCAGGAATCGAGATGGCCTTCAAGATCGCCTTGGCCCCTGCCAACACATGTTTTGCGTCGCGTCGGGCTACGGAAGCGGCGTGAGCATTCCTGAGGATGCGAGCGAGCTGCGATCGTGGCGAGCCGTTTGATCAGCCACAATGTTTAGTTTGGACAACCCCGCCGGACAATGGATCGCGGCGTACGCGGGTCCGATTTCGACGGCAGCTTTGCGCCTATTACGGTCACCTTCGACAGCCGGGCCCCCCGCTGAAACCGGACATGCTCGCCGCCTTTAACCGAGGGAGACACTTCCCCTCAATAGCGGAGAAGGCGAAGTCGGCGACTGAATCGGTTGGATCGATAGCTCAATTCGCACTGTTGATAAATCGCAATAGCGATTTGCAACTGCTGGGTGTCGGGATAAACACTTGAGGTCTGTTTTTTTGCGAAATCTGTAGGTAGCCCATGAGCGCGAGGTCGCGTGTCGATACAACTAGTGCCGAAGATAAATCAATCGGTTTCGACTATCAGTATTATTACTTTCTCGATGAGTTGCTAAAATTGAAGAGCGGGCAAGTCGTAGGCCTTGAGGTTCTCGATGATGTCCACGTTGAACGTCCTGATGGCAGCCATCTGCTGATCCAGTTGAAGCACACCGTACAGCGGAACGCGCAAGACCTCCCCATCAATCTCACGACCATGGACAGTGACCTGTGGAAGTCGCTATCGAACTGGTGCAAGGTGATCATCGACCCTGCGGAGGGACGGATATCCATCCCCGCTCAGCTTGCCTTCATCGAGAAGACCTCGTTCTTGCTCGCCTCCAACAAGTCTGACAACGACAAAAACACCGTGTTGGTGTCAAGCGTCGCTTTTAAGGCTGGCACCAAGACCCACGCTGAACTCATCGCAGACATCACATCGATAAAGGCGCAGAGCAAAGACACGACGATACAGGGCTACATCGACGATGTGCTCAAACTTGATCCCGCTGTTTCGCAGGGATTTTTCTCCCATTTGCAGTTTGCGTTGGGTCGAGACCAGGCCATCGAAGAATGCAAGAAATCAATCGCTGAAAAGCAGATTGACGCGTCCCGGATCGATGACGTGTTTCATGCGGTCGACTCCGAGGTGAGGCAGAACTGCTTCGCAACTGTCAAGGCAGGGAACAAGATCACGATCAGCTTTGACGAGTTCACCATCAGATACCGAAGGCATTTCGACAAAGCTCGGAGCATCGGTCTGCTTTTCAGGAAATTTCCTCCTGTTTTGCCGGACAATCTCCTCCGCCAGACGTTCATCAAGCAACTGGTGGACATCAATGACGTCTCGGAGGATAACATTGATTTTCATACGAAGTTCACCACCAGGCGGCTGCACTTTCGCGACAACATGGAGCGACTGATCCAGGACGGAGATATCACTCAATCCGATATCGACGACTTGGAGGACGAGGCCTGCGTCATTTGGGAAGGCAAGTTCCTCCAAGCCTACTCGGGTCAATCGTCAGTCGGTGACGAGAGCGAATCTGCCCGCGCGATTGTCGCAGATCTGCGGCAGAAAAAGCTGACGCTTGCTTCTCAGGAGCTCCCGATAGCCATGAGCAATGGCGGGTTTTACGATCTCTCTGATCGGCCGGTGATTGGTTGGCTGCGTAACTGGAAAGACCGCTACAGGTGAAGTTCAGCTCATATTACAACAACTTGGGGATCAACGCGTTCGCGATCTCATCAGTCCTGAAAGAAGCGAGATTTTTAACACTCCCCAAAATTTCGTTGATTTTGCCGGTTGTTGCACATCGCCAGATGTTGAAGACTCTCGCCCATGGCAGCTTCCGCTTCATAAGCTTTGAGAACTATCTAATTGACAACGTCGAATTCTTCTACAATTTCAATGAGAGATACCTGGCGTCACTTGGTCCGACCATCAATTCTCTCCAATTTTTGCACGAAATTGGAGTCGTCCAATTGAAGGATGACGGTGCGGTCATTGCATCTGACTTGCCATTCGACGCCTCGATGGGCAAGCGCGCCGAACGTGTTAGGCGTGCGTCAGCCAACATAGCTGCCCTGGTATCGGGCAATGCCGAAGTGTTCTACCTCAATGCGAGGATCGTTCTGTGAAATTCTACATTCAAAGCCTGCACCTGTGGCTCCGTAGCGGGCAGAAAAGGTCTGTGACCTTTCTGCCTAACAAGGTGAATGTGATCACCGGCGAAAGCCATACCGGGAAGACAGCCATCCTCGACATCATCGATTACTGCATGTTCGCAAGCAAGCATCGAATTTCTGAGAGCATTATCAACGAAAATGTCCTCTGGTACGGACTTCGTATTCACGTGAACGATAAAGTCTACGCGCTGGCGCGACGAGCGCCTATGGGGACAAGCCCGTCGCCTGAATATTTCTTTTCGTCGCTAGGGGAGGTGCCAGAATCCGCGCCGAGGCCGAACGTTAGCGAGAACGTCTTGAAGAAGCAGTTGAGCGCTGATTTCGGCATCGACCAAGACGTCAAAATTCCTTTCGGTGGGAGAGTGCTGCAGGCGGGCTCTCGCGTGTCGCTGCGATATTTCCTGCTCTTCAACACAATATCGCAAGACATAATCACTCACAGCGATCAGTTTTTCGACAAGCAAAGCGAGTCTCGCTACCGGGAGGCGCTTCCACGCATATTCGATATCGCTGTGGGGATCGACACGGTCGAAAACATACTCAAGCGTGACAAGTTGGCGGAGTTGGAGCGAAACCTCGCCCGCCTGCAAAAGCTGTCGGCGAAAACCCAGGAGAAGCGCGATCAGTTTAATGCGCAACTGGCCGAAACCGTCGCTCGAGCTAAGGGGTATGGACTAATCACGGATAACACAGACGCTGATGCTTCAGTCACCGCATTGAAGCGAATGGTCACCGAGCGGGAAAGTGGCTCCGATCTGCATGTATCCGCGCAATATGAGGAGATTTCATCTCAGTTATACCGGGTTTCTCGTAAAATCAGGGGTCTTCACAAATTCGCTTCGGAGTATGGAAATCATAAGGTGACGCTCAAGGAGACGGCGGATAGCCTCCAGCCCGTCGAATATCTGATGAGGAACTACGAGGAGACGGTTCGGACATCCGTATTCGGCGATATCCTCAAAAACCTTTCCGACGGTTTGCAGCAGATTAAAGGCGCTACGGCTGGCAAGACGCCTTTGGACAGCAACATCTCTGAGATCATAAAGGCATTGGAATCTCAGCGTCAGAATCTCGAAAAAGACCTTCGCGCCCTTCCCACCGAGATGGAAAGCTTCGAGACCGACAAAGATAAGTACATCTTCATCGGCGAAACCAAGGCCAAGCTCGAGCTTTACGGCGATTCAGAGTCAGACAAGGCTCCGGACAACAGCGACTTGATCGAAAACCTGGAAGCTGAAATCGAAGGCCTGGCTGTGACGCCTGTCAAGGACCGGCAGGAACTCTTCACCAGTGCTCTTGATGAAGCAATTCAGGATTATATTTCTCTAACAAAGGCGGCTCTCGGGAACTATAGCGACTATCGCTCCGCCTTCAATTACACGGAGAAAAAGCTTCATCTGCGCAAACCCAAAACAGCATCGACCGAGAACGTCGGCAGCAGTTCCAATCATATGTTCCTTCACCTGTTTCTGTTCCTTGGCTTGCATGAACTGATTATGCAGAACGGCGGCGTTCATGTGGCGCCGTTCTTGATTATTGATCAGTTCTCCAGGCCTTACTGGGGCGAGGATGACAAGCAGGGCAGTGACGGCGAGAAGGACGTCGACGAGAGCGATGTCGCGAAGGTCAAGTTGGCATTGGAGCTTTTGGATCAGTTCATCACTACGGCAAACGAGATGGGAAAAGAGTTCCAGATGATCGTCTTCGAGCACATAAATCCGCGATATTGGGATGGGCTCAAGAACGTGCACCTGGTCGAAATCTTCCGGGATGGAAACGCCTTGATCCCGGTTTCCAGGATGGACTAGGGCGTATCAGCGCGAACGGCTGCCACGCAATTGATCTGGCAGCCGCCATATCACGTGGCCGTTTCCGGGGGGCAGCGCTGCTATCTGACCGTCAGGGGGTCGCGGAGCGATACGGCCGTTTTTCGTCGCCTTTGGACGGAACGGGACGGACCGCTCCCGGCCCCCGTTCCAGCCATTGCTATTGATCACCGGAACTGACGAAATGGGCAGGCTATTGATGTCAAAAACACAACGTCCTTTCAATGTTCGCCTTTTGTTCTTCGAAAGTCGCATAATTGGCAGTCTGGTGTGATGTCCGGAATTATCTGGCATTTCGTGGGGTTTACCTGGAGTGCACCCTCAGACTGAGACAAGGAAAATAGCGGACAGTTTCCCCGCAGGAGAGGAAACTGGGGCATGGCCGGACGGCAAAGAGTTATTGATGAGGACCAAAAGCTGGAGCTGCTCCAGCGCATGGAGGCGGGCGAAACCGTCAGCAAGTTGGCAGATGAGGTTGGCATCAGTCGCCAACGTCTTTACGAGTGGCGCGATCATCTCAGGCTTCGTGGTAACCTGAAGTCACTTCGGCGTGGCCGGCCGGCGAGAGTGGCGGGAGGAGTTGACGGCGACGTGCCATTGCCAAGCGCAGTTGATCCGCCGTCGGCTCAGGAAAAGGCACTGACCAGGGCCAGGCGCCGGATCAGGGAATTGGAGCAGAAAGTCGGGCAACAGCAGCTCGATCTCGATTTTTTTCGCGAAGCCTTGCGGCACTTCGAGGAAGATCAGCGTCGGAGCAGCGCTCCTGGCGAAACGGGATCTTCAAAGTCATCGAAAAGATGACGACCGGCCTGTCGCAAGGCGACTTCAACATCGATGGAATGTGCTGGCTCGCTGGCGTCAGCCGCGCCAGTTATTATCGTCACTGGCTAGACTCGGCGCCTCGTCGGGCCGAGACAGGTTTGCGAGATCTCATTCAAAAGATGGCTCTCGCCAACGCGCACTACGGCTACCGCCGGATCGGTGCCCTGTTGCGTCGGGAGGGGTGGCAAGTCAACCACAAATGCGTTCTACGCATCATGCGTGAAGACAATCTGCTGTGCCTGCGTATGCGACCCTTTGTGCCTACAACGACGAACTCGAGGCATGGTTGGCAAGTCGTGCCGAACCTGGCCAGGGGCATGATCCTCAGTGGGGTCAACCAGCTATGGGTTGCCGATATCACCTTCCTGCATCTGGCTGAGGAGTTTGCTTTCCTTGCCGTTGTGCTTGACGCGTTTAGCCGCAAGGTGGTCGGATGGGCGTTGGATACGCATCTCAGAGCAAGCCTTGCCATTGAGGCCCTCGAGATGGCCATCACCGATCGCCAGCCTGCTCCAGGGGGTCTCGTGCACCATTCCGACCGCGGCGTTCAATACGCCTGTGGGGCCTACTCTGAACTTCTGCATCTCCATGGCATCCAGGCGAGCAGGAGCCGCGTCGGAAATCCTTATGACAACGCGAAGGCGGAAAGCTTCATGAAACGCTGAAGCAGGAAGAGGTGCAAGGTCTCGCCTATAAGGATGCTGATGATGCCCGTAGGCGCATCGGCGCTTTCATCGATACCGTTTACAACACGCAGCGCCTGCACTCGGCGCTCGATTATCTCACGCCGGAGGAATACGAACAGAAGCATTCAGGTGGACGACGGATGGAAAAGGCGGCATAGGCTGAACACGGGACGGTGTCCGCTATTTTCCTTGTCTCAGTCTGAGGGTGCACTCCATCACACTGGAATTTGCAGAAATTTCCAGAAAACCGCCACCCTCTTCACGGTCTCAGATCGCGTCGAACCTGCCGGCATCGCCAAAATCCGCGGACGACTTCCTTGGATCGGGGTTGCGCGGTGTCAGAGTCGCTTCGGCATCCAGGCTATGCATTGTTCCAGGCGTTCCAACCTAGCCTTTTGCGAACGAAGCTGGTGACCTACGTTAAGCAGATTGGATTTGCCTTTGGAACCAGCCGCATTGATCAATTCGGATTCGAGCAAAGCTATCCGATCGCGCATCTGCTGAGCCTCCGTCAATCGTATTTCTCTAATCCAACCTAGGCCGCGCATATTCAACGATCACCATCCATGCAGCGTGGATTAGCATCCGAAAACTAACGCCAGCAGATTCGAAAAACTCGCATTTTAAGCGTTGCTAAAATTCGCCGCGCTGTCCTACGTTTGCGCGCGTTCCCGACCGCAGATGACGGCACCTCTTTTCTCGCCCTTCTAGTTTCAGAATAATCTTAATTGACTTGGTAACGGCTCTTTCAGAGCCTCTATCTAAAGAAACAGTGCCAATCTCCAAAGAAACAACATGACGCCTCGCGCCAAGCGTATTCTAGGCAAATCAATAGTCGTGACGATAATTGCAATCGTCGCGACCTTTGCTCTGTCGTTCACGGCAAGACTCGCCTTGCACATGCCGATCGATTGGCTGAGCTGGGTGGAATGCACCCTCATTCCCATCCTGATTGGAATGCCCGTCGGTGCCTACATCTTCGCCCAGTCGGAAACCATCCAAGACACCTGTGACAAGTTGGAGAAGTCGTATGCGGCCCTGAGAGAGACCCACGACAGGCTGGCGTTCGTGACCAGCCACGACCCGATGACGGGGCTTCTTAGCCGCGGCGGATTCATGGCAAGGATGGACAGGAAGCGCGATGAGGGTGAATACGACACGCTTCTCGTTATCGACCCGGATCACTTCGCCTCGTTCAATGACAAGCACGGACATTCCAAAGGTGACGAGGCCTTGGTTCGAATCGCAAAAGCGCTTGTCTATCTAACGCGCCCTGGCGATTCAATTGGACGCCTTGGTGGCGAAGAGTTCGGGGTCCTGCTGCGAGGGGTCCGCAAAGAGCAGGCAATGACCATTGCGGAGAACATCCGCCGTCTTATCGAAGGGATGCCCTGGATCAAAGGGCAACAGGACGATCTAAAGGTGACTGTCAGCATCGGGGGTGCGGAAATCCCTCCCAATGCAGATAGTCAGGATATCCTTCGCACAGCAGAACGATGCATTTTTGAAGCGAAACAGCGTGGCCGGAACCGCGTTTCGTTCGACTACGAAGCAACCAGATTGCGAGTCACGACTCCATAGCCGACCCTGCTTGGGGCGGATTCCTTCGGGTGCGGCGCTACTCAGTAAAATCAACCATCGTGAGTTCAAACGAGTGCCACACGCCGCAACAAATTGCGTTAATCGGAGCGCATCAAATTTCTGATGCCGTGCCAATCGGAAGCTATAGTCTTCGATTTGCACTAGGCTGCCTCAACGCGAAGGCGGTTGTCGGTTGCGATGATCCGCCGCTGTCCCCCAGCAAAGGCGGCACTCTGCAAAATCCATGATTTCCCTCGGGCGCGATGCGGCTTCTTCCCTATCAAGCCGTCATCGCCGTGACAACATATTCTGCGATAGTCGCAACCGACCTCGATCGGTGGCCTCTTACACAGAGAAGCCGTTCAGCAGGTCGGAGGAAATGAAATGAACGCCGAAGTTTTCAGCAGCCCCATCTTCGTGAGGCGTGCCACGGTTATCGTGCAAGAGATTGCCGGCCTTGCGGACGCAATCGATTTTCTCGATGAATGGCCGGAAGATCGCAGAGACTTGATCCATCAAACCGCCCTTCGGGCGTGCTTTGACGCCCACGACGGGCACAAGCCTATAGGCGCGGCCCACAATGCCTTTCTCGGCTTTGCGAAACGGGCCGGGATTTTGGAAGACCCAAACTCCGCGATGCAATGGGTCGTTGCCTGCAAATCGGGAAGCGGAAAGGTGCAGGTGTAGACTGGCGCTTGGGTGAGATTGGTCGAAAGAAGGCAGCGCCGAGCCTTGGAAGCCGGCGCAACCCAAATTCGCCAGTTCCCTTGTGGCGCAGCCGGCGCGCCACTCGCCTTGCCGGTGGCCGAGTTCATCGCCTTGAAGCAGAGCGGATGCGACTGGCGAGGCAGGTCAGGCGATCTTAATATCCGCTGCTCCGGGAGCTTGCTGAATGGCGTCCTTCGTGACCTTTCGACGGCAGGGACGGCCAGACGGGGTAGGACCTTAGCCGAACCCCGACCTGACCCAAATCAATTCGCGCAGAATGGTTCGATCCAATCGCCACTTGCTCTGGACGCAGGCCGTCGACAGCACAGGTCGGCGATCCCGTTACGCGAGACGCGATGTCTCTTCGAAATACGCACCGATGATGGAGGCGACACTCTTGCGGGCAACCGGCGGGCTGAACAGGAACCCCTGCAACTCGCCGCATTTTTCGGCGCGCAATGCCTCCAACTGCGCGACCGTCTCCACCCCCTCGGCCGTGGTATCGATGCCGAGGCTGGTGCCGAGGCCGATGACGGCACGGACGATCGCGAGCGACTCTGGACACTGGACGATCTCGCGGACAAACGACCGGTCGATCTTGAGGCGGTTGAATGGAAACTGCCTGAGGTAGCTCAGGCTGGAGTAGCCAGTGCCAAAATCGTCGAGCGCAATGCGCACGCCGAGCGATCGAAGTTGCTTGAGAATGGCGAGGTTGGTGCTGCTCTCGGCCAGCAGCACCGACTCAGTGATCTCAATCTCCAACTGGTGCGCCTCCAGCCCGCTGCCGGCCAGGGCCAGTCCTACTGCTCCGACGAGATTCCCTTTGCGGAACTGCACCGGCGATACGTTGACGGACAGCACCAGATCGCGCGGCCAGGTTGCCGCCTCTCGGCATGCCATCGCAAGTACCCAGCGGCCGAGTTCGTCGAGTATGCCGGTTTCCTCTGCGATCGGGATGAAATCCGCGGGCGACACCATGCCGCGGCGCGGATTTTGCCAGCGCAGCAGGGCCTCGAACCCGCGGAGCTTTCCGGTTTGCGTCCGGATGATTGGCTGGTAATGCAACTCGAACTCGCGGTCGATCTCGGCGCCGCGCAGCTCTATCTCCAGCGCACGCCGCTCGCGCTGGCGCATGTCCATCCCGGCTTCGAACCAGCGGAAGGTACCCTTGTCCGATTGCTTCGCTCGATAGAGGGCGAGATCGGCGCATTTCAGTAGGCTGTCGATGTCGGCGGCGTCGTCCGGGACCAGCGCAGCGCCGATACTCGCGCCGATTACTATCTCGGCGCCGTCGACCTTCCGGATGGCGGTAAGATCGCGGATGATGCGCTGGGCGAGCTCCTCGACGTCGGAGCGGCATTCGACCGCCGGCACCAGGATCGCGAATTCGTCGCCGCCGAGCCTGGCCACCACGTCGGTCTTGCGCACCAGGTGTCTCAGCCGCGCGGTCACCTCTATGAGGAGTGCGTCCCCTGCCGCGTGTCCGAGAGTGTCGTTGACCGTCTTGAAATTGTCGAGGTCGATCAGCACAACGGCGAACCGCCGTCCGTTCTGCTCGAGGCTGTCGGCCGCGTGCTCCAGCTCGCGCGTGAAAACTGTTCGATTGGCCACTCCCGTCAGCGGATCATGATGAGCGAGGTAAGTGATATGGGCTTCGGCGCGCTTGCGCTCGGTGATGTCGACGATAGTCGATAGTATTGCCACCTGGTGGTCTACGAGGGTTTCGCTTGTGTACTCGATCACATCGAGCTCGCGGCCGTCGGCGGTGCGGTGCCGGAGCACCAGCTCGCGACCGTCCCTCTCGCGGTTGGTGCGGCCATCCACGCGGATTTCGGCAAGGCTGCTGTCGAGGAAGTCGCCGCGACTGTAGCCATAGAGGCGCAACGCCGCTTCGTTGACGTTGAGAAAGATGCCGGTCGACTGGCTGTGCACGAACATCGGTGCCGGATTATCGTCGAAAAGAGAGCGGAACAGGGTCTCGCGCGCCTTCAGGTCGCGAATGTCGGTCAGTGTGACGGCCAGCACGCCGCCGGCGATGTCGACGCCGACCTGCAGAGCGACCCTCTGCTGTCCCAGTCCGTAGGCGAGCTCGAAGCTCGATATGCGCCCGCCGGAACCCGCGCACAGCAGCTCTTGTGGAATCTCGCTTATGCCGACCTTGGTCAGCGCGTCCGAGAGCCGGGTGAACTGGAGGCTGTCGATGCTCGATCCGAGGAAGGCCGCCGCGGCCTCGTTGACGCTTAGTATGTAGAAGTCAGACGTTGCGCCATGCCCACAATCGATCGGGCTCAGCCCGATGATGCCTTCCTGCGTGGAGTTGATGAGCAGACTGGCAAGCTCGACCTGGCTGGCGCGCGGGCGAAGGAATAGAACGAAGTATTCGCCCGGCCAGCGGCACGACAACGGCAGCGCGACGATCTCGATCGTGGAAACCTTGCCGTCGACGACCCAGTGGCAGACTGTGAGGCGCGGCTCGCCTGCCGAGCAGGCCTTATCGATAGCGGAGCCGATCGCTAGATTGAAGGCATATGGCAGTTCCGCGAGGCTGCGCGCGGACTCCGCAAGGCCCACGATCGCGCGGAAGCGCTGGCCGCAGCGCAGCAGGAGAGGTGGCTCGTCCCCTAAACGACGGACGACAGCGATCTCATCCGAGAAGCGGCCGACGCTGCCCAACGCGATCTCCTCATAGGGCGGCAGCGCGCCTGCGCCGCAGGCGGATTGCCAGCGGCGCAGGATGAGCCTCACGTCGTCGAACTCCGTTTGGGCCGCTAAGCTCTGCCCCGCAGCGTCGACCGTGCCGAGGCCCGTATGATCCAGCCCGATCATCGAGTGTGCACCCTTCTGCAGGGAAACGTTTCTGAGAGCCGCAATCATGGTCGCATCTCGCCGGTTCTGCTGCGGGTCCAATCGGGTCAAGGCCTCTGAGGAGCGCAAGCTCCGCTCGCCCAGCGCATCCGGCATTCTAGGCAAGCCCGGGTCTGCCGCGGTGCGGTCGCGCGCCTTGTCCGATCCCGTGCTCCGCTCGTCGCGGAACCTATGGCGAGGACCCTTAACGTTCGACTAAACGAAGCGTCATGATCCTGTTACATCGAGTGCCGCGCAGAGGCATTTGGTTCGTCGGCCTGCTGCGCGAGACGGCGCAAGCGCATGAAATGGTGGTGCATGCCGAGTCGATCAACCGAGACCACGTGGATATGCTAGTGTCGATCCCGCCGAGCCTGTCGGTATCGCGCGCGGCGCAATACTTGAAGGGGCGCAGTTCGCACAAGCTGCTGAGCGAGTTCGGGATATTGCGCAAGCGCTACTGGGGCCAGCACCTGTGGGCGAGGGGCTATGGGCGCCGACGAGCGGGAACGTTACCGACGAGATTTGGGTTGAGTATATCAAGAACCAGACGCCGCCGGAGCCTGACGACAACTTCAACGTGACGTGAGTTCGCGCCCTGTCCGCCAACGCGCGGACCGATCCGGCTTTAAGCCGTAACCTGAAGCCACCGCCCTTTTAGCAGGTGGAGAATTCACACGGTTTTACGAAGTAAATCATGCCCAACGCATCGTAGCTGGCACAGGATTTCCGATTGCACGGTTCGTGGTTGGCGAGTGGTGATTCGCCCACCCTGAGCGTTGCTTCCCGAAGTTCAAGCCCGTGCCAGCCCACTGACCGGTGCAACGAGAGCTCCTATCTCTTTGGCGCCATCTGTCCGGGCGCGGGCCGGTGCGGCGTTGGCGCTGCCGTTCGCCGACACGAGGCCTCAAATCGGCCGCCATATCGCCAGAGGCAGGTCAGTGCTGCCTGGATCGTGCCGGCTGCACCCCACTGCCAAGCTCAAGGGCCGAGGAACATCACGCTGAACTCCTGCCCTGCGTGCGCAGGAAGCCCCCGCCGATGAAATGAGTCCGGTGGCTCAAGCCGAGGAAATTTGCGGGCGGCCGACACGACGTCACACACCATGTCCTGCTTGAGCACCTCGATCGGAATGCGGCCGTCGAGTTCGGGCGAGGGGCGAGTCAGCCAGAACCACGCCAGCCTTGGATTGCCGATTGCCGATAGCACTTCGCTGATCCCTGATGCCGGCCTGCCGTCGACGAACTGGGCGAGCGGGAAGACATGCTTGCGGCCGCCCTTGCGCAAGGCAACGACCTCATTGCGCCTTTGCCAGCGATGCAGCGTCGAGCGCGGTATGTGGAAATGCTCTTCCAGAAAGGTCGATCCGGCGACCTCGCCCGCCCAATCCTCAATCAGCACCGACTGCAGATCGTTGGCCGGCTGCAGCGATGAAGGTGCTGCGGTTGCCGGCATCAGGCTTTCATCTGCGCTGTTGGCACTTGCCAAGCCGCCGTGCGCGACGTCCGCCACTGAGCTGAAGAACTCGGAGACAAGCGCCGCGCATTCGCCCTTGAAAGAGCCGATCGAAAGCCGCTGTGCCTGTGGAAGGAAGGGCACGACGGCGGCGACGCTGCCGGCAATAGCGCTGGCTGAAGCCAGGGTCTGTGTATCAAGAACGATGCCGTGCTGGATCAGAGCCTGTTGCACGGCTTCCGCGACAAGGCCTGCCAAGGCCTTCTGCGAGATCCCATCCGTCGGATTTTGAAATCTGGTCATGTATCTGTCTTGCGCGCCCTGCGCTGCCCTCCCTAGCTGCGGCCGATTGTTGAACGGCTACAGCGACGAGCGGAAATGGCAGCAGCAAAAGATACAGCGACCCGACCAGTTGCTGTCTAGCATTTCGACACCCCCAACGAACTGTTGAGGCGTCCCGAAATGTCAGTCACGGGACGCCTCGATTTGCGTTTAGGTGCGATGTGTGACAGCCGCGCGACGGTAGGAATCATCGTGCCGGTCGGCACGATGGGGAGAGCCGCGTCACGGACACTGGCATTTTCTCGTTACCTATGATTTGAAACATGCGGGCGCAATTAGGATCCAGTCTACAAGTACATCAAACATAACTATACGTGGTGCAAAGGGGTCGAATCCGTATGGCTGGATACAGCGGTCAAGCGGGGCAAAATCCGCGACGACTTGAAAGCGTTGGTTGACGCTGACGATGTGGTCTTTGTGGCTCGCATCGTCCAGGAATGGGGTTCAACTACTACTGTGCACATTGGTTGAACAACCCGGGGCGGAGCTGGGCGACAGCCGCTCCAACAGCCGCTCCATCGACCTTAAACTCTATGCGAAGAAGTTTGGCTAGCGGCAAACAATCTGAGTCTCATCACATCCTCCATCGTGGCAGTCTCACGAAAGCGTCATGAACGTTTGCTAATGAGCCCCGCTTGGGGGAATGTTTGGTGGACGAAGACAGCCCGTATCGTGAAGCTTATCGCTGAACTGCCCCCCATTTCGACCGGACAATCGGACAGCGCATCACGGAGGCGCCCCTCGACATTCATCCCAGCCACTGGCGCGATTGGAATGAGCAGAAGTGATCGGAAACCTTCGCCCGCATGCTGCTGGATGCATCCCCTCAATCGAACGGGATGCCCTCTACCTTGGCCGCTGTCTCGAGATCGCCGCGGAAATAATAAGTGGTGAGTTGGCAGTCTGTCTCAAGTAGGCCTGCCAGAGCACATGCGGGCTCTTCGGCTCAATGTGACACCCACGCAGCCGGTCGGCATATCAGATCGCCCGAACCTCGCCGGATGACGTCTTCGTCGACTGTTTGTCCACCGGTGGTCCGTAACTGATCTTTTGACCATCCTGCGAGCGTTCATCCCATTCGCTCTGAAGCATATGAACCTGGCGACGGTGGAAACACGACCGTCTTGCTGCCGTTGAGGAATACTCGTCCGTGGATGTGCGCGTGTATCGCCCGAGCCAGTGCTTGTGCCTCAACGTCGCGGCCGAGGCTGACGTAGTCATCATTCGACTGCGCATGTGTCACACGGATGATGTCCTGCTCGATGATCGGCCCTTCATCGAGATCTGCGGTCACGTAATGCGATGTGGCGCCGATTAATTTCACGCCGCGTTCGTAAGCCTGCTTGTACGGATTGGCGCCTTTGAACGAAGGTAGAAACGAGTGGTGGATGTTTATGATCTGCCCAGACATCTTTTGACACATTTCATCAGAGAGAACCTGCATGTAACGGGCAAGCACGATCAGCTCCGCTTCAGTGTCATCCACGATGCGCATTTGCTGTGCTTCCGCTTCGGATTTGTTATCTTTCGTCACCTTGATGCAGTGAAACGGAATGTCGTGATTCACCACGACCTTTTGATAATCCATGTGATTAGAGATCACTGCCACGATATCGATCGGAAGAGCGCCGATGCGGCAACGGTACAGGAGATCATTGAGGCAGTGGCCGAAGCGCGAGACCATGATGATGACTTTTCGCTTCGTGGCCTCGTCAAAAAACTCTGCTTCCATCCCAAAGCGCGATGCGATGGGATCGAAATCTGCGCGCAGTTCTTCGAGTTCACGCCCGCCTTCGGAACGGAAACTCACCCTCATGAAGAAATTGCCAGTGTCGGCATCGTCAAACTGCGCGCTGTCAGTGATGTTGCAAGCCTGATCGGCAAGAAATCCTGAAATCGCAGCGACGATCCCCCTGGTGGAGCGGCATTTCACCCGAAGTGCAAAGCTGAACATCGTTTCCTCCTCAGTAGTCTCACGCCGGCAAGGTGCCGCGAAACGCTAACAGGGTATTGGCGAGTAGCCAGGTGGATACTTTGCAAAAAGACTGAAGCTCGCGGGTCCGCGAGTGAGCAATTATCACCGCGCAATACTCAAGAGAGAGTAGAGCGAATAAAATCCATGCTTATCCTGAAAGCCTCCTCAGCACTGCTTAGCCGGTGAATGTCGCGGGAGAACGGCTCGTAGGAGAAAGCGCCAGAATAACCTCCGTCAATTAAACTACGGATCTGATCGATATTGCCGAGCCGGTCGCGCTCGTCGACGAGGATTCGATGGCTATCTTGCATCTCCTCGGGGCTGAGGCTCGGATCGATGACACCGGAGATGTGGACGATGCCCGTATGCTCAGGAAAGAACTCGCTCTCGCCTGCAAGATAATGGTGAAAGGTATCGTGCACGAGCTTACAGCGCCCGCTGCCGCCGACTGCCTCGATTGCCGCGATGGCATCGGCCTTGCACCGCAGCGATGAGGTGACGAAGCCTAAGGGCTCGACAAGCGCCACGAGGTCGGCTGCGTCCAGCATCGGCAGGATCTCGCCCAGCGAGCGACGCAGCGCCTCGTCGCGGCCACCATCGCTGTATTGCGGCGCATCGTTGCGCGGAATTAGGCTAATCGACTCTGCGCCGGCCTCCTTGGCTTGCTCGATGAGCAGCTGGACCTTCGCCGGCATGGCGTCCGACCAAGCATTGAACCCATAGACTTCCGAAAGCCCGAGAAGCCGCAGGCCTTTGGAGCGCGCGTAGTTGCCGATTGCCGCTGGGGCTTCGCCGTCGAAGAACGCAGCGTCCGTCAGCTGTTTGTC
The DNA here is from genome assembly GCF_033977205.1 of Mesorhizobium album. Classification (NCBI taxonomy): domain Bacteria; kingdom Pseudomonadati; phylum Pseudomonadota; class Alphaproteobacteria; order Hyphomicrobiales; family Phyllobacteriaceae; genus Mesorhizobium; species Mesorhizobium album. The sequence goes on along the minus strand of NZ_JAVIIW010000025.1, from coordinate 50,952 downwards.
CGCCAGATCATTGCGCAGTTCGACCCCAAGGCACCCGAGTAAAGCTGCAAGATCGAGGAAGGCGCGGCAATCGAGCCTCGGCGCTGCCATATGGTTCATAGCGAACTTCGGTTGAGCGGTCATATAAACTCCTCATCCGGTCGCGGATTGACCGATTTTAACCTTCACTGAGGTAGCTCATTGCTGTGGTCAACAGCCAGAAACGAAATCCCATCAGCGAAGAGGGATTTCGGCAAATTCGTGCCACTATTCTCTCATTCTTTCATACAGCGCTGCATCACACGCTTTCTGGGACGTGCAGCGTGAATGGGAGGAACAGTTGTCCACTCGTTTCTAGCGGCCCGGCCTGTAAAGTCTTCACCATCAAGTCGATCAACGCCCGGCAGAGCCGCTCGAGCGGCGTGGCGATGACGCCGACGATCAGATGCTCCCTCAAGGCGTCGATTGTTTCCGGCACGAGTTCGTTGACAACGACGCTTGGCGGCCGCACGAGATCCAGTTCGCGTAGCGCTGCAATTGCGCCTTCGAACCCACCGCCGGCGACATAGAAGCCGGTGAGATCGGGATAGCGGTCAATCAGGGTAACCGTCGCCTCATGGGTGACTTCCTTTGTATCAAGGTTCACTAGCGTATCGAGCACATTGAACTGCGGCGCATGTTCGCGGAAGTAGCTGCGAAAGCCTGTCTCGCGCAGTTCGTGGCCGTGCCAACGATGGCTGCCGACAAAGACCGCCACCTTGCCGACCCGCGGCGCCGACCGCGAGATGAGCCAGCCGGCGGTGCGGCCTGCCTTCATGTTGTTAACTCCAACATAGGTGTCGCGAACGCCCTGCGCGAAATCAGACAGCAGCGAAAACACGGCCTTTCCGGATGCCTTCAATGACTCTACCGTGCGCGTCACCAGGTGATGATCGAGGCTGGCCATGCCGATCACCTCCGCGCGCGTCGCCAACGTCTCCAGCGCCTTAACGAAGTCGGACGGGGTCTGGGACCTGACGAACTCGATATGCACGATGCCGCGTATGCCCGGCGTTTCTTCCACCGCCCTGGTCAACTGCGCCGCGAAAGCGCGATAGAACGCTTGGTCCTCCTTCAGGAGCAGGAAGCCGAACCGGATCGGTCGAAGGTCGCGCTCGATGCGCTGCCGAATGAGATCCGCGGCGTGATAGCCGATCTCTCGCGCCGCCTCGTAGACCTTGCGAGCGGTCTCCTCGCGCACCGGCTGCCGGCCGTTCAGCACGCGATCGATGGTCGCGACCGAAACACCTGCACGCTCGGCGAGATCCGTGATCGTTGGTCGCCTACCCATGGCCCACAATGAGATTGAATGAAAGGTAGATCAACTACGGATGAGAGGCTTTGAAAGATTACACATTTTACGGTTGATCAAGGCAAGAGGCGCCATCAGCCTTTTAGGCGGGCATTGTCAATGCTGGCCAAGGACCGATCTTTCGGAACGCTGCGGCTCAAAACCCTCCCATGCGAACCCTTGATTTCATTCCCCTCATACCCCGCCCGTCATTTGATTGAAAGAGCTTTCATCTCACAACGGTCCAACAACCGGTGCCGCGGCAAGCACGGCCGCCACGGTGGTCAGTTGTTCTCTCTGAGATAGATCTCGAAGGGTGTCGAGATCTACGACGAGCAGGCCGGGCAGAATCTGCTTGAAGGCCTCGGCAGGATCAAGTGGCATCTTTGGCATGGTAACGTCTATCGTGCCCGTGACGAAATTGCCGACCTTCGATTCACGCGGAAGGTCTGGAAACAGGCTATCCGAACATGCGCAAGTTCCTGACCGCCATCGGCGACTTCCAGGCCTACATTGCCTCCAACAGTGCGAGCCTGATCAATTACGGCGAACGCTATCGGTCCGGTGAGCGCATCTCCTCGGCCTTCGTCGAGGCCACCGTTAACGCCGTCATCTCCGAGCGCTTCGCAAAGAAACAGCAGATGCAGTGGAGCAGGGTCGGCGCGCATCTTCTGCTGCAAACCCGCACGCAGACCTTTGACGGTTCCCTCCGCTCGACCTTCCGGCAATGGTATCCCGGCATGGTCAACGCCAATCGCGAGAACAGAGAAACGGCCCGCGCCGCATGACCGCCCCACAAATCCTCATGCTCCCCAACTTGAACAACGCGGGGCAGCGGACCCCACCAATCGCGACTGGCTTCGGCTTGATCAGGTTTTGCAAATTGATCTCTGGCAGCGAGCCGGTGTTATGCATAACAAACTGCGTCACCAGGGCGGAAGCCGCCGCCACAGTTACCAGCACGAGGCGGAGCGGCACGCTTGCCCAACGGCTGGCGCGAGAGCGCTTGGCGCCGAACTGCTTCATCTGCCGCCAAACAACCTTTTGAGCAGGCTCCAGAAGCTGACGGTGGTGCGGTCATAGACCCGATTGTAAGTGGCTCGCTTAGGGTCGGTGACCCATCCCCTACCGCGTGGGGCTTTCAGGCCGAAACTGTGCTTCACCATCCGTTTAACGGATGTTCTGGCCGCAATGCTGCGTTTGATGCTTGGTCTGCGGATTCCGAATCTCATTTTGCTCCCCTACCTCTCGCAACCCACGCCATCATGATCACGGTCCAGGTGGTTGGGATCGGACGGGCCGACCGAAACAGGTCCCTGGACGACGGGGTTGTTGCCCCTACCACCGGCGCAGTCCAGATCGGCGCCGTTGTTTCGTAAGGCAGATGCCGGCTGCGGCGTTCCGCGGTACCTTTGAACGACAGCCGTCATCCGCTGCCCGTCGCCCTCGATCTTCGTGTTGTTGCTGTTGGGGTTGAACGGGTCGACCGTCTGGAGAAGTTGGTTCTGGCGAGCGGAGTCACCTGCCGCCAACGTCATCGTGTCGTAGTTGTTGAGATAGTCGGCCGCACAGCCGCTAACACTCAATGCCACGATGAGGACGCACATCGAGATCTTCCTTCGCATAACGTCGTTCCCGCCTTACACCGGGGAGGGATTGATGCCGGCTGATTTCAACTTCGCGCCAAGTTTCGCTCGCGTGGCGCAAGCCGTCTTGTCACCAGCAACGCATTTGTTGTTCGCATCCTTCCAGTCCAACAACGCGGTGTTGATCCAGCTGCCAGGCGCGCGTGCAATCCCATAGGGCGTAGGTGATGCACCGATAGCGACCGATGCTGCTGCCGCGCCGGCTTGTCCATGCGGCGCACGCTTCCAGCCGCTGATGATGAGACAATTCCGCATGAAATCATCTTCAGCGATCGCATTGCCGATAGCATTGCCAATCCCGGCACCGGCAACAAACCCCGGCGACCCAATCGCAATATAGCCTTGGTCTACTGACCTTTTCTGAAGTTCGCATTGTGCATGGGCGACATCGAAACTCGGCCCATACCCGATCTGAACATAGTCTGTTTGATTGCTAGTTTGACAGCCGCACAGCGCGGCAGCGGCACAAAGTGCCGGCAACACCTTTATTTTCATACCCCCAGCCCTCCCACGGCTGAGGCCAGCATCTCTCAAAGCAAATATTAGCGCAAGATAGCAAATCTATTCTGGTAAATGCCCGTGGGTTTCGGAAGCTTGCTGTAGCTGAAGCGGCGGAGTGATCGGGATGTCAAAGCTAAAGTTTATCTTGCAGCTGGAGCCATCCGCCGCCGACCGGGCCAGGCAACCCTGACCAGCTCCACCCGGTCGGCGGCTTGCGTCTTCGTACTTTGCAAATATTGTAACTTGCGAACGAAGTAATAAGGAATATTATGATGTCGCATTTATAAGTTGGCTACTTTGTCTCACCTTTAAATAGCTTTGACAAAAATGTAGACAATCACTTGTTCAGTTTCGGGAGACCCGAATGTCGTTTTGTCTACCTGACGGCCCCAATGTCGCCGTATAGAGCACGCCGTCAATGGTGAAATTCGTCTGCGGCCGAGACGAGCTCGGCAACACTTCCTTGTAGTGCATTCCGCGCATCAGGTCCATTGACGCCCGTTGATTGCCGTGTTGCCAGCCCGAGACGTAGATGTTTAGCTCTGGCACTGGAGGCGGCGCGTAAGGCATGTATGGTGCCCCAAAGATCGACGCTGCGGCGCCTTGCTCCCACGATGGGCCTGGCTGATTGACGCTGGGCGCCGGTGAAGGCGCACCCTGCCAAAAACTCGACGAGTTGGCCCCCCAATTCTGGGGCGGCGCCTGGTTCCATTGATCGACGCCCGCCCAAACCTCCGCCGAATTGTGACTGGGCGGTGGAGAGGCGCCGCGCCACCCTCCCTCCGCCGCATCATACGAGTCCCAAAGCTGGTCTTGATTGTAACTCGACACCCGCGGCGGGGACGACTCGTGCTCTGGCTGTCTAGCGCTACCCTCCGCAGCCCCCGACGTACCCTCCCCAAGAGTCTGACGGTAGTTCTCAATCATGCGCAGCCCTGCCGCGACCCGCTTATCACCCCCACAAAGTTCCTGGGCATAATTCTTGAGCGCCTCGCCGCTGACTCCACAGAGAGACAAGCCGTAAACGCTGTGAAGCCTGTCAGATAGCTTCCGGAGCCCGGAACCATATTCGACCACGGTATGACCCGCTATAGTGTTACCAGCCCGAGCGAAATCACCCGCCCTCTGGATGAGGTCATCGTCTCCAGGAGCGAACTGATACCGCCTCCCAGTGCCCGCCTGCGACGAACCCTCCCCGGAAGTCCCACGGTACCGCTTAAGCATGTTCAGCCCCTTCACGACTTGGCTTTCACCCGCGCACAGTGTGCGAGCATAGCTCTTTAGCGACTCGCAGCTGAGGCCAGAGAGAGACAATCCATAAACGTCGTGAAGCCTTTCAGATAGTTTCCGAAGGCCTGAACGGAACTGATCTACGGCCGCACGCCCAGATCTCTGCAACTCCATATTGCCCGCGCTCTGGATGAGGTCCTCGTCTCCAGGGGCGGCCCTATACCTCCTCCCATGATCCGGAACGTTCGGCTGGGCCGCCCCTTCGAGGTGCTGCTCAAAGTGGCCTTGCGCAGCCCCCTCAGGTTCTTCCGCCTGTCCCGCCTGCTGCTGCGCCGCCAAGGCGAAGTACGCATTCGGATCGAATCCAAATAGATTGAAGTTGCTCGGGTCCATCATAGTCTCCTAAGGATGCATGCATCACGTATGCATGGGCCCCAGACGCTACTCTGGTTAACTGTCCAAGAACTGACGAACGCCTACGGTCCTTCAGAAAACTGGACCAGTCCTTTTTGTCTGGTTCTTACTGCGCGCAATTAGCTCTAAGAATTCATATCGGTAGCACTCTCCGTATCGAGTGCTAAAAAATTCGTGCCACCCTCTTGAAATGCGTGCTTCGGTAATTCCCGGACAGCCTTTTCGCTAAATCTAGTACAGTGGTGGCGGACGCGGCATTATGACTCGGGCGTGTCGGGTTGAGGTGGGTGGCGGTTTGGCGTGCGGCATGATTCCATCAGACCATGTCGGAGCCACCCGATTCTCGAACGCTGACCCCTGCGGGCCTGCTCGACGTGATCGTGGCAGTTGCGGGCGGAGGTCGCCGGGCTTCGCGCCGAGAATGCGGCTCTGAAGGATGAGATACGGCGTCTGAAAGGTCTACCGCCGCGCCGACGCTGAAGCCGAGCGGGATGGAGCAGTCGTCCAAGCGGAGCTCGCCTGCAGCAACGGGTCCGAAGCGGGTGGTCCGCTATGGTTTTGCCCCGGTTACTCCCAGCCGACGACAGATAATTCTGGGCTCGGGCCCTCACGGCGACAGATAATTCCGGACGTTACATCACAGAACAGTTTCCAACCGCCAGGCCGTCATGAGCTGCTCGGAACAGGCAAAGGAGATAGCATGGATCCCTTTAACAACGTCAATCCATCGTCTCAGATTTCGCCCGCACAGACGATGCAGGCTCGCAACAGCATCAGACCAACCAGGCGCGTTTTCAGGAGCGTCTGAACGCGTTGCCGCCGGGCCAGCATCGGCAAGCCGTTCCAAACAGCCGTCTCGCCAGGCGGCGGACCGGCTCACATGCAGATGCGGTTGGACCGAGGATGCTGCAAGAGGAGGACGCCGCGGAAGGCGGTTCGCACTTGCCCTTTGCTCCACCAGCTCACTCACCTGCGCAGAGTTTTGACCAGGACGAGCTCTTTGCCGCCGCCGACCGCGCCGGGCCGTTGCCGGTCGCAAGTTTCGCTTCGGCGCAGTTCTGGCAGGATGCGGAGCGGGTCGTCCACTCACCCGCGCAAAGTGTCGATCAGCCGCGGAGCCGCGCAGCGATTGGGCGCGCTTGCGAAGCTTTGAGTTCCATGCCGCCGCCGCGGGTCAACCTGCCCGCCACGAGATTTGGAAGCGCACCCGATGGCGTGAGCCTCCCTCACGTCGTCGCGGACGCATATCGGCCTGCGGCCAATCAACAGGGCGATCTGACCGGCGCGCGCCATACAACGCCGGCCGAGGCGTCGCACCAGGTTTCCGTCGTTCAGAAAAGGCGCAGTCGCAAGCGCGGCCGCGAGCACCCGGACGAGGTGCTTTTTGCCGCCTACCGTGCCGAGGTGGCTAAAACAGCCAAGGTGGGTGAAAGCTCGATTCCTGGCGATATAACGGCGCTGCGCAAGTTCAGCATATTTGGCTTGACGAGAACCACCAGAGCCAAATCAACGGTCGGATTGAGGACGGGCAGCTGGTCGGCCTGGTGAAGGACTTTGCGGGCAACGATGCCGTACTGCTGGGCGACACCAAAGTGGCGTTGGAGCACAAAGACATCGCAATTATAGCCGTTCTGCTGCTGGGTGATACGGGTGGGCTCCAGGTGGGCTCCCAGCCGTCGTGCGAGCTGTGCCGCGGGCTGGTCGTTGAGCCGCCCGGCGGAGTCTTGACGGCACGCGGGTGCTGGTCAGGCGACTGGGGCAAAGGCGGCAGCCAGGCAGGCTGCACCTCGACAACCTGAGGCACTCCAACACCGACTCGGTCATAGGGCTGTTACACAGGAGTCGCGCTGCCGATCAGCCAAGCCTCCGATCAGTCCCGAGCCGAGCTAATGGCTTCCTTCAGAAGCAGAGAGCAATCTGACGCGGGGCGTTGAGTCTCGGTCGCTACCGTCAAGTAGATCAGCTATACGTGGGAGTGTCTGGCGCTGATCGCCGACACCTCGCTGTCGGGCCTGCGCGTCGTGCGCGAGCTCGACACCATCATCCGCTGGCCGGTGATCCTATTTGGATCGTAGTCGGTGCAAGCCAGGCGTGATGCCGCGCGATCTGGCATCCTGGGCGGATGGTGTCGATATTCCTGCTCGACGCCTATATTTGCTGAGTGAACGGCAGCGCGCTAGCCGGAGTTCCCCCCTTTGCGGCGTCCGCATAATACGCTTTTGCCTCTGCTTCGTCGGCAAAGGACCGCGTTGCGCGCGACTGGCTCGTGGCACGCTTGCGGTTCATGACGCGCCAATGGTGGAATGGTGCGAAGTGCGGGAAGCACTGAACGAGTGGCATTCGCAGAGCCCCGTCTCCACGGTACGCCTGATGCTCGTGCAGAACCTGCTGACGGCTGCGATTACGCGCGCGCCGGCCTGAGCGGAGGTAGCGCTGGCGCTCATGCGCGGACCGGACGCCGTCGCGACGGCCATGAGCCCGGAGGCGACAAAGGTTGTTGATGCCGTGGCCGCGGACGCTGCCGGCGTCGACGTCGCCAACATCAAGGCTCGGTCCTCGAATTCGTGGACGGTGAGACAGCTGCTAGTGCGGCGGACAAGATTGCGGCCAAGCTGCAGACCTCAGTCAACGAGACAAGGGCCCTGGCCCAGGCACTGGTGCCCGACGACGGTCCGGCTCATCGACCGTAAGCGACGCGAAAGATGAGGCGAGCACCGGCGAATCCGTCGGCATCGGCAAGCTCATCGAAATTTCCGACACCGACCTCGACGCGCTCGCGCGTGTCGCGCAAAGCGAGGTGGCACTCTTCGCCAGATTTGGCGATGACAGTTGCGCGGCGGACTCGCTGCCGTTGACGAGCCGCTCCGGCCGTTTCCTTCAATGGCGTTTTCTGGTTCATCCGTAAGTGAGCCGGGAATCCTGATCACCAGTTGCGCCGCGCACCATCGAAAAGTACTCGATTCAGTGCCGGCGACTTCCTTGTCGGGACGAAACGCGAAGTTGGTTCAGCAAAACCTTCAAGCATCGGCTATCGGCGCAATCTCAGTAGAACTGGCACATGCCGGCTGCGCTCGGCGTTGGTCGAGGAAGCGCGTCAATCCGCCGGGCTACTTCCCGGCCGCGACCGTCTCGTTGAGCACCGTGGCTAGATGGCAGGCCGCCGAGCGCCAGCTGCTGCACGACGACAGGCGAGAGATTGTCGAAATAGGCGTGGGCGAGGATCACCACATGCGGGTTGTCCGCCTCGGTCGACGTGCCCCTGGGCAACGCGCGATAGCGTCCTCCGCTGTTGGATGGCAGGCGGCCAGCCTAGAAACGGCGACCGGGGCGTGTCGCATCCAATGTCACACGTTCCGTCTCTGCGCGCCACCTTGAACAGTCAGCCCTGTCGAGGTTCGCTTCAGGCAGTGGCGACGGGGTACCCAGCGGCCGAGATGAGGCACGACAAAATGCCGTTTGAATTACCCGAGCTCGTGGATGGCAACGTTGGGAATGATCGCCTTGGCGATGTCGCATAGGTGCTGCTCAAGGGTGAGATAGATCACCTGACCGACGTTGGCCATTTCGCCGAACAGCCGGAAAACTTCCTCCGATCTGAGATGAGCCACTGCTTCTTGCCATTGATGGCCACCACACGTTCGTCGAGATGCCATTTGTCGCCCAGGCAGCTGGCTGACCGTCGCTTGATCTCCGGGCGAAATGCCGTCCGAATTTCTCCGCCCAGCTTCGAATGGTGTGATGCGTGACGATGATACCGCGGATCGCCAGCATGTCCTCAACCATGCGCAGGCTGAGCGGAAGGCGAAAGTAGAGCCATACTGCGTGCGCAATGAACTCGGCGGGAAAGCGGTGGCGACGATAAGCGGATCATGAGCAACTTTCTGACATCGTCCATGTACGCACATTCTTCATCAGCCGTCAGTTAACTTTACGGGGCCTTCAGATCACCATGCTGAAGCAGAAGAAATTACCAAGGGCTCTAATCGCCTGGATGACAGTTCAGCGGCAGGACAAACCTAACAATTGTCCCACACACGACAATTGTGCGCCCTGTGGGTTGAGGCTCGTGCGCGAGAGCCATTTATCGATAAGCGACTGGACCCTATGGAACTTCCGAGTTTCTTCGAACCCCTTTACATATGTGGCACGAAAGTTGCTGTTCCTCCTTGCAGCGTGCTGACACCAGGAAGCCTGGCGTACGGCAACATGACTGGAGTGGCATCCGCCAAACCAGTTCAGGTACTCATACGGAAAAGGAATGCACCATGCAGAAGAAGATCGCAGAAACCACCACGGTCATCCGTACGACCGGCACGGTCTAAATGACCTAGCAGAGAGGCAATGCGCCACTGTCCTCAATCGAAAACGGCGAGCAATATGGTCGATTTTGTACAGTCGAATGCGTTTGCGTTGATTTCGGAGGCGGTTGGCGCCCACGCAATTACATCGGCGTGCTTTATGCGACGCTGGGCAAGCCTGGTGGCGATGCGCCGGACTATCCTGGATAGACCAGCGGATCAGATCCTGATGGGTCGACATCCGCTGTCTTTTTTGGGGCGCCGCGTCATTGGCGCGGTACCGGATCGCCGCCACATGGCCAAAATCGCAGCTTCGGGCCGATTAGGCCGAATACGCAGCCGCGTTCATGGCCAAAGCGGGCACGTCTTCTCGGCCTGCCGAACGCGATCCAATTTGTCGCCTAGATGACATCGCTATCGAAAAGCGCTGGCAAGGCGAGTGGCTCAAGCTGGCACGGGTTTTGCCCAGCGGTTGTTGGAGCGGCGCCACGACCGCCAGCCTTGGGAGCTTCGTTGCCGATCGCGTCATGCGTCGTTTGTTTAGTGAGGTGAAATGCGATCTGGAGTTCTAATTTGGGGCGGGGCAATAGTTGCGTTCGCCGCATGCGGTGCAGCCAATTCGGCCAATCTCAACAGGATGGTCGAGCCGGGACCGGCGGTTTGGGACTGGACCGGAGGATATATTGGCGTCCACGGCGGCGGAGGCTATGGCGGCACGTCCTTCAGTGATCCTTATGGCCCATCGATTTATGGAGACGTCGTCAGCACTCCGGTGTTCATGGCCGGAGGCCAGCTCGGCTACAATTGGCAAAGAGATAGGTTGGTATTCGGCGCCGAACTCGACGCGAGCTACGCTGTCTCCGACGGCACAAACAGCTGTTTTGCCTTCTCAGGCACTGCTGTAATAGACACCTGCCATGCAGGTCCGAACTCCTTTTTCACAGCGACCGCACGTGCCGGGTACACGTTTGGCCCGCAGGGCCAAATGCTGGCCTACGTCAAGGCAGGCGTAGCTTGGCAAAACAATCGTGGCGAGATCGCCAACAACAACGAATTTTTGATGCAGGACTCCCCTGGGTTCGGACGGCACACAACACATTTCGATTATGGTCGCTTCGGTTGGAGTCTCGGAGCTGGCGTTGAGCAAGCGCTCTCGCCTGATTGGTCTGTCAAATTCGAGTACGACTATATGGGTTTTAGCGGGACGCGTTTAACGACTCCTTCGACCATACAGTACCCACCTCTTGGATTCGTCCCCACCAGCAGCAGCAATTTATCTAGTAGCTATCACGTGGGAAAGGTCGGCCTGAATTACCACTTTGGCGTCTACCCGCGATCTATGGGACGGAATGATACACTACTCTCGGACGGGGCGACAGAAGCCAAGCCTATTGTATATACAGGCGATTGGTCCTTCGAGGGTGGCTCACGGGCCTGGCTCAGCCGGGGGATATTTCAGTGGGATTACATCCTTGCGCCACCAACACTTGGGGATGAGAGCATCCCCAGCTCTAGGCTGACGTACAGGGGGTTGGACGGCATTTCGGGCGAATTTTTCGGACGCCTTGATAGCCCCTGGGGGATATTCTTGAAGGGCAACATTGGCGCCGGACGCTTCGACAAAGGACGGATGAACGACGAAGATTCGAGCATTGACAAACTCGCCTACAGCAACACCTTACACGGCCAAGCAAATGGAAAGTTCGCGTACTATACGGCTGATGCGGGCTTCAACTTTCTGCGCGGTAGCACCTATAAACTGGGTGCATTCGTCGGATGGACCTATTACGGCCAGAAGTCGGATTCGATCGGATGCGTGCAGATCGCTTCGCCGTTCGGTCCATGCCAGGTGCCAACACAGCCTCTGATCACTGGCCGCCAAGAATCCGATTGGAATGCGCCGCGCATCGGCCTTTACGCCGAGACTATGCTGCTTGAGCGCTGGCGTGTGAGCGCAGATGTTGCTTACCTGCCGTGGACGGACTTCCGTGGTCGTGACGACCACCTTCTTCGGGCCAGACCAACTTTCTACGATCAGCGGGGGCAAGGTGGCGGGGGCGTTCAGGTCGAAGGAGCACTATCCTACTTCTTCAACAAGAATTTCAGCATCGGCATTGGTGCCCGGTACTGGGCAATGTGGACGAAGAACAACAGCAATGTTACCTATAACTGCATCTGCGATGACGTCGGCAAGATTGATAAGCAGCCTGCTCTTGCTAAGTACAGCATGGAGCGGTGGGGCACGTTCATAGAGGTCTCCTATAGGTTGGACTGAAACGTATATTTATGGCTTGAAGTCTGTTTAAACCGCTGTTGCCGCAAAGAGCACCCGATTGCGCGGTGTTGCAGCTGGGGAAGGCTTCTCCCCAAACCTGAAGAGGGGTCGCATGGGAGGCAAAACCTCAGGCCGAGTGCCAAAGACGACAGTTGGCGACCTATCGGTCGTTTCACATTGGTCAATCCTGCAATGGCAGGTGCGACGCGCCTTCGCCGCGCCTCCAGGTCACCGGCGCTGCGGATGTATCATGTTGATCCGGGGGGACGCTCCTGCTTTCGAGTTAGCGTCGAATAAATGCAGGTATCTGATCGCAGCCGTGATCTTTTCGGCGGGTTCGCAATTCGACGGGGCAGGATTGCTGCAAGCCATGCAGAACAAGTTTGCCCGTTTCAAGCAGCCTAAGCGGATATTCGTGGTCGCTGAGTTACCGCGCAACAGCATGGGCATGGTGCAAAAGAACATACTGCGCCAACGTTTCATCGACACCTTCGAAACGTGAATAGACGCGTCGACACCATCGCGTGACACTGGAATTCGGCATTTAGCCTCAAGCCATAGCGCCGCTTTCCCATTGCTACCGGCCTCCAAGTGCCGCGATCAGGTCGTCGGCAGCCGTTGCGACGGGTTCTGCTAGCAGCTAGCGGGGCCGGCAGTCTGGGGCGCGGACCGGCGTGGCTCTTCCTGCGAGCTGCGCTGGACCAAAGTGATCGATGGTGAGAATCAGTCAGCCTTTACTACGGCTATAGGTTGCGGGATCTCGCATCCGCTTCCGTGGCAGCGCCTGAAATAATGCTGGCGAGCCGATATGACTCCATCCAGGCTTGCTTCAGCGCGTCCCGGAAAGTCTTGCGACGCCTGGGCACCTGCGATGCGTATTTTTCGTCGATCATAAAGAATGGGCGCCCTTGAGGCCCAGCCGTCGCGCAGTCTATGTATCCGCCCGAACTTGGTCAGCGAATGCCTCGCCGGCGAGGACGCTACGCGCTTCTTCGGCGTTGATGCCGAGCTCCCTAGCAAGCTCGACCAGGGTATTGATATCACCCAGCGCCTTACCCTCGCTGAAGTAAGCCCTGAACAGGCGCTCCTCCATCCCCGTTTGTACGCCAAGCGCGCGTGCGAAGTGGATCAGCCGGGGTGCATCGAACGAGTTGCCTTAGGGCGCCCCATCGAAATTGTAGTCGAGTCCTTCCTGCGCGCCGAGCCGACGCATTTGATCGTTCATCGCGCCTCGTTAAGACTCAAGCTGTGCCTTTCCGACAAGCTGTCGTTGAGGCTCTTGTTCGTGATGGAGGGTGCGTCAGGATCGAGCTGGTAGCTGCGCCAGATGACCTCCACCTGGTCGCGATGTTCGGACCGGGACAGCGCGTTGTCGAAGCGATGTTTGGCGATGTAGCACCTGGGGCAGGCCATATGGACCAGACCTCCACTTTCATGGCTTTCTCCATTGATCTGATTACTGGCTCCTCGCGAGCGTCCCGTAAGCGGCGAGATGAATATCAATGTTCATGCGCACGCCCATGAGCTTCCATGTCGGGTTACAAATGGTCGGCAATGCCAGGAGCGGCCCGCACAAACTCTCTGCTCGGGACTTGATCGAACCTAAACTTTGCCAGATGTCCTCTGGACAGTTTCATGCCGTAGGAACCAACCGCTAAGCCGCCATCGGCCGGACCGTCCTTGAGGAACGGAATGCGCACCAAAGTCCAGTCGAGGTCGGAGCCTGCAATCAATTCGCCGGTCGCCTTGATGTCTTCGTAGGAACTCCGTGCGATCACCTTGAAGAGCGTCACCAAAGCCTCCGACTTCAAGTCGAAGCCATCTTCTGCATCGCGGTAGCTCGCGGTCGAACCTGAATAAGCCGCAGGACATTCAGTTCGTCCATGACCGAGATCACGTTGCGGAGTCCATTCATGACTCCACACTGGAACAACCGGCCGATGACGGTTGACGGCAATACATAGCGAGTCATCGCATCCAATCGTACGTGAGGCGCATTCGTAATTGGGCCTGGCCGCGCGATGCTACGTTGCGTTGTCCAGCGAGCCTAGCCAATGACGCCCACGAAGCTGTTAATCGGGCAGATCGCCGTCGTGTTCGCGATCGTCATTCTTGGCGTCTGGACGTCGACGCAATGGTGCGCCCACATGCTCGGCTATCAGTCGCCGCTTGGTGTGCCATGGTTCGTCGTGGCCGGCTGGCCGATCTACAAGCCGTGGAAACTGTTTGAATGGTGGTTCCACTTCGATGCCTACGCGCCCGAGATATTTGATCAGGCAGGCGCGCTGGCCGGCGCCAGCGGGTTCTTGGGCTGCGCAGCCGCGATCGCTGGCTCGCTCTGGCGCGCGCGGCAAAGAGGGCTGGTCACCACCTACGGCTCCTCGCGATGGGCCACGACGCTAGAGATCGAGAAGGCAAGGCTGTTTCTGCCGGCCGGTGTTTTCCTTGGCAAATTGAAGGATCGGTATCTTCGCCATGATGGGCCGGAGCATGTGATGGCCTTTGCTCCGACACGTTCAGGCAAGGGAGTCGGATTGGTCGTTCCGACGCTCCTTTCCTGGACTGGCTCGGCCGTCATTCATGACATCAAAGGCGAGAACTGGCAGCTCACCTCAGGCTGGCGGTCAAAGTTCTCATACTGCCTTTTGTTCAATCCGACCGATCCACGATCGGCGCGCTACAATCCGCTGCTGGAAGTGCGCAAAGGTCCAAACGAGGTCCGCGACGTTCAGAACATTGCCGACGTCTTGGTCGATCCGGAAGGTGCGCTCGAGCGACGAAATCATTGGGAGAAGACCAGCCATTCACTGTTGGTCGGCGCGATCCTACACGTGCTCTACGCCGAAGAGGAAAAGACGCTTGCACGCGTCGCCACCTTCCTGTCGGATCCCCAACGTTCGTTTGCCTCGACACTGCAGCGCATGATGACGACAAACCACCTCGGCGCGGCGAACAGGCCTCAGGTCCATCCCGTTGTAGCCTCGGCAGCACGCGAGGTGCTCAACAAGTCAGAGAACGAGCGTTCGGGCGTTCTGTCGACCGCCATGTCGTTTCTCGGTCTCTATCGCGATCCGACCGTGGCCGCGGCAACATCGGCCTGCGACTGGCGCATTGCAGACCTCATGGATGCCGAACGGCCAATGTCGCTCTATCTCGTCGTTCCGCCGTCGGACATCTCGCGCACCAAGCCGCTGGTTCGACTGATCCTCAATCAGGTCGGCAGGCGGCTGACCGAGCGCCTGGAGGGTGATCCGAAGAAGAGCCGGAAATATCAGCTTCTCATGATGCTGGACGAATTCCCGGCGCTCGGCCGGCTCGACTTCTTCGAGACCGCACTGGCCTTCATGGCCGGTTACGGCATTCGCGCCTATCTGATCGCGCAATCCTTGAACCAGATTTCCAAGGCTTATGGCGAGAACAACGCCATTCTTGATAACTGCCATGTGCGAATTGCCTTTTCCTCCAATGACGAGCGCACGGCTAAGCGCATCTCGGATGCGCTGGGTACGGCGACGGAGCTCAGGTCCATGCGCAACTATGCCGGCCACCGGCTGGCGCCCTGGCTTTCGCACGTCATGGTGAGCCGCCAGGAGACCGCCCGACCGCTGTTGACTCCGGGAGAGGTGATGCAGCTTCCGCCGACGGACGAATTGGTGCTTGTTTCGGGGTTGTCGCCGATCCGCGCCAAGAGGCTGCGCTATTATCAGGACCAGAATTTCACGGAGCGGGTGCTTCCTGCGCCGGTATTGCGCGACGGTCCTTACGCCGACTGTCCTGCATCACGCCCGGACGATTGGACCGGACAGGTGCGCACCGTCGATCACCGTCTTGCTGCTGACGATGACAGCGTCGGCACGGCAATTGAAGACGAGGGAGGCGTTCAACAGCAACGCCATCCTGGTGTGCTGGAAGAACAGGTCGTTGTCGGCCAAGAGTCGGAAAAGGACGATCTCTTCAAGCCCGCCGACGATGATAGCGGAGCGCTCGCCGACAAGCGTGTGATGGACCGGATTTCTACCGCGGCGCGCGCTTATGGCGTCAACGAGGGCAGGGGCGACGACAAGGATATCGTGCCCGGCTTCTGAACGCCGCCCAAAGCCAAAGCGTATCTCAGCGTAGATAACGACCATAAGCAATTTCGAGCGCCCGGCCGATGCTTGTTCCTGTCGCCGGCCCAACGCCGGCCTGTCGAGAACAAGCCGCATGAAGCCACACCGCATTCGTCATCAGTTTCTGCTCGAGCCGGAGCTCAGCGAGAAACTGGACAACCTTAGCCGCGACCCCTCGACCACCAAATCCGCGGTGGTCGCAAAGGCGGTTGAGGCCTTCATCGACCGGCGCGGCGAGAATGAGCTCGACCGGCGCTATGGTGTGAGGCTCGATCGTCTTTCCCGCGACCTTGGTCATGTCAGGCGCGATGCAGAGATGATCCTGGAGAGCCTGGCGCTCTTCATCCGCTTTTCGATCACGCTCCATGCTCATACGCCGGTCCCCGACAAGGCAACGCAGGCGATTGCCCAGGAGCGTTTCGACAAATTTGTCGAGCAGGTCGGTCGGCAGATCGCATCCGGGAAACGCTCGCTCGGCAAGGAGAATAGCGGGGGAGGCGAAGGATGAGCTCTCATCCCGAAGCCGACCATCGCCGGCGCGCGATGTTGCGCACCGCAATGGGCCCGGCGATCACCGAGGCGCTGGCAGATCCGTTGGTCATCGAGGTGATGGTCAATCCTGATGGTGCGCTGCGGCTCGACCGTCTCGGAGAAGGCCGGATCGACACTGGCGTGTCCATGCACCCGTCGGAAGCGGAGCGCATCATCCGTCTGGTCGCCTCCCATGTGCGCGCCGAGGCGCATGCCGACAATCCGATTATCAGCGCCGAACTGCCGTCGGGCGAGCGCTTTGAGGGCCTGCTGCCACCGGTGGTGCTGGCGCCATGCTTTGCCATCCGCAAGCCGGCCGCAAAGCTCTACACGTTAGCCAACTATGTCGCAGACCGGATCATGCTGCAGGTGCAGGCCGATGTGCTGACGAAGGCGGTACGCGAGCGTCGCAACATCCTGGTCGCTGGCGGCACGTCATCGGGCAAGACGACCCTTGCCAATGCGCTCTTGGCCGAAGTCGCCGAATACGACGAGCGGGTAATCCTGATCGAGGATACGCGCGAATTGCAATGTGCGGCCAAGGACTGCGTTGCCTTGAGAACAAGGCGCGGCTCGGTCACCCTCGCCGATCTCGTTCGCTCGACGCTACGCCTTCGACCCGATCGCATCATCGTCGGCGAAGTCAGAGGCTCGGAAGCGCTCGACATGCTGAAGGCCTGGAACACCGGGCATCCCGGCGGCATCGCCACCGTCCACGCCAACTCGGCACGCTCTGCCCTCTATCGCATCGAGCAACTCGCTCAGGAAGCCGTCGTCACCATTCCCCGTCGCCTCATCGTCGATGCGATAGATCTGATCGTCTTCATCGCCGGGCGTGGATCCTCGCGCCGCATCGACGCGATCGCCGAGGTCACCGGTCTCGACGGCAGTGGCGACTACGCCGTCACCCAACTCACGCTTCCCCAACTCCAACAGTTCTGAAAGGCCAGTTCATGCGCAAGAAGCTTCGCTTTCTTTCGTCCGCCGCGCTCGCGTTCTGTCTTACGGCTCCAGCATACGCTGCCGGCTCTGGCATGCCGTGGGAACAGCCGCTGCAGCAGATACTGGAATCGGTGCAGGGACCGGTGGCCAAGATTGTCGCGGTGATCATCATCATCACCACCGGTCTGACCCTCGCCTTCGGCGACACGGCAGGCGGTTTCCGGCGGCTAATCCAGATCGTCTTCGGCCTGTCGATCGCCTTCGCTGCGTCGAGCTTCTTCCTCTCCTTCTTCTCCTTCGGCGGCGGGGCAGTCGTCGGATGAGCACTGGAGAGCAACATATTGAGGGCTTCGAGGTGCCGGTCCACCGGGCATTGACGGAGCCGATCCTGCTGGGCGGTGCGCCACGAGCGGTGGCAATCCTCAACGGCACGGTCGCCGCGGCGATAGGCCTTGGCTTGCAGCAGTGGATTGCTGGACTGGTGCTCTGGCTTGCTGGTCACACGCTCGCGGTCTTCGCGGCCCGCCGCGATCCGGACTTCGCCAGTGTGCTTGTCCGCCACCTTCGTCTGAGGGGGTGGCTTGCATGCTGAACCTGTCGGAATATCGCGGCAAAGCCGACCGGCTCGCCGACCATCTGCCCTGGGCTGCATTGGTGGCGCCGGGCATCGTGCTGAATAAGGACGGCAGCTTTCAACGGACGATGCGGTTCCGCGGTCCCGATCTCGAAAGCGCGACGGAAGCCGAACTCATCGGCATTTGCGCCCGGGCGAACAATGCCCTGAGAAGGCTCGGTTCAGGCTGGGCACTGTTCTTCGAGGCCGAGCGCGTCGAAGCGCTTGGCTATCCAGCCTCGCATTTCCCCGACGCGGCCTCATGGCTGGT
The DNA here is from genome assembly GCF_033977205.1 of Mesorhizobium album. Classification (NCBI taxonomy): domain Bacteria; kingdom Pseudomonadati; phylum Pseudomonadota; class Alphaproteobacteria; order Hyphomicrobiales; family Phyllobacteriaceae; genus Mesorhizobium; species Mesorhizobium album. The sequence continues at coordinate 32,813 of NZ_JAVIIW010000025.1, read as the reverse complement.
CGACGAAGAACGCCGCGCCGCTTTTGAGGGCAAGGTCGCGCATTTCGAAAGCCGGTATCACCTGACCGTGGTGTTCATGCCGCCGCCGGACAGCCACGCTCGGGCGGAAAGCGCGCTCGTCGATTCCCATCGTTCGCAGAGCGAAAGGGATTGGCGCCAGGAGCTGGCGCGGTTTCGAGATGAGACCAACCGCGTTCTGGATCTCCTGTCGGGCTTCATGCCCGAAGTGCGCGTTCTCGACGATGCCGAGATGTTGACCTACCTGCACGGCACCATCTCCACCCGCCGCCATGGTGTCGCGGTGCCGGAAACGCCAATCTATCTCGACGGCATTCTGGTCGATGGGCCGCTCACCGGCGGATTGGAGCCTATGCTGGGCGACCAGCATCTGCGCACGCTCACCATCCTCGGCTTCCCGAACCTCACCCGGCCGGGAATCCTCGACGCGCTCAACCACCAAGATTTTGCCTATCGCTGGATGACGCGCTTCATTCCGCTTGACAAAACGGAAAGCACCAAAACGCTGATCCGGTTGCGGCGGCAATGGTTTGCAAAGCGCAAATCGATCGTCGCGATCTTGCGCGAGGTCGTCACCAACGAACCCGTCCCGCTCGTTGACAGCGATGCCGACAACAAGGCGCTCGATGCCGACGAAGCACTTCAGGCATTAGGCGGCGATCATGTCGGCTTCGGCTATCTGACTACGACCGTGACGGTATTGGACGAGGACCGGCAAGCTGCCGCGGAAAAACTTCGCGCGGTTGAGCGCATCATTAATGGACTCGGCTTCACCACGATCCGTGAAAGCGTCAACGCGGTCGAGGCCTGGCTCGGCTCATTGCCAGGCCATGTTTATGCGAATGTTCGCCAGCCGCTCGTTCACACGCTGAACCTGGCCCATCTGATGCCGCTGTCATCTGTTTGGGCCGGCCCGACGGCAAACGAGCATCTCACAAAGGTCACAGAAGCAGAGGCTCCGCCGCTTCTCTACGCCGAGACGAGCGGGTCGACACCGTTCCGGCTTTCCACCCATGTCGACGATGTCGGCCACATGCTGATCGTTGGTCCGACTGGAGCGGGCAAGTCGGTTCTGCTTGCCCTGATTGCGCTCCAGTTCCGACGCTACGCCGGCGCGCGGGTCTATGTCTTCGACAAGGGCAATTCGGCGCGCGCGACAACACTTGCAATGGGAGGAGAGCACCACGCGCTCGGTGCGGACGGCGCGCTTGCGTTCCAGCCGCTGCGCGAAATCGGCGACCAGGCTGCCCGCAGTTGGGCGGCCGAATGGATCGCCGGCCTCATTGCCCATGAGAACGTCACCGTCACGCCAGAGGTGAAAGAGGCGGTCTGGTCGGCGCTCACCAGTCTGGCCACCGCGCCGGTTGAGGAGCGCACGCTGACCGGCCTGTCGGTCCTGCTTCAGTCCAACGCCCTGAAGTCCGCTTTGATGCCCTACACGCTCGACGGTTCCTTCGGCCGGCTGCTTGATGCCGATCATGATCGGCTGGCCTTGTCCAATGTGCAGTGTTTCGAGACCGAGGAGCTGATGCACAGCCAAGGCGCTGTGTTGCCGGTGCTCACTTATCTTTTCCATCGTTTGGAAGAGCGGTTCGACGGACGGCCGACACTGCTCATGCTCGACGAAGCTTGGGTCTATCTCGACAATCCGCTCTTTGCCGCCCGCATCCGCGAATGGCTGAAGGTGCTGCGCAAGAAGAACGTGTCGGTCATCTTCGCCACGCAGTCGCTTGCCGATATCGCCAGCTCTGCGATCGCGCCGGCAATCATTGAGAGTTGCCCGCAGCGCATTTTTCTCCCCAACGATCGTGCCGTGGAACCGCAGGCTAAGGCAGCCTACGAACGCTTCGGTCTGAACGAGCGGCAGATCGAGCTGGTCGCTCGCGCCACACCGAAGCGGCAGTACTATCTGCAATCGCGCCGTGGGAACCGACTCTTCGAGCTCGGCCTCGGCCCGATCGCGCTTGCGCTTTGCGGTGCCTCCGATCCTGCCAGCCAGACCCTAATCGATAGCGTGCTGTCCGAGCACGGGCAGAACGGCTTTGCCTCCAACTTCCTCAATGCACGCGGCCTCGACTGGGCCGCCGAGCTTCTCCGGCAATTCCCTCAACCAGATAAGGAGCAATCGTCATGATGCGGCGCCGTTTTCTCTCCGGCCTGATCACTCTTTCCCTGATCGCCAAACCGTTGGCCGACTATGTCCGGCCAGCCTATGCCCTGATTGTCTTCGATCCCTCCAACTATACGCAGAACGTGCTCTCGGCGGCGCGCGCATTGGAGCAGATCAACAATCAGATCCAGTCGCTTCAGAACCAGGCGACCATGCTGCAGAACATGGCGCGCAACCTCCAGAGCCTGGATTTCTCTTCCCTTGGCCAGCTTGCCGGTTCGCTCCAACGGATCGACGGTTTGATGGACCAGGCGAGCGGCCTGAGCTTCGATCTCGACAAGCTTCAGGACCAGTGGCGACAGCAATATCCCGAAAGCTATGACGCCACGATCAAGGTCAGCGACGTGGCGAGCGCCGCGCGTGAGCGCTGGCAGAGCGCCATGCAGGCGTTCCGCCAGACCATGGGCGTCCAGTCGCAGATCGTCGAGAATGTCCGCGGCGACGGCGACCTGCTTGCCGATCTCGTGAACCGCAGCCAAGGGGCAGCTGGCGCGCTTCAGGCAAGCCAGGCCACCAACCAGCTGATCGCGCTTTCAACCAAGCAGCAGATGCAGATCCAGACGCTGCTGGCGACGCAGTTTCGGGCTGAGGCTGAGGATGCCGCTCGCAAGGCGCAGTCGGAGGAAGCCGCCCGACAGACGACGAAGCGCTTCCTGGGGACCGGCACGGCCTATCCCGGCAACTGATCAACAGTTCATCACGACAAGGAAGGCGGCGGCATGAACGACCTCGGGGTCATCGATCGCTTCATGGAGACTTTTATCCGCTATATCGACAGCGGGTTCGGTCTGCTTTCGGGCGACGTCGCCTTCCTCACCACCACTCTGATCGGCATCGACATCACGCTTGCCGGCCTGGCGTGGGCCTTCGGCGGCGAAGCCAACATCCTCGGGCGGCTCGTCCGCAAAGTACTCTATGTCGGCGTTTTCGCTTTCATCCTGAACAATTTCAAGAACCTCGCCGATATCATCTATCGGTCTTTTGCCGGACTCGGCATCAACGCGTCCTCCGGCAATCTCTCCGCCGACAATCTCTTGCATCCTGGGCGCATCGCCGCGACCGGCTTCGAGGGGGCCTGGCCGCTGCTCGATCAAGCGAGCCAGCTTCTTGGCTTTCCGGAAATCTTCGGCAACGCGCTCACCATCTTCGTGCTGCTCGTGGCGTGGTTCCTGGTCATCATCGCCTTCTTCATTCTTTCGATCCAGCTCTTCATCACCATCCTGGAGTTCAAGCTCACCACCCTGGCTGGCTTCGTTCTTGTGCCCTTCGCGCTCTGGAACCGGTCAGCATTTCTGGCTGAGCGTGTGCTCGGCAATGTGATCTCGTCAGGCATCAAGGTGATGGTGCTCGCCGTTATCGTCGGCATCGGCTCGACGCTCTTCGGCGAATTCGCTTCCGCTCTGCAAGGCAAGGAGCCGGATCTGGCGGCCGCCATGTCGCAGGTGCTCGGCGCACTGGCGCTGCTTGGTCTCGGCATATTCGGCCCGGGGATCGCTTCGGGCCTTGTCTCCGGCGCACCGCAGCTTGGCGCCGGCGCCGCACTCGGGACCACGGCGGCCGCTGCTGGATCAGCGCTCGTTGCCGGGGGAGCTGCCTTTGCCGGTGCGCGCATGGCAACAGGCGGCGGTCTCGCCGCGATCCGAGCCGGCACGACAATGGGTTCGGCAGCTTCCTCGGCATGGCAGTTGGGACGTGCAACCTCGGCTGAGACTGGCCTGTCCGGTGTGTCTGCCGGAATGCACGGTGTGGCGGGTGCCGTGGGCGGCGCCGCGATGCAGGCAGCACGATCTGCCGCGGGAGGGTTCGCGCGCAGCGCCGATGCCGGGCGCGAGGCCGCATGGACCGCGACCGGGGGCGCGCCGACTGCGTCAATGACAGGAAACCCATCCGGCAGGGCCGCGGATGCTGCGCCCGGCTGGGCAAGGCGCCTGCGTTCCGAACAGACCGCCCGTGCCCACCGCCACGCCGCCATGCAAGCCGTCCGTGAGGGCGACAGGCCGGGCGGTAGCGCCAATCCTTCTCTCAGCGACAAGGACGACTAGATGCTCTTCAAGCGACCCGTTCAACGTTACGGCAAGACGCCCGAGCCGGTTACTCCGTATCAGAAGGCCGCCCAGCTCTGGGACGAACGCATCGGTTCATCTCGGGTGCAGGCGCGCAACTGGCGGCTCATAGCCATTGGCTGCCTGGCGTTGGCAACGGGGCTCTCCGGCGGCCTTGTTTGGCAGTCGATGCAAAGCCGCGTTGTGCCCTATGTCGTCGAGGTCGACCGCTTCGGTGAGGCGCGCGCCGTGGCACCAGCGATCCGGGACTATGAGCCCACTGACGCTCAGATCGCCTGGCATCTCGGCCGCTTCATTCAAAATGTCCGTTCGATCTCCACCGATCCGGTGCTGGTGCGGCAGAACTGGCTGGCGGCCTACGACTTTGCCACCGACCGCGCAGCACTCTTCCTCAACGAGTACGCCAAGACGAACGACCCCTTCGGTCAGATTGGCACGCGCAGCGTGTCAGTGCAGGTGACCAGCGTGGTCAGGGCTTCCGACAGCTCGTTCCAGGTCAAATGGACCGAGCAGGTTTTTGAGCGCGGCAGCCTGGCCAGCACGATGCGATGGACGGCGATCCTGACCATCGTGATCCGACCGCCAAGCAATACCGATCAGCTCCGCAACAACCCGCTCGGCGTCTTCATCAACGCCATCGACTGGTCGCGCGAGCTCGACAGCGCCACGCCAACATCCGTTTCCCCAAAGGAGCCCGATAATGACAAATAGAGCCCGATCGTTCCGTGCCGCGCTGATCCTGTCCGCGTCGGCAGTCGTCCTCTGCGCCTGCGCGTCGAAGCCGGTGCCGCCGCCTGAGATTTCGTATGATGCTGCCGACTTCAAACCGGCGACAATCGAGAGGCCGCCGGAGAAGCTGGTCAAGATCGTCGAGGTGCCAAAGCCGCTGCCGCTGTCCGGCCAGTTGCAGCCCGACCCGGACAAAGTCGCCGAGGACAAGCGCAACCCCGAAGAACGTGTCGCCGATGCCAACAAGGCGGCGACGCAGCAACCCACCAAGTATGGCTATGTCAACGCGGTCCAGGTCTATCCCTTTACCGATGGTGCGCTCTATCAACTCTACGCCGCGCCGGAGCGCGTCACCGACATTGCCCTGCAGCCAGGCGAGAAACTGACAGCCGTGTCCGCCGGCGACACGGTGCGCTGGGTGATCGGCGACACCGTCAGCGGCACCGGTGACAACCAGCGCACGCATGTGCTGGTCAAACCCTTCGCGCCGGGGCTTAACACCAACCTGGTGATCACCACGGAACGTCGGACGTATCACCTGCAGCTACAAAGCACTGACAAGACCGCAATGGCGGCCATCTCGTGGACCTATAGCGAGGACCAGATCATCGCGCTGCGCCAGCGCAATGCTCAAGCTGAAGCTGTCACGCCGATGGCGTCGAACGTCGCACTCGAGAATATTCGCTTCCGCTATTCGATCACCGGCGACACGCCGCCCTGGAGGCCGAGGCGTGCCTTCGATGACGGCAGCAAGGTCTACATCGAATTCCCACGTCGCATCGACCAGGGCGAGGCGCCGCCGCTCTTCATCGTCGGCGCTGACGGAGGTAGCCAGCTCGTCAATTACCGCATGCGGGGCAACTACTACATCGTCGATCGTCTGTTCGCTTCGGCCGAACTGCGCCTCGGGACCAAGCAACAGCAGGTGGTGCGCATCACCAGAACCGACGGCCGGCAGCCGCCGCGGCGGATCTCGCTTTTTTCTCGTCTCGGCAGGTGAGGGGAGCGCCCATGACAGACACGTCCCATTCCACCGCTCCGCCGAAGCTTGATCCCGAGCAGCTGCAGTTGCGAGCATCGCCGCGACGCGCCGTCCGATTCAGGCGCGGCGTGATCATCGCTATCGCCGCGCTCGGATCGGGCGCCATATTCGGCGTTACCATGCTCGCGCTTCAAGGGCCGGCCTGGCGCATCAAGGGCCAGGCAGAGGACCGCTATAACACCGAGCGCAAGCCAACAGCCGAGGGGCTCGAAAACCTCCCCAAGGACTATTCCGCGATCAAGCCAAAGGTGCCTATGCTTGGACCACCACTGCCAGGCGATCTCGGCCGTCCCATCCTTGAGCGACAGCGTCAGCTCGGCGTCGCGCCGGGGCAGGAAATCTCCGCCGAGGAGCAGCGCCTTGCCCAGCAGGCGATTTCGGCGCGCGAGTCGCAAGTCATGTTCCGGATCGATAATCGATCGAAGCGGACAGATGCCAGTGAGCAAGGTGCCGAGCAGCCATTTGGGGCACTTCCGCAAGCCGGTGCCTCCCGGGCGTCAGGTTCTATTGCTCCAGCCGCGGGCGACCAGAGCAGTCCATCCCCCGAAGCCTCGGCGAAGGGGGACCAGCAGCGCAAGCTCGATTTTATCAGTCAGCGGGACACAAACGGAATCTACAATCCGCATGCACTGCAGACGCCCGCTTCGCCCTATCAGTTGATGGCTGGCAGCGTGATCGCGGCAAGCCTTATCACCGGCATCAATTCCGACTTGCCCGGTTTGGTAGTTGCGCAGGTCACCGAGAATGTGCACGACACTGTCACCGGTAGCATCTTGCTGATCCCCCAAGGCTCACGCCTGATCGGCACCTATGACAGCGTCGTCGCCTTTGGGCAAAAACGCGCCCTGCTGGTCTGGCAGCGCATTCTGCTGCCCGACGGCTCCTCCATCGAAATCGACAATCTGCCCGCCACAGACACCGCCGGCTACGCAGGGCTTGAGGACAAGGTTGATTTCCACACCTGGCAGCTGATCAAGGGAGTTGCGCTGGCCACATTGCTGGGTGTCGGCCCCGAGTTGAGTTTTGGTGAAAACGAAAGCGACCTGGTCAAGGCGATCCGGGAATCCACTCAACAAAACGTCAGTCAAGCCGGCCAGCGCATCACCGAAAAGAACCTTAACATTCAGCCGACAATCACGGTGCGCCCCGGCTGGCCGCTCCGCGTCATCGTGCAGAAGGATCTCGTGCTTCGGTCCTATCCAAGCTCGCAGGAGTAGGTGATGTCAAATCTGAAGCTGGGAAAGCTCCCTGACCGAACACCTTCGAAAATCACCATCACCATCAGCGCGGACCTGAGCCAAGCCCTTAAGGACTATGCGACACTATACCGTCAAACCTACGGCGAGTCCGAGGCAGTAGGTGAGCTCATTCCGTTCATGCTGGTCGAGTTCCTGGAGGGCGACCGAGCTTTCGCGAAGGCCAGAAGGGAAGGCTTCCCAGCCACAGAAAAGTCGCGACGCCTGTCGGGTTCCGGTTCCGAGTAGTCGAAGCCGAGATAGGTCAAACCGGCCATGCGGCGCTCCGCAGCATTTCCCAGTTCTCCACCGCCTCTGGCGGAACTGGAGCGGTTTCTCGCTGTCGCCGCCTATTTGGTCGTTCGTCATGGCGAATCCTACACCCCGACCTTCGAACGGCTAGAGCAAGAGCTTGAGGAGATGCGACGGCGGCTCGGAAACCAAGACCGGGCTCGCCGCGTGCTGGCGGAACTGATGCAGAAAGGCGCCGAATATGAGGACGCTAGGACACCTGATCGTCTTAAGCTCGACCTTGAAGTCAGGCGCCTCCTCTGATTCCCTGATCGTGGTTGGGATCGCCTGATTCGCCTGCTCGCTGACCTGGCTCCGTGTGGTGCGCTCGGCAGTGTAGCCGGCGCCTTTGTAGGGAGAAACCTCAATGGCAGCCAAGCCGGAAATCCTCGAGATGAGGCCTAAGATTACCGTCATTGGGGTCGGCGGCGCCGGCGGAAACGCCGTCAACAACATGATCGCCGAAGGCCTGCAAGGCGTCGAGTTCGTCGTCGCCAACACTGATGCCCAGGCGCTCACCATGTCAAAAGCGTCTCGATTGATCCAGTTGGGTGCGCATGTCACCCAAGGCCTCGGCGCCGGGTCTTTGCCTCATGTCGGAATTGCCGCCGCCGAGGAATCGCTCGACGAGATAATGGGCCAGCTGATGGGAACGCATATGTGTTTCATCACCGCCGGAATGGGCGGCGGCACGGGCACCGGTGCTGCGCCCGTGATTGCGCGTGCCGCGCGCGATGCCGGCATTTTGACAGTGGCCGTCGTCACCAAGCCTTTCGTCTTCGAAGGGAAGCGCAGGACACAGGCTGCTGAGGACGGGATCGAGCGCCTTCGTGAAAGCGCCGACACCGTGATCGTCATCCCGAACCAAAACCTGTTCAGGGTCGCCGACGCCAGGACCACGTTTGCCGACGCGTTTGCCATGGCCGACCGTGTTCTCTACGCGGGCGTCGGCTGCATCACTGATCTCGTGGTGAAAGAAGGCCTGATCAACCTTGACTTTGCCGACGTGAAGTCGGTGATGCGTGACATGGGCCGCGCGATGATGGGAACCGGCGAGGCTTCCGGAGAGGGCCGGGCAAGGGCGGCAGCCGAGGCCGCAATCGCCAATCCGCTCCTTGATGAGGCCTCCATGACCGGCGCCAGGGGGCTGCTCGTATCGATCTGCGGCGGGATGGACATGACGCTGTTCGAGGTCGACGAGGCAGCGACACGGATACGGGAAGAAGTCGATGCGGACGCCAACATTATCGTCGGCGCCATCTTCGACCACGCATTAGCAGGGAAGTTCCGGGTGTCGGTCGTCGCAACGGGCCTGCGTAACGACACAAACGTCGTACAGCTTGAGCAAAGGATCGCCTGAGACGAAGCGATTTCCGCGACAGTGGAATGCCGCGAGCCTAAGCGCTCCCGTTGGGCGGTCCCGAGAGAACGGGCGCCGCTAGCCTTTTGGCGGCTTGAAAGCAATCTTTTGAAGCCACTCGTGCTTCTGCATCAGGGACGGTCCGGCGCCATACTTCGGCCGGATCCATTTGTGCCCCATCAGGGAAGCGGTCACCTTCTCCGGCGCCTCGACAGCCGTTAGCCGGTCCTCGAAAGTGTGTCTCAGACTATAGAGGCTATGCTCCGAGGTAGGCAGCAGCTTCTTTTTGCCAAGCACTTTGTTGACGAGCGCCGACAGCGAAGCCGCCTTATCGCGGTATCGCGGAAAGCCATTCGGATGCAGCTTCATCACGTCAAGCGCGCAGCCGACCAGGGGGATATCGCGTGCGGAATGATCGGTCTTCAGACGGCGGCCATTGGGGCGCACCTGGACGTGCGGAATTTCGTGGTCGAGGTGGATAGTCTCTGCGGTGAGATTAGCCGCTTCGGAAAGCCTCAGTCCGGTATCGGCAATTAGATAGACAAGGTGGCGGGCCTCGTCATTCAGCCCGTCAAGCGCCCCGTCGGCGAGAATCTTTTCCTGCACGAACTGCTCGCTGAACGCTGCGCGCTGGGCTGCGACGGCCCCGGAAAGGCGAAGGTGGTGGAAAACTGGCTCCAGTTTGAGCTGGTGCGTGAGGTCGACAACACGCAGCATCTTGGAGATGTGGCCGATGTCCTTATTGGCCGTCCCGATGTCGAGGCCCCCTCCAACGACGCGCTTCTGCCACCATTCACGGAAGGCAACCGCATCCTCTCGCGTCATGCGAGCGATCTCCTTATCGCCGATGACGCCGATCAAGTTTGCGATCGCCCGCTTCTTGGGATTCCGCCACTTCTTTATCTGGTTTGGAGACATCGCCAGCAGGTTCTGTTGCTCGATCGCCTCGAACTCCTTGAGGAGCCCGCTCAGGCGCAGTGCCGGCCGCTGCACGCCGCCCATGACCGCCGCGACGTCCGCTGCGTTGTCGATGGCATTTCTATCGAGAAGCAGCTTCATGCGGGCTATGAGTTCGTCCAGCGGCCCCGCCGCCAGCTCCTCATTGGTTCGATAAGCCAGCCCGAACGATCGTGCGCGCTTCCTCGCTGCCTCGAAACGCAGAGCTGCCTCTGCGGACTGGCCGTCACCCAGTTTGCGCCAATAAGTCTCGAGCTCCGCGCCGAGACTTCGCACCGCATCGCGAGCCCTTACACCACGCGGATCGTCAGCAACTGCCACCCCGGTTGAAATGCGCACCAAGCCGCGGCGGTCGAACGACGCAAATTCCTTAGGCACCCGGCGCACGAGATACCAGATACCATCCCGCTTATGCGGGCGTGGCGCTGTAGATCGCCGCATTAGCTCACTCTAATGTTACACAGTTTGTTACACAGAATGAGATATGTTTCGATATCTGGCGGTCAAGGGCCGCAAGGAAGTTTTTGAAAACTAATGGTTTTTATGGAAGATAGCTGGCGGAGAGAGCGGGATTCGAACCCGCGTTACGGTTTCCCGTAAACACACTTTCCAGGCGTGCGCCTTCAACCACTCGGCCACCTCTCCGTCCTTGCATCTCACGCCGGCCGGTTTCGCCGCGCGGGTTGGGGAGATGCATCTCCCTCGGGAAGGCCTCGTCGGCTATTTGGGGTGCCTTCAACCGGCAGACAACCCTTTCCCCGCACCTCTAGCCGTCTAGGCAAAACAGGCGCGGGGCTCATCTAGTCGATCCGAAAGCGAATGCCAAGCCATAATGGCATTCCAAAGCCTTTTGTCGCGAATGGTCCGGAGGCAAGGCAGTCCGCGCGCCAGCGTGCGGTCGTCCGGTGTCAACGGCCGATGAGCTTATCCACGGCAAACCGGCAAAACCATCGCCGAAACAGCCAGGCGACCACGGTGGCGGGGAATGCCTTGTCGTGAAGTCGCGCACCGGCATTGAGCCTGATCAAACCCTTTGCGGCCGCTGCCTTACTATGGTGTGCTGTTTCGGGGACAAGGTGAATGCGCATAGCGATCCTGTCTGACATCCATGCCAACCGCGAGGCGTTCGACGCGGTCCTGGAGGCCGTCCACAGACAGGCGCCGGACCAGTTGGTCCTGCTTGGCGATCTGGTCGGCTATGGGCCCGACCCAGTCTACGTCGTCGAGAAGGCTGCCGATCTGGTCGAGGACGGCGCAGTTTGCATCATGGGCAACCACGACGAAGCGGTGGTGGCCAGCCGGACCGACATGACCGAAAACGCGCGGGTAGCCATCGAGTGGACCCGCAAACGCCTCGCTCGGCAGCATTTCGATTTCCTGGCGCGGCTGCCGCTTTCGCTCCGGTCCGAAGACCGGCTCTATGTTCACGCCAGCGCCGAACGGCCGGAGAAATGGGTGTACATACGCGACATCGGCACGGCGGAACGCTGTCTGTCCTCAAGCGATGCCCGCTTCATCTTCTGTGGCCATACCCACATTCCGGCCATTTATTATGCCCTGCCGGGCGCCCGGCCGATCCATTTTTCACCTCTGGCAAATGTCGCTGCGCCGTTGTCTGAACTGCGACGGCATCTGGTTGTGGTTGGCGCCGTCGGCCAGCCGCGTGACGGCAATCCGGCCGCCTGCTTCGCGCTTCTCGACACGGAACGGCGCGAGGTGACGATGGTTCGCGTTCCCTACGATCACGCAGAAACCGCCCGCAAGGTTCAGGCGTCGGGCCTGCCTGCGTGGCTTGGCATGCGTCTGAAAATTGGCCGCTAGTTCTCCTGGAGACGATGGATGCAGAGATTCGAGGCAGGGGCAAGCATCGACGGTTTCGAGCTCGTCGAAAGGCTTCAATCCGGCGGCATGGCGTCACTCTGGCGCGCGAAAAATCCGAAGTTCGATTTCCCGCTTCTGCTGAAGATCCCCTTTCTCGACCCGGGCGGGGACGTCTCCGTCATTCTTGGTTTCGAGGTCGAGGAACTGATCCTCAAGCGCCTGTCGGGTCCGCATGTGCCGCGCTTTGCAGCATCCGGCAGCCTGGCGGAAGTGCCTTACATCGCAATGGAGTTTGTCGCCGGTGTCGGCCTGGCGGAAATGACCGGCCGCGCGCCACTGCCGCCGGACGAAGTGGCAAGGATCGGCGCGGAAATCGCGAAGGCACTTGCGGCGTTACATCGCCAAAAGGTCGTCCATCTCGATCTCAAGCCCGAGAACATCATCCTCGCCGAGCGCGGCGTCGTCCTTCTGGACTTCGGCCTCGCCCGCCACGCCGAGCTTCCGGACCTTCTCGGCGAGGAGAGTTCCGTGCCGATGGGCACCGCAGCCTATATTTCGCCGGAACAGGTGCTGGGCGAGAGGTCCGATCCCGCAAGCGACCTGTTTGCGCTGGGCTGCATCCTCTATCAGCTCGTCACAGGCGAGGAGCCGTTCGGACGTCCGGCCACCTTCGCTGGAATGAAGCGCAGGCTCTATCATGCGCCCAGGCTGCCGCGCGACATCGACAAGGCCATTCCGAGGTGGCTGGAAGCCGTCATCCTTCGATGCATGGAAGTTGACAGATCCAGGCGGTATGCCGATGCGGCGCATGTGCTTTCAGACCTCAGAAACCCCGATCAGGTCGTGGTCGCCAGGCCGCCCGCGCCATCGAACGCAAGAATCTGGGAAGCCATCGGGAATCTCTTCCGCAGGACGGATGAGAAAGCGCTGGTGGGGAAGCCGGCCAGCTCCAGGGTGCAGGCCGGACCGCCGATCGTTCTGGCCGCGGTCGACCTTGCCAACGGAACCGATGCGCTGGCAGCGGAGGTTCTCAACGAAACCGCGCGTGTCCTTGCCGCGCGGCAGGATTCCTGGCTGGCCTGTGTAACGGTGTTGAAGACCGAGATCATCGCCGACACGCCGGCCGCCGGCGAATCGGGACACCTGACCTATCTGAGGCGGCTGGTCGCGCTGAAGGACTGGGCGCGTCCGCTGCACCTGCCGGAAGATCGCATAAGCTATCACGTGCTGGAGGCCGTCAGTCCCGCTGACGCGATCCTCAGCTACGCCGAGCACAATGATGTCGGGCATATCGTGGTCGGCGCCCGATCGTCTTCGGCGATTCGCCGGCATCTCGGCAGTGTCTCGACCAAGGTCGTGGCGCGAGCCCTTTGCTCGGTGTCGGTCGTCCGATTGAAGGCAATCGAGGAGCAAAGGCGGCTGCCCTGATGTCGCGGTGCCTGGCCAGATCGGCCGCGCTTGACTTCGGTCCTGACTGCCTGTCGATTGTTCCGGAGCGCTTCGGCTTTCGATAGAATCGCTGGATCGCTCTGGCTATTGGTTTCAAGCAACACGCGCGGGAGCGGCATCTCCTGGAATTGCATTGGGCTTTGCGAGGGGCATCGTCCTGACATGGCATCGATCAACCAGCAACCCGCAGGCCAGCCGGACAGCGGGCTTTCCTTTATCCCCGTGGCGTGGCTGATCATCGTCATGGGGCTGTCGGCCTACGGCCTGATCTCGAGCTGGCGGCTCATCGGCGACTTCAACCTGCCCGAAAGCGTGCTCTTCATGATCTATGGCGGGCTGGCCGGCGGAGTCGTCACCATTTTGTGGGGGCTTTACCTGCTCGGCCTCGCCTTTAACCGGTCGGCGCGTTTCCCGCGCCACTACACGATCTGGCAGGTCGCCATCATCCTGTGGCTCGTCGTGCGCCAGGGCTACACGCTTCTGGTGCCCGACTTCGTCTTCTCGGCCGAAGCGCTGGGCTTCACGCTGGCCGAGATCGCTATCGGCCTGCTCTGCATCTACCTGTTGCGGCCCGGCGCCGGCGCCGAGGCGGTCTATGCCAATTCTGAGACCGCGCGTCCGCCGCTCCTAGTCTCGCTGCTTGCGGCGCTGCTCGGGATCATCCTTGGCGGCGCCATCGGCGCCGGAGCCGGATTTTTCGCCGGGTCGCTGATCGCGGACGCCAGCCACATGAGCTGCTTCGAGGGCGCCTGCGGGTTTTTCGCCGTCTTCGTCGGCCTCGCAGGCCTGATCGTCGGGGCGATCGCCGGCGGAATCTTCGCCATCTGGCGGGTCAACCGGCGGAAGCCGGCGCCGAGCGCCTAAAAGCAATTCCAGGAAAAGTGCGCAGCGGTTTTCCGTCCGGGATTGCGTCAAACAAGATCGGCTCAAAATCGCGTGTCGCGATTGCGTGGCGGTTGCGCACGCTCTATGTCGGTTGCGGGGCAGACGGGAGCTTTTCCCGGGGAGTGCGTTGGATGTTGCGTTTCATCTTTCGGCTGGCGGCAATGATTGCCTTGTCGGTTTGCGTCATCATGGCGGTGATCGATACCACACGTTCGGTCGCGGCATCGGCGCTCGTGATGACGCCGCTCAACGCAAGCTGGCTGGCGGTATCGCCCGACACGCGCGCCGCCTTCGAAACCTATGTCCGCGCCAAGGCCAATCCGCTGATCTGGGACGGGATCATCGCCTGGGTGCTCAGCCAGCCGGGCTTCGCGGTGTTCGCGGTGCTGGCGTTCCTGCTCTACGCCATCGGCTACCGGCGGCGGCGCCATGAATTCGCTCCGACCAACTGACGCGGACGTTTCGCTTCGCCCGAAACGGTCGGTTGGCCACTTTTTCCAACAGGTCAAAATTCCGCGTGAATTTTGTTTCGGGCCATGCCAGATTGCCCGCGAGCGGGAGGGGTATACACTTCCTGCCTGACGTCGCATGCCTGCCGGAGAACCGGGCAGGCAGGCGGTGCAAACGGAAAATAACCGACAGGGTGTGGATCACATGAAACGTATCGTTCTCGGCCTTCTGGCCGCAACTGCAATGGTTCTTCCGGCCTTCGCAGCGGATGTCCAGCCGGCTATCCTCTACGATCTCGGCGGCAAGTTCGACAAATCCTTCAATGAGGCCGCCTTTCACGGCGCCGAGAAGTTCAAGACCGAAACCGGCGTGGCTTACGTCGAATTCGAGGTCTCCAACGCTTCGCAACGCGAGCAGGCGCTGCGCCGCTTCGCCGAGGACGGCCGCAATCCGATCGTCATGGCCGGCTTCGCATGGGAGGATGCGTTGAAGAAGGTCGCGGCCGAATATACCGACCTCAACTTCGCCATCATCGACGATGCCGTCGACCTGCCGAACGTCCGCTCGCTGGTATTCAAGGAGAACGAAGGCTCCTACCTCGTCGGCATCATGGCGGCGATGGCTTCGAAGTCGAAAAAAGTCGGCTTCGTCGGCGGCATGGACATCCCGCTGATCCGCAAGTTCGAATGCGGCTATGTCGGCGGCGCCAAGTCGGCCGGCGCAACTGACGTCATCCAGAACATGACCGGCGACACGCCGGCCGCCTGGAACGACCCGGCCAAGGGCGGCGAAATCGCCAAGACGCAGATCGACCAGGGTGCGGACGTGGTCTACGCCGCAGCCGGCGGCACCGGCGTCGGCGTGCTGCAGGCCGCGGCGGATGCCGGCAAGCTCGGCATCGGCGTCGATTCCAACCAGAACGGCCTGCAGCCCGGCAAGGTGCTGACCTCGATGATGAAGCGCGTGGACGTCGCCGTCTACAACGCCTTCATGGATGGCAAGAACGGCACCTTCAAGGGCGGCGTCCAGAATCTCGGCCTCAAGGAAGGCGGCGTCGACTACGCCATGGATGACAACAACAAGGCGCTGGTTACCGACGAGATGAAGGCGGCCGTGGAAAAGGCCAAGGCCGACATCATCGCCGGCAAGGTCCAGGTGCACGACTACACCGCCGACAACAAGTGCCCGTATTGATCGGCAAGTAAGCTCAGTCTGTGGACCGCCGGGCGAAAGCCCGGCGGTTTCTTTTTTGGCTTATAGCGTGCCGGCGAGATAGCCCAGCGCGAAGGCCGCCAACAGGGCGAGCGCGATGACGAAGCCGAGCCGGCCGCCAAGCGAATGCAGGCCGATGCCGTAGGGCTTGCGCTCGATCTTGTTGATCACGACGGGCGGCGGCTGCGCCTCGCTCTCGTTCAATCCGGCAAGCCGCATCTGCGGCAGTTCGGCAAGCCGCTGGTGCACAAGCTTCCAGCGATCGTCCGAAGTCGCATTCGGCGGTCCTGCAGGGTCCAGCGCACGCATGCGCTCGGCAAGCCGCAGCACCGCGTCGCGAAAGGCGGGATCGACCTGAAGGTCGCGCTCGGCGCGGGCCCGCTCCCGTTCGTCCATCAGTCCGAAGACATAGTCGCCGGCCCTTGCGACGCGGTCGCCTTCACTGGCCATCACCGTTCTCCCCCATGGCTCGTCAGCCCCCAATGCCCGCTCACCAGTGCGGCGGCTTGGTCACCGGCACATCGGGAGCGGCCTGCTCCTCCAGCGCCAGGAACTGGTCGGTAAGGGCGGCGAGCTTGCGTTCCATGCGCTCGATCACCTTCCACTGCTCAGCGATCTGGCCGGACAGTTCCTCGATCGTCTTTTCCTGCTCGGCGGCGCGGATTTCCAGTGTCGTCAGCCGGTCGTCAGGCATGGTCATTCAAAACCCGGGTTCTGTGAATGTGAAACTCTCGGCCACCTTCGAAATTGACAAGCGCGCGGGGATTTGTCGAGAGTGAATGCCGTTCCGGCCAATTGGCACGGGCGGGGCATCATGCTAGGCGTTTTGACCAAGCGATAAAAAAATACGAGTGGGACAGGCTGCATGGCGCAAGCCGCAATCGAGCTTATAGGCATCAACAAGAGTTTTGGCGCGGTACGCGCCAACCGCGACATCAACCTGGAAGTGGCGCGCGGCACCATCCATGGCATCGTTGGCGAGAACGGCGCCGGCAAGTCGACGCTGATGTCGATCCTCTACGGCTTCTACCAGGCCGACAGCGGCGAGATCCGCGTCGGCGGCAAGCCGGTGTCGATCAACACCTCCAACGACGCAATCGCGCTCGGCATCGGCATGGTGCACCAGCATTTCATGCTGGTCGACAATTTCACGGTGCTGGAAAACGTCATCCTCGGCGCCGAGACGGATGCGCTTCTGAAGAGCAGCATCGCCAAGGCGCGCTCGGAACTGGAACGGCTGGAACGCGAATATGGCCTCGAGGTCGATCCCGACGCCATCATCGAGGAACTGCCGGTCGGCCTGCAGCAGCGCGTCGAGATACTCAAGGCGCTCTACCGCGGCGCCGAGATCCTGATCCTCGACGAGCCGACCGGGGTTTTGACGCCGGCCGAGGCCGACCACCTGTTCCGCATCCTCAAGCAGTTGAAGGAGCAGGGAAAAACGGTGGTGCTGATCACCCACAAGCTGCGCGAGATCATGGCTATCACCGACACGGTCTCGGTCATGCGCCAGGGAACCATGGTGGCAACCAGGGCGACGAAGGAGACCACGGCCGGCGAACTGGCCGAGCTGATGGTCGGCCGGCGCGTGCTCTTGCGGGTCGAGAAGGGCGAGTCGAAAGCCGGCGCGATCAAGCTGTCGGTCAAAAATTTGACGGTGAAGGACTCACGCGGCGTCACCATGGTCGACGACGTTTCCTTCGACGTGCGCGGCGGCGAGATCGTCGGCATCGCCGGCGTTGCCGGTAACGGTCAGTCGGAACTGCTCGAGGCGATCTCCGGCATCCGGCACGCCGTCTCGGGCGAGGTCATGCTCGGAGGTAAGCCGGTCGACCTTACCGGCAAGGCCGACCCTGGCGAATTGCGCGACCGGGGGTTGGCGCATGTGCCGGAGGACCGCCATCATGTCGGACTGGTGCTCGCCTTCGAGGAGAACGAGAATTCGATCCTCGGCTATCATGACGACGAGCGCTATCTGAAAGGTCCATTCCTCAACGTCGACGCCATCATGGCCGACGCGAAGGACAAGATCGAGAAATACGACATACGCCCCGGCAATCCACGGCTGAAGACGGCTAATTTCTCCGGTGGCAACCAGCAGAAGATCGTACTGGCCCGGGAGATGGAGCAGGATCCCGGCGTGCTGATCGTCGGCCAGCCGACGCGCGGCGTCGATGTCGGCGCCATCGAGTTCATCCACAAGCGGCTGATCGCCATGCGCGACCAGGGCAAGGCCGTGCTGGTGGTGTCGGTCGAGTTGGACGAGATCCGTTCGCTTTCCGACCGTATCCTGGTGATGTTTGCCGGCCGCATCGTCGGCGAGCGCGGCCCCGAGGCGACCGAAGGCGAGCTTGGCCTGCTGATGGCCGGCGTCGAGCACCAGGAGGCTGCTGAATGAGCACGCCTTACGCCAAGCTGCCCGCCTGGGCCGACTACGGGCTGATCCCGCTGATCAATCTCTCGGTCGCCTTCATCGTCGCCGGCTTCGTCGTCATGCTGGTCGGCGAAAATCCGTTCCGCGCCGCCGTCATCCTGGTCCAGGGCGCCTTCGGCCGGGGCACGGGCATCGCGTTCACCCTCTTCTACGCCACGACCTTCATCTTCAGCGGGCTTTCGGTGGCGGTCGCCGTCCATTGCGGGCTGTTCAACATCGGCGGCGAGGGACAGGGCTACATAGCCGGCCTCGGCATCGGCGTCGTCTGCCTTACCCTCGACAGCATCTTCCCGTGGTGGCTGACCTTCCCGCTGGCGATCATCGCGGCAGCCGGCATGGGGGCGCTGTGGGCGCTGATCCCGGCCTATCTGCAGGCCAAGCGCGGCTCGCACATCGTCATCACCACCATCATGTTCAACTTCATCGCCGCCAGCGTCATGGTCTATGCGCTGGTCGACGTGCTGAAGCCGGCCGGCTCGATGGCGCCGCAGACGCGCAACTTCCTGCCCGGCGCGGAATTGCCGAAGCTCAACTGGATCCTCGAACTGTTCGGCGCCAAGATCCGCTCGGCGCCGCTGAACATCTGCTTCCTGCTGGCGCTGGTCATGGCCTTCCTCGTCTGGCTGCTGATCTGGCGCACCAAGCTCGGCTACGAGATGCGCACCTATGGCCACAGCCCGAAGGCGGCGCGCTATGCCGGCATTTCGGAAACCCGCATCATCCTGATCGCCATGGTCATTTCCGGCGCGCTGGCCGGCATGATGGCGCTCAACCCGGTGATGGGCGACCAGCACAATGTCGCGCTCGACTTCGTCTCCGGCGCCGGCTTCGTCGGCATCGCGGTGGCGCTGATGGGGCGCTCGCACCCCGTGGGCATCGTGCTCGCCGCGATCCTGTTCGGCATGCTCTACCAGGGCGGCGCCGAGCTCGCCTTCGAGATGCCGGCGATCAGCCGCGACATGATCGTCATCATCCAGGGCCTGGTCATCCTGTTCGCCGGCGCGCTCGAGCACATGTTCAGGCCGTATATCCAGGCGCTGTTCGCCTCGTTCAGCCCGAAGGCAGTCGGCATCGAAGCGGTCAAGGGGAAGGGGGCCTGAGATGGATAGTTTCAACGCCATCGTCCAGGTGCTGGACTCGACCATCCGCCTGTCGGTGCCGCTGCTGCTCGCCTGCCTGGCGGGCCTCTATTCCGAGCGTGCCGGCATTTTCGACATCGGCCTCGAAGGCAAGATGCTGGTCGGCGCCTTTGCCGGCGCCGCCGCGGCTTCCGTCTTCCATTCCGCGTTCATCGGCCTCGGCATGGCCATCCTGATCTCGGTCGCCTTCGCGATGGTGCACGGTTTTGCCTCGATCACGCATCGCGGCAACCAGATCGTCTCCGGCGTTGCCATCAACTTCGTCGCCGCAGGGTCGACCATCATCCTCGGCCAGGCCTGGTTCCAGCAGGGCGGCCGCACGCCGGCGCTGCAGCCCGGCGAGCGCTTCGAGGCGATCGTCTGGCCGGGCGCAGATGCGTTGAGGGGCGTGCCGATCCTCGGGCCGATCTATTCCGAGCTGATCTCCGGCCATTCGATCCTGGTCTATTTCGCGTTCGCGATGGTGCCGTTCACCTGGTGGGTGCTGTTCCGCACCCGCTTCGGCCTCAGGATGCGCGCGGTCGGCGAAAATCCGGCCGCCGTCGACACCGCCGGCATCTCGGTCGCCTGGCTGCGCTACCGGGCGCTGATCTGCACCGGCATCCTCACCGGGGTGGCCGGCGCCTATCTGTCGATGGTGCAAAATGGCGGCTTCGTGAAGGACATGACGGCGGGCAAGGGCTATATCGCGCTTGCCGCGCTGATCTTCGCCAAATGGAAGCCGGTCAACGCCATGTTCGCCTGTCTGCTGTTCGGCTTCCTCGACGCGCTGTCGATCCGCCTGCAAGGCACGCCGCTGCCAATCATCGGAAAGGTGCCAGTGCAATTCATGCAGGCGCTGCCCTATGTGCTCACCGTCATCCTGCTCGCCGGCTTCATCGGCAAGGCGATCCCGCCGCGCGCCGGCGGCGTGCCCTATGTCAAGGAACGCTGAGGTCGGGAAACGGCCCGGTCTCGAGGGCAGCCGGCTTTTGAACACGATCTCGGGGAGAGAAGAAGAAATTGTCGCATGATCTGTTCGAGGCGGCGAAGAAGGCGATGGCCAAGGCCTATGCGCCCTATTCGAAGTTTCCCGTCGGTGCGGCACTGCGCACCGAGGACGGGCGCGTCTTCACCGGCGCCAATGTCGAGGTGGCGTCCTATCCCGAGGGCTGGTGCGCCGAGACCACGGCGCTCGGTCACTACATCATGGGCGGCGGCGGCAAGATCACCGAGATCGCGGTGGTTGCCAAGCGCATGGCCAAATGCACGCCCTGCGGCGGCTGCCGGCAGCGGCTGGCGGAATTCTGCCGGCCGGAGACCAAGCTCTATCTCTGCGACAATGCCGGCGTGGTCGAGACGGTCACCATGGGCGAGATGCTGCCTTACGGCTTTAGGGGCGATGTTTTGAAATGAAGAACGGGCTCAAATGAAGGAAGCGTTGGATCATCTGGTCGAGAAGCTGGACGGGCTGGCGCCGACCGCGGCCCTTGTTCTGGGCTCCGGCCTTGGCGGGCTGGTCGACCAGGTAGAGGATGCCCGCCGCATTTCCTATGCCGAGCTGCCGGGTTTCCCGCGAAGCGGCGTTTCCGGCCACGCCGGCGAGGTGGTGGCCGGCTATTTCGCCGGCACCCCCGCACTGATGCTCTCTGGCCGCGCGCATTACTACGAGCACGGCAACGCCGCCGCGATGCGCCCGGCGCTGGAGGTGCTTGCCGGCGTCGGCATCTCGCATCTCATCCTGACCAATGCCGCCGGCTCGGTCGATGCGGAGATGGGACCGGGCTCGGTGATGCTGATCACCGACCACATCAACTTCTCCGGCTCCAATCCGCTGATCGGCGAGCCGAGCGATCGCCGCTTCGTCGGCCTCGCCGAGGCCTATGATGCGGGTCTGCGCGGGGCGATCGAGAAGGCGGCCAAGGCAACCGGCACCAAGCTGCACCAGGGCGTCTACATGTGGTTCTCAGGCCCCTGCTTCGAGACGCCGGCAGAGATCCGCATGGCACGCGTCATGGGCGCCAATGCCGTCGGCATGTCGACCGTGCCGGAGGTCATCCTCGCTCGCTTCCTCGGCCTCAAGGTCGCCGCCTGCTCGGTCATCACCAACCTGGCGGCGGGCATGACCGGGGCGGAGCTCTCGCACCAGGAAACCAAGGACATGGCGCCGGTCGGCGGCGCGCGGCTGGCGACGATCCTGCGGCGCGTCTTCCAAGACGGCCTGCCGGACAGCTGATGCTTCCCCAAGAAATCATCCGCCGCAAGCGTGACGGCCACAGGCTGTCGGCGTCCGAGATATCGGCCTTCATCGAGGGGCTGACGGCAGGCACCATTTCCGAGGGCCAGATCGGCGCCTTCGCCATGGCCGTCTTCCTCAAAGGCATGAGCCGCGATGAAGCAGTGGCGCTGACGCTCGCCATGCGCGATTCCGGCGATGTGCTCGACTGGTCCGACCTGCCGGGGCCGGTCACAGACAAACATTCGACCGGCGGCGTCGGCGACAACGTCTCGCTGATGCTGGCGCCGATCGTCGCCGCCTGCGGCGCCTATGTGCCGATGATTTCAGGCCGCGGTCTTGGCCACACCGGCGGCACGCTCGACAAGATGGACGCCATCCCCGGCTACACCAGCCAGCCCGATGTGGCGCGCTTGCGCAAGACGGTGCTGGAAACCGGCTGCGCCATCATCGGCCAGACCGCCGATCTCGCGCCCGCCGACCGGCGGCTCTATGCGATCCGCGACGTGACGGGCACGGTGGAGTCGGTGCCGCTGATCACCGCCTCGATCCTGTCGAAGAAGCTTGCCGCCGGGCTGGGCTCGCTTGTGCTCGACGTCAAGGTCGGCAACGGCGCCTTCATGGAGAAGTCGCGCGATGCGGTGGCGTTGGCGAACAGCCTGGTCGAGGTCGCCAATGGCGCGGGCCTGAAGGCCTCGGCGCTGGTGACGGGCATGAACGAGCCGCTGGCCTCGGCTGCCGGCAATGCGGTCGAGGTGAAGAATGCTGTCGACTTCCTCACGGGCCGGTTCCGCGACCGGCGGCTGGAGGATGTGTCGCTGGCGCTCGCCGCCGAAATGCTGCAGTCGGCCGGACTTGCCTCGTCTAACCAGGACGGCATCAGGCGCGCCGCCGAGACACTTGCCGGCGGCCGCGCGGCGGCGGTGTTCGCGCGGATGGTGACGGCGCTCGGCGGTCCCGCCGATTTCGTCGAGAACCCTGAAAAATATCTGCCGAAGGCAGCGGTGGAATTCGCCGTGGAAACGGCCGAGGACGGCTTCGTCACAGGCATCGCGACGCGCGACATCGGGCTCGCGGTCGTTGCCCTTGGCGGCGGGCGCACCCGTCCGGACGACAGGATCGACCACGCCGTCGGCTTCACCAGGCTGTTGCCGGTCGGCGCGGAGGTGCGGGCGGGCGAGGCGCTGGCGCTTGTCCATGCGCGCACCGAGGCGGATGCCGAGGTCGCCGCCGCAGCGGTGCGTTCCGCCTATACGATCGGCGCCTCGAAGCCGCCCGCCGAAAAGACCGTGCTCAGGCGAATCCTGCCGCTATAGGAGCGCGCCTACTGCACCAGCAGCAGCGCGCCGTTCTGGACTTCGTATTTCTGCAGCCGCTGCAGGAAGCTCATGCCGATCAGGTTGGTTTGCAACGCCCGGTCGTCGAGCACCACCGCCTGGACGTTGTCGACGGAGATCCTGCCGATCTGCAGGCGGTCGACTGTCACCACGGCGGCCTTGATGGCGCCGTTCGCCGTGTTCACCTGTTGATTGAAATCCGACGGGTTGAGCGAGATGCCGATGCGACGCGCCGTCGAGGTGTTGATGGCGACCAGCGTCGCGCCGGTGTCGATCATGCCGTCGATCTGGCGGCCGTTGAGCTTGAATGCGGAGGTGAAATGACCGCGCTCGTCGGCATTGAGCAGCACCTGGCGGCCGAGCAGCATCGGTGCCGCCGGCTTGGCTGGAACCGAGGCGAGCTTGACGTCCGGCTCCGGCACCGGCGATTTGGGCGCGACCGCCGATTTCAGCAAGCTGTCGAGCAGCTGCGGGTTCGACTGATAGACGATCGGGATTGACGCCGAGGTTCCGGCAAAGACGCCAAGGATGAGCAGCTTGCGCAGCATGGATCGACCTTCGTGAAGGCCCGATCCTTAAGCCCGACATGGTGTTTTCAGCTTTAACGTGCGGCGGAACCGCATTCTTGCGTAAACGAGCGGTAAAGAAAGCCGCTCACTTCGTCCCATACATGCGATCGCCGGCGTCGCCGAGGCCGGGCATGATGTAGCCTTTGTCGTTCAATTGGCGGTCGATCGAGGCGGTGAAGATCGGGACATCCGGATGCGCCTTGGTGAATCGCTCGATGCCCTCGGGCGCCGCGAGCAGGCAGAGGAAACGGATGTTGGTGGCGCCGCGGCCCTTCAGCTTGTCGATCGCAGCAATCGCCGAATTCGCCGTCGCCAGCATCGGATCGACGACGATCACCAGCCGGTCGGCGAGGTCGCTCGGCGCCTTGAAGAAATACTCGATCGCCTCCAGCGTCTCGTGGTCGCGGTAGAGGCCGATATGGGCGACGCGCGCCGCCGGCACCAGGTCGAGCAGGCCTTCGAGCAGGCCGTTGCCGGCGCGCAGCACGGAGGCGAAGACCAGCTTCTTGCCCTCCAGCGTCGGCGCTTCCATCTCCTCGATCGGCGTCTCGATGGTGGTGGTGGTGAGCTCGAGATTGCGGGTGACCTCATAGCCAAGGAGCAGCGAGATCTCGCGCAGCAGCCGACGGAAGCCTGCGGTCGAGGTCTCCTTCTTGCGCATGATGGTCAGCTTGTGCTGGACAAGGGGGTGGTCGACGACGGTGACGCCCTGCATCGTGATCTCCTGTAGTTCCGGCTTGCTGCAGCGACCCTAGCGGCATTGCGCCGGCCAAGAAACCGCCAGCCGTCATCCACCACAGCTTTTGCCAGGAATCCAGCAAAAGAAATCCAGAAGAAGAATCAGCGCCCGCCGCTGCTGAGACGGGCAAGCAACGCTGCCTTGGTCTTCCGGTCGACGAAGGCGGCCTCGATGGCCGTCCTGGTGACGGCGGTGAGCGCCTTGTCGTCCATCGCGAAATGCTCGGCGGCGATGTCGTATTCGCGCTTCAGCGAGGTCCAGAAATAGGGCGGGTCGTCGGAATTGAGGGTCGCCCTGCAGCCGGCCGCGCGCAATGCCGGGAAAGGATGGTCGGCGAAGCTTGCGAACACCTTGAGCGCGATGTTGGAGCCGGGGCAGCATTCCAGCACCACGCCCTCGGCCGCAATGCGGCGCACAAGGTCGGGGTTTTCGATGGCGCGCACGCCGTGGCCGATGCGGGAGGGGCGGATGTGGTCGAGCGCTGCCGCCACACTTTCCCAGCCCATCAGCTCGCCGGCATGGATGGTGATGCCGAGGCCCGCCTCGCGGGCGATCTCGAAGGCCCGGACATAATCCTCGACATCGCCGATCCGCTCGTCGCCGGCGACGCCGAAGCCGGTCACCAGCGGATGGCCGCAGCGGGCGGCGAAACGCGCCGCCTGCTCGATCGCCTCGACGCCGACATGGCGCACGCCAGTGACGATCATGCGCCCCTCGATTCCGGTCCTCGCCTTGGCGCGCAACATGCCTTCGCCCAGCGCATCCGTATAGGCCTTGGGCGACAGTCCGGCCTTCTTGGCGTGATCCGGCGAGGTGAAGATCTCGGAATAGATCGCGCCGTCGCGGGCGAGGCTGGTCAGGTAATGATCGGTCAGCCGGGCATAGTCCTCCTCCGTACGAAACAGGTCGGAGGCGAAGTCGTAGGCTGCGAGGAAAGAGGAGAAATCGTGCCAGACGAAGGAGCCGTTCTGGATGTAGGGCGAGGGGTCCTTGCCGTATTTGCGGGCCTGGCTGACGACAAGGTCGGGCGCCGCTGCCCCTTCGATGTGGCAGTGCAATTCGGCTTTCAAGATCATGCGGTCATCCCGTCCGGTACTCTGTCCCCGCGTGAATTGCGGGCGGAAAGTCATGCGAGACCCTGCCCGAACCCGTCTCGAAGGCGCGGCTGAAAACCGCGCTTCGGACAATAGCGTCGGCCCCATCGATCGGCTATGGTCCCGCCGGTTTTATGGCGGATCACAATAATGTCAGTTGAGAGAACCACGGCCGCGGGCGGCATGGAAACCTCCTATGGTTTCAGGAAGGTAGGGGCGGGCGACAAGCAGTCCCTCGTCAACGACGTCTTCCATAAGGTGGCCAATCGCTACGACATCATGAACGATCTGATGTCGGGCGGGCTGCATCGGCTGTGGAAGGACGCGATGGTCGCGTGGCTCAATCCGCCGAAGCGACCCGGCTGGAAGGTGCTCGATGTCGCCGGCGGCACGGGCGATATCGCCTTCCGCATCGTCGAGGCCAGCCACCGCCACGCGCATGCCACCGTGCTCGACATCAACGGCTCGATGCTTGCCGTCGGCCGCGACCGCGCCGAGAAGCAGGGCCTTTCGGCAAACGCCGACTTCGTCGAGGCCAATGCCGAGGCTCTGCCCTTCGAGGACGATACGTTCGACGCCTACACGATCGCGTTCGGCATCCGCAACGTGCCGCGCATCGATGTGGCGCTCAGCGAAGCCTTCCGCGTGCTGAAGCGCGGCGGGCGCTTCCTCTGCCTCGAGTTCTCCGAGGTCGACATGCCGCTGCTCGACAGGGTCTACGAGGCCTGGTCCTTCAATGCCATTCCGAGGATCGGCAAGGTGGTGACCGGCGACGGCGAGCCCTATTCCTATCTGGTCGAATCGATCCGCAAATTCCCCAACCAGCAGAACTTCGCGGCGATGATCGCGCGGGCTGGCTTCGATCGCGTCACTTTCCGCAACTATTCGGGGGGCATCGCAGCGCTCCATTCGGGCTGGAAGCTTTGAGGCCGGGATCCTTGAGGCAGGCTGGGCGATGAGCAGCGTCGGCGCCGCCTTTCGGCTCGTCAGGGCCGGCTGGGTGCTGGTCCGCGAAGGCGTTGTCGCGGCGCTGCCGGGCGAGGAGCTCTCCGGCATGCCAAAGCTCGGCTGGCAGCTGGCGCGGCTGCTGACGCGCCGCCGCGCGCGGACCTACGAGCGCGGCGACCGGCTGGCGAAGGCAGTGGTGCGGCTCGGCCCGTCCTACGTGAAGCTCGGCCAGTTCCTGGCGACACGGCCCGATGTGGTCGGCAACGACATGGCGGTCGATCTTGCCCTGCTGCAGGACAAGATGCACACCTTCCCGAAAGCGGAGGCGGTTCACGCGATCGAAGCCTCGCTCGGCCGCAAGATCGACGATCTCTACGAAAGCTTCGGCGATCCGGTGGCGGCAGCCTCGATCGCCCAGGTGCACTGCGCCGAGGTCTTTCGTGACGGGAGAGCTTCGCGCGTCGCGGTAAAGGTCATCCGGCCCGGCGTGCGCCATCATTTCTTCCAGGATCTCGAGAGCTATTTCCTCGCCGCGCGCCTACAGGAGAAGTACATCCCGTCGTCGCGCCGGCTGCGGCCGATCGAGGTGACCCAAACGCTGGCGCAGACCACCAAGGTCGAAATGGACATGCGGCTCGAGGCGGCCGCGTTTTCCGAGCTCGCTGAAAACACGAAGGGCGATCCGGGCTTTCGCGTGCCCGCAGTCGACTGGGAACGGACCGGCCGCGACGTGATCACCATGGAGTGGATCGACGGCATCAAGATGAACGATCTGGCCGGCCTTGCCGCCGCCGGGCACGACCTCAAGGCGATTGCCGCCAATCTGATCCAGTCATTCCTCAGGCACACGCTGCGCGACGGCTTTTTCCATGCCGACATGCATCCGGGCAACCTGTTCGTCGAGCCGGACGGCACCATCGTTGCCGTCGATCTCGGCATTGCCGGGCGGCTCGGCAAGAAGGAGCGGCGCTTCCTTGCCGAAATCCTCTACGGCTTCATCGTGCGCGACTATCACCGCGTCGCCGAGGTGCATTTCGAGGCCGGCTATGTGCCGCGCCAGCACAATGTCTCGGCCTTCGCGCAGGCGATCCGGGCCATCGGCGAGCCAATCCACGGCCAGTCGGCCGACACGATCTCGATGGCGAAGCTTCTGACGCTGCTGTTCGAGGTCACCGACCTCTTCGACATGGCGACGCGCACCGAACTGGTGCTGTTGCAAAAGACCATGGTCGTGGTCGAAGGCGTCGCCCGAACCCTCGATCCTGCCTTCAACATGTGGAAGACCTCGGAACCCGTTGTCAGCGACTGGATCGCCGGCAATCTCGGCCCGCGCGGCATGCTTTCCGACGCGCGCGACGCCGGCAAGGCCCTGGTGTCGCTGGCGAGGCAGGCGCCGGACATTGCGGCCCGCACCGAGCGGCTGTCGCGCGAGATCGACCTGATGGCCGAGCACGGCCTGCGCTTCGACGAGGCCACCGCGCATGCCATCGGCAAGGCCGAGGCGCGCCACACCCGTTCCGGCCGCGTGGCGCTGTGGGTGATAGCGCTGACGTTGATCTATATAGCGTGGAAATTGCTCTGACTGCTTGCAATGCTAGCGCCACGTTTGCTAGCATTGCAAGCGGCGACGAGGTCGTAACGTCGATGGCTAGGAGCTGAGATCATGGGCACGATCACGGTCCGTAATCTAGCGGACGATGTGAAACAGAAGTTGCGCGAACGTGCCGCGGCGCGCGGCGTGTCGATGGAGGAAGAGGCACGCGACATCCTGGGCAAAAGCGTTCTGTCCGCGGGAGCGGCGGCCGCGCCCGAGGGCGAAACCCTTTATGCGACCATCCGAAGCTTAGTCGAGCCGCATGGCGGTTTTGATATTGCGCTACCGCGGCGTAGCCAATCTGCGGCAAACCGCATGACCCTCTCGGCCAAGCGCATCCTGCTCATCATCGGCGGCGGCATTGCCGCCTACAAGTCGCTTGACCTGATCCGGCGCCTGCGCAAGCGCGGCGCTTCGGTGCGGGTGGTGATGACATCGGCCGCGCAGGAATTCGTCACCACGCTTTCGGCCGGCGCGCTTTCGGCCGACCATGTCTTCACCGACCTGTTCGACCGCAATGACGAGCACGATGTCGGCCACATAAGGCTGTCGCGCGATGCCGATCTACTGGTCGTTGCGCCAGCCACCGCCGACTTGATGGCGAAGCTCGCCAACGGCCATGCCAACGATCTTGCCTCGACGGTGCTTTTAGCCACCGACAAGAAGGTGCTGATGGCGCCGGCGATGAATCCAAGAATGTGGTCGCATCCGGCGACGCGCCGCAACCGGGCGACCATGCAAAAGGACGGCATCGCCTTTGTCGGCCCGGCCAAGGGCGAGATGGCGGAGAGCAACGAGGCCGGCGAAGGCCGTATGGCCGAGCCGCTGGAGATCGTGGCCGCGATCGAGGCGATGCTCGACGAGAAGCCGAAGCCGCTCGCGGGCCGCAGGATCATCGTCACCTCGGGGCCGACGCATGAGCCGATCGACCCGGTGCGCTACATCGCCAACCGCTCGTCCGGCAAGCAAGGCCACGCGATCGCGGCGGCGCTGGCGAAGCTCGGCGCCGATGTCCGGCTGGTGTCCGGTCCGGTCAACATCGCCGACCCGGCCGGGGTCAAGACCACGCATGTCGAAACCGCAGTCGAAATGAAAGATGCGGTCGAGAGCCTTTTGCCGGCGGACGCGGCGGTGTTCGTCGCCGCGGTTGCCGACTGGCGGACCGCTAACGCTTCCGGCGAGAAGATCAAGAAGGTGGCGGGAAAGGGGCCGCCGGCGCTGCAGATGGTCGAGAATCCCGACATCCTCGCCAGCATTGGCCATCATGCCCAGAGGCCCGGTCTTGTCGTCGGCTTTGCCGCCGAGACGCAGGACCTCATCGGCAACGCCGAGGCCAAGCTCAGGAAGAAAGGCGCCGATTTCATCGTCGCCAACGACGTTTCGCATGCGAGCGGCATCGGCCCGTCGGGTGTGATGGGCGGCGACCGCAACAAGGTGCGCATCGTCTCCAGGACCGGGGTCGAGGAATGGCCGGAGATGGGCAAGGACGAGGTGGCAGCACGGCTCGCCGCGCTCATTGCCGAGCGGCTGCAGGCAACCGTCGTTTAGCCGGCCGCTGTCTGGGGCCGCATGGCCGGTAGTGCGATCCTGAGGGCGGCGATGCAGCCGAGGATCCCGAGCGGCACGAAGGCAAGGAATAGCCAGCCGGCGACGCCGGCGGCCGCCTCGCGGTTCAGCCCTTCCGAGAAGCTGCTGGCGTTGGCGACGATGCCGGCAAGGGCTGCGCCCACCGCATAGCCGATGCGCTGCATGGTCGGCACGGCGGCCGAGGCGATCGTCTGCTCGCCGTCGCGGGCCGAAGCGACGATGACGCGCGTCAGGAACGGCCAGCAGACGCCGAAGCCGCCGCCCTGCAGCAGGGCGCAGAGCAGGATCAGCGGAATCGAGCCCGCCGGGATGGTGTAAGCGAAGCCGGCGAGACCGGAGGCGATCATCAGCGCGCCGATGACGATGATCAGCCTTTCACGTTCCAGCGGCGCATTGGCGATGAGGATCGACAGGATCGACCAAGCGATCGATTCGGCGGCGATGATGTAGCCGGTCGTCAGGATCGGAATGCCGTGCAGCGTGGTCAGAAGCAGCGGCCCGTAAATGGTGAAGGTGCAGGTGGCCACGGAGAATGCCGCAACCATGGTCATGCCGCTGCCGAGCGGCGAGCGCCATGAAAACAAAAGTGACGGGAAGAGGCGCGAGCGTGGCCTGAGAGCATCGATGCGGAAGAACAGCGCCAGGCCGATCAGGCCGGAGAGGAGCAGCAGCGACGAGCGCAGCAGGGCAATGTCGATGCCGGCAGCAGCGATCAGCACGACGCTGACCGCGAGGCAGGCAAGCGCCGGATAGGGGAAGGGCGGCGCCGTGCCGCTGCCCGCCCGCGGCTTCGCCGCTTCAGGCGTGTCGAGCACGATGAAGCTGGCCAGGGCCATTGCCGCGCCGCCAAGCGTGAAGACGCCGAAGGCCCAGCGCCATGACAGGAACTCGGTTATGATCGCGCCGAGCATCGGGCCGCTGAAGGCGGCGACGCCCCAGATTGCCGATATGATGCCGAAGAGCTGCGGCCAGATGTTGCGTGGAAAGAGCCGCTCGACCGAAACGAAGGCGAGCGACACGAGCGCGCCGCCGCCGAGCCCTTCGACCAGGCGTCCGATGAGGAATAGCGGCATGGCAGGCGCCGTGGCGCAGATCAGGGCGCCGGTCGCGTAAAGCAAGGCGGCGACCATCATGTTGGAGTGCAGCGCGACATAGTTCACCAGCCGGCCTGCCGCAGCACCCGCAACGATGGCGCCAAGCTCGTAGATCGCCAGCGACCAACCAACGAGCTGCACGCCCGCCAGCTCGCCGACCATGGCGGGCATGATGGTCGCCACCATCGTCTCATTGGTGGCATGCAGCAGGATGCCGAGGCTGATGAAGCAGAAGCGCGCCAGGTCGCCGCTTGCCCACAATGCCCGCCAATCCACCCTGCTGCCGGCCACCTTGTTTCCGCACGCTGCCGTCACGTCGATCTCCTGCTTGCCAACGGCAGCCTCATTCGCCTTCGAAGGAAGCGCCAGATCCAGTTCGGCAGGGCTTGTAGAACCTCAAGCGCAGTTGAGCTCAAGCGGATTCTTGATCGTCCTGTGCGAGCTCTAGCAGGCTGTTGAAGAAGTCCACTTGCGGGCGATGAAGTCAGCTTCGTCACCGTTGTGGAAGCAGATTTGGCCCATGATGGAGCCGTCTGGTTGGATTTCGGCCCAGCCATCACCTTGGGTTTCGTCCATTTCGTCGTTGCCTTGCCAGGAGAAGGCGAGGTGATTGCCGTCGCCCGCGCCGAAGATCTGCCCGGTGACGCAGCCGAAGGCGAATTCGCCGGAGCCGTTGGTCGCGAATTCGATGTAGGCGGGCTCCATCATGTCGCGATAGTCCTCGACATAGTCGGGCATCGCGACGATCCGCCAACGGCCGGCGAGGCTCATGCCTGTACCGCCAGCAGCTTGGGCAAGCGGACCAGATTGTAGGCCGCCAGGTTCAGGGTGAAGGCCGCGCCCACACGGGCGCATCCTCGCAGCTTGACCTTGGCCATGCCGGCCGATGACTTGATCCAGCCGAACACCTCTTCGATCCGCTTGCGGCAGCGCTGGCTGGCTTCATAGCCCGGATGGCGCTTCGTGCGGCCATCGATCGCCGTCACACGAGGCTTGCCGGTTTTGCTGAGGTGACCGTCGATGGCGATGTGCGGCGTGACCTTGTGCTCGCGCAGGTCCTTGACGAACTGGCGTACGTCATAGGCCTTGTCGGCCCCGAGCGTGATGCGCCGCCGCGATGGCCGGCGTTCCAACATGGCAAGCGCAGCCTCGCGTTCGGCTTTGCCCGTAGCCTGGGTGACGCCGCCGTCCACGACCAGTCCGTGGCGGTTCTCCATCAGCGCATGGCCCATGTAGCACAGCTTCGCCGGCTGACCGTCGCCCTTCTTGTAGAGCCGCGCCTGCGGATCGCTCGTGCTCTGGTGCGTATCGTTGGAGCGCTTCTCCTTGTGGAAGCCGCGCTCGGCGTTGCGGCCAGCGCCATCCGGATCGTTGTCGCCGCCATCCTTGCGGCGGAAGCTCTTGATCGATGCCCAGGCTTCGATCAGCGTCCCATCCACCGAGAAGTGATCCGACGACAACAGCCGCTTCACCCTTGGTTGCGCCAGCACCGCGCGCAGAAACTTCGCCGCGATCTCGCCTTCCAACAGCCGATCCCGGTTCTTGGTGAAGCTCGAATGATCCCAGGCCGGCTCGTCAACGCCGAGCCCCACGAACCAGCAAAACAGAAGATCGAACTCCATCCGCTCCATCAACTGACGCTCCGAGCGAATGCCGTAGAAAGCCTGCAACAGCATCGCACGCAGCAAGCGCTCCGGCGCAATCGAGGGCCGGCCGAGCCCGGGCCGATAAAGCACGGCAAAATCGCCGTCCATCTCGACAAGAGCCGTGTTCACGATCTCCCGTATCACCCGAAGCGGATGATCCCGCCGAACCCGCGCCTCAAGGTCCACATAGGAAAACAGCGAACCTGCCCGTTCGTCCAATCCGCGCATCCACGCTCCCCAAATCATCAGGGCAGCAGTGAATCACGCTCCAAACAACCGCGCCAGCACTTCTTCAACAGCCTGCTAGCCCAATTGGTCCGCGACTGCCGAAGTCTGCTTCAGGGGCTCGTGAATCTTAGCTGGACGACTATCGCCATTGCCCCTAGTCATAGCTGTTGGGGGGAATCAGTCCCATGCATCGCGAAACTGTAGAAACGTCGAAATTCAACGCGGAAGCTCTGCTGCTCTACCAGCTGCGGCTCAAGGATTTCGAGATCGCGATGCAGGACGTCTATGATTTCTTCCACGATGTAAATACCATGCTGCTTAGTCGGGGCCTTCATCGCCTAGACGACATGCTTCGGCCGGCAGCTATGTCGGGAATGATTTCCGATATGCTGACGGCTGTGTGCCACGAACGCGCTGACAGCGATGGAGGTGCGGAACTGCACAAGAGATGAGGGCAGGTCCCTCGAAGCCGGCCGTCAGGGGCAGGCTTCAAACCACCGCAAGCTG
>NZ_JAVIIW010000024.1:0-99814 GCF_033977205.1 Mesorhizobium album | reverse complement strand
CGACGCGGCTGGAGGAAGCTTCGCTAGCCTGCGGCTCGCGGTGCGTCCGCTCGACAATCGAGTTGAACGCGTTTCCACCTTCTGCCGCGGCGTGACCTGATGCGGCGCGGGACCTGCCGTCCGGGGCGTCACCGGCTGGAGTGCCTCCGATGCGCGATCTTCCCGTCCGGCCGATGTTGGTCATGTTTCGTCTCCGATCCAGGCAACAACGCATCGCCTAAAGTGTCTGGAGCAACGACAGGCGAGCCAACATGGTCGTCGCTCAGGAACCCCAAAGCGCGCCTAGGGCACCGAACCCGGGAGCTCTGAAGGAAGCACCTTGTCCGATCGGTAAATCGAGCAGGCCCTTGGCCGGGCCGACGCTCGAATACCATTCGCTCGCGGTCGGGAGGTCGCAATCACCTTCAACACACCTAACAACCATTGCTTCCTTGAGGCGGAACGTAGCTTGGCTGACCTGACAACAAACTGACGCGCTATGAGAGCTGAGCAGAATCTGAGAGCCGCCGGAGCAAACCGTTGCTTTTGGCCAAGGGACAATGGCCGGCTGAACTGACGTGCGAACGGTATGGCCGACGCGAGTAGGTTAGACCGGCTGCGACCGTAAGGCATACGGAATCCAGCTGCTTGGAACGCCGGCAGCCACGCCAGCTGAACATTCCCCCAGAATTGAATTGATTGGACAGCCGATTGACTGGTCTGCCCGTTGTGATTCGCTGATCTGTCTAAAACTTGAGCGACATGACGACAGCAAGGCGGAGCGCCCGGCGGCGCTTCGGCGGGACCGCAGCGTGCGCGTCGTTGGCACCACTGTTCGGCTTGTAGAGCTGTGGATAGCGATCCCCCAGCCGCGCTCTATCGCCATCGAACTTCGCGGCGGCCTTTGCCACCATCATGATGCCTGCGCTTGGAGCAGTTAGCGATTACCAAATCGAGACGAGATCACCGTCGGAAAAAGAAGCTCCCCGACTGCTCCCGCCTGCGCGGCGCTCCGGTCGGCCGCTCGATCGCAAGCCGCGTGCGAGGCGGAAGCTCTCCCGCATGCAGTTCGAGGAGAGACCGATCCAGTTCCCTGTCCTCCGCGGTCAGCCGGTGGTTGAGGCGAAGGTAGTCCATCCAAGTCGGCGTGCGGAACGTCTCCGTCCAATGCAAGGGTTCCTGGAGGTCGCGCTGGAGATTCCAGTGCCGGGCGCCGGCGCGGCTCTGCACCCGGCGGCGTTCCTGCATCTGGTCGAGGAAGGTTTCGACGTTGGCTTCCGGTATGGAGTACTCGATCTTAACCACGATCGGGCCGCTTCTCGACTTCAAGTCGAGGGCGAGCGCCGGCGTTTCGAAGCCAAGCGAATCCTGGTCGGCCTCTTTCCACTGGCGGATCGGGAGCAGCAGTCCGGTGGCGGCAACCAACAAGAGAGCGCCCGCAGAGGCCTCGAGCGCTAGCGTCAGGGAATGGTTTTCGGCCACCACGCCCCAAATCCAGCTGCCGACCGCGACACCTCCCGACGAGAGGGCCGAGTAGATCGAGAGCGTGCGGCCAACGACCCAGCGCGGGCTCGACAATTGCACGCTGACGTCAAGTCCCGTCCAGGTGACGACCCAACCCGCGCCGCCCAGCGTCAAGGCAATCGCCGCCACCACCAGCGAAGGCGTGAAGGCAAGCGCCAGGCAGCAGGCGGCGCAGGCAATACAGGCGAGCGTCGTCAGACGCTCTTGCGACAGCGACCGTCTCAGCGCGTTGTTGGAAATGCCCGCGCACAAGGCGCCGGCGCCAAATCCAGCCATCAGGACACCATAAGCGATCGGCCCTCCCCCGAGCTGGTCCCGGGCAACCAGTGGCAGCAGCGCCAGGATCGAGATGCTCGTCAGACCGAAAAGGAATCCACGCGCGATCGCCGCCTTGATCTCTCCCGACAGCGCCGTGAAGCGGGCCCCGTCATGAATGGCCGTGCTCAATGGCTCACGGGGAAGAGGCGAAGCGCGACCGCTCCATTTGTAGAGTCCTATGGCCCACAGCATCGCCAGATAGGTCAGTGTCGCTGCGGCGAAGGCGGCTAGGGGTCCGAAGGAGGCGACAACGACGCCGCCGAGCGCCGGACCGATGCTTCGCATGGCGTTGTAGCCGACCGAGATCAGCGTGACCGCGGCCGGAACTTCGCGCTTTCGCAGGATGTCTCCGACGGAAGCATGCCAGGCCGGATCAGTGAAGGCAGCGCCGCATCCAGCCAGGCAGCTGAAGGCGAGGATCATCCAAGGATTGTAAAATCCCAGCGCCACAACAGCGGTCAGCATGATCGACGACAATGCTATCACGCACCAGCCGATGGCCATGACATGGCGGCGACTGAAATTGTCGGCAATGGCTCCGGCGAAGATCGATAGAATGAACACTGGAAGCGTCGTGGAGGTCTGCACCAGGGCGACCATCACATCCGAGGTCGAGATGGTCGCCATCAGCCAGCTGACCGCAACCGTCTGAAACAGCCAGCCCAGACCGGACAGCTGTGCGGCAAGCCAGATCGCGCGAAAGGTGGGGCTCTCCAGCGGCGCGAACGTCGCCGACGAAACTGAAGCTGCGTCCGCGCGCGCCACCCTGCTCATTGGGCGAGCCCTTCTCTGTTCGTGAACACGTTTAGTTGGAGATTTCTCCCTCGGCGCACTTGCCTCTGGAGAGTGGCAGGATCAGGGCATTACAATGCCGAACCGAGTAATTTATGCGTCTAGGGCTGGAACGCAACCTTTCATTGCGTTCTGTGGCTGCCTTCATTAATCAAGCTGATTTTTGCAGAAGCCATAAAAATTAGGAGCGTTCCGTGACAGAAGAAATCGAGAGCAATAGTGATGCCCTCATCGAGCTTACCGCCGACGTCGTATCGGCCTACGTCTCGAACAATCCGGTCCCGGTGAGCGACCTTCCTGGCCTGATCGACCAGGTTCATGCCGCCTTAAAAGGCACGATCGGCGGCCCGGTCCCAAAGCCTGAGGACCTCAAGCCTGCCGTTCCCATCAAGAAATCGGTCACGCCCGACTATATCATTAGCTTGGAGGACGGAAAAAAGTTCAAGTCGCTGAAGCGCCATCTCTCAACCCACTATGGCCTTACGCCCGACGAATACCGCGCAAAGTGGGGCCTGCCGGCAGACTACCCGATGGTTGCCCCGAATTATGCCGCAGCTCGCTCTGCTTTAGCCAAGACCCTGGGCCTGGGTCGAAAGCCTGATCGGGCCGAACAGGCCGCGCCGGCAAAGAGGGCCCGCAAAAACGGCGCGGCCTGAGTGTTGTTCCGGCGTGCTGACTTGGAAAGGCGGGGAGACTCCCGCCTTTTGCACTGCGTTCCCCGGCCTGCAACAATTTGCGCGAGGCTTCCGTCGATTTCATGTTCACGCGCGATTTCATCTGCGGCGGTCGGTAGAGGCTCGCCGTCGGGCGGCTGTTGCGCCATGCGCAAGAAGCCGTCAGCTCACTTTACTTTGCTGAGATTGCTGGCCGAGGATTTCCCGGTGCGGCGGTCCTGCTCGATCTCGTAATTAACCTTTTGGCCGTCAGCGAGAGTCGAAAGACCCGATCGCTCCACAGCGGAAATGTGGACAAAAACGTCCGGGCCGCCCGCATCGGGTTGGATGAAGCCGAAGCCCTTCG
Source organism: Mesorhizobium album (assembly GCF_033977205.1). Classification (NCBI taxonomy): domain Bacteria; kingdom Pseudomonadati; phylum Pseudomonadota; class Alphaproteobacteria; order Hyphomicrobiales; family Phyllobacteriaceae; genus Mesorhizobium; species Mesorhizobium album. Next base: position 96,181 of record NZ_JAVIIW010000024.1, on the reverse strand, counting down.
TGCTGTTGAACCACTTTACCGTGCCAGTTGCCATCCATTTTTCCTTTGTATCGGTTGCAGCGTTGGTTTGCCCAAGCCAGTTAACATTCTGACTTGGGGATAGGCGCAGCAAAAACGAGAAATCGCAAGCCCCCTGGATTGCCAGGAGGAAAATCAAATGCCGGATACCGGCTGGTGAACGCTCAACCCCTGCTTTGTCCCTTGGCTGCTGCGGCCATCACTCGCCATGGCCGGATGGTTCGCGCAACTTCAAAGGGAGGTGGTCGGCTGGAAAGCGCGAACATACTGTCATCGGCAGTTTGGGTTCGAATAGAAAGCGTGGGTCAACCCTGCACAGCGGTTTTCTCACCGCGGCTCGACCCCACTGAAACCGCGGCTGACTGTCTGCGTAAAGGACATCCGGGGCTACGAAGAGATCCATCGGGAAGTCCTTTCCCGGCTACCTGGGGTAAGAAAAATTAGGGCGGATATTCGTTCCGTTTTGATGAATGGCGCGGCCCGAGCGCATCCACGAAATCTTCATTTAGGCGGAGGTAAGGCCAAGCGCGTCTAAATTGCCGAGAGGCTGGCTCACGTTGCTGGCGATTGATACGAGAAGGAAGATACGTGCTGAGAATGACGCGGGCCGAGCTCACGATCTGGTCTGGTCGAAACCGATGACCGAAATCCCAAGGCAGTATGGCATCAGAGACCGCATGTGGCGCAGACCTGCGATGCGTATGAGATCGCTCAGCCGCGTGCCGGCCATTGGCAAGAGAGCACGGCAAGTCGGTGGAAACCGCTGCGCTCGATAACAAGAACCATAGCCCTGTCGAGGCGACTCTGCGAGCAGGGCACGATGCTTTCTCGTTCAACGCCTATAGCTCGGGGAGCCTGAGACAGGGACAAGATCCCAAGGTGGCATAGCGCTTGCTTGCAGCATCAGGGGCATTGAGCTCCAGACTGGAGCGCAGCGCTGTAATGTTTAGAGTCGCCAGGTCAGCCAACCTCGTCATCCTGTGTTCACCGGGGGGTCCCCGGCGAACAGCAAGAACAGACATGATTTCCACACCGAACCGTGCTCGCGGGCGCAGGCATGTGAGGCCGTGGCGAACGGCTAGTGTCGAAAAAAAGCCGCCGGAGTTCTCGCCAAGATTTCCTCAACTTGCGCGGAGGCAATCGGCATCGGCAGCTGATCATGTTTTCGTTTCCTCCACAGTTGCCCATGAGAGAGAAACGTCAGGTCGCCCGAGCCAGAATAGTCCTGTTGACGACCGTCGCTCAGACGCCGCCCGCCTCAACAGCCCGGCCTGTGTTCGAAAAAGGCCGCCCTCCTTCTTCTGATTCCAGTGTTGCTATGGTGGAGCTCGTGCATCGCGGCCGTCCAGACAATCTCGGTCTTGGACCGTTTTAGCAGGGACGTCCCATGCCGCTGCCAATCCTAGCGCTTGCCATAGCATCCTTCTGCATCGGCACCACCGAATTCGTCATTATGGGCCTGCTGCCGGAGGTCGCGGCCGACCTTGGCGTCTCGATCCCTTCGGCTGGCCTTCTGGTCACCGGCTATGCGCTGGGCGTCGTCTTCGGCGCGCCGATCGTGGCCATGGCGACCGCCCGCCTGCCGCGCAAACCAGTGCTCATCGGCCTCGCCACCCTCTTCGTTATCGGCAACTTCTTCTGCGCCATCGCTCCGAATTATTGGCTGTTGATGGCGGCGCGGGTCTTCACCGCCTTCGGCCACGGCGCCTTCTTCGGCATCGGCTCCGTCGTTGCAGCGAGCCTCGTGCCGCGCAACAAACGGGCGAGCGCGATTGCGCTGATGTTCGCCGGCCTGACGCTGTCCAACATCCTGGGCGTTCCCGCCGGCACGGCGCTGGGCGAAGCCTTCGGCTGGCGCGACACCTTCCTCGCCGTCGTCGGCATCGGCCTCGTCTCGGTCGCGGCCATCGCCTGGCTGGTGCCGTCGGATGTCGCCGAGCCTAGCGGTGGCGGTCTGCTCGGCGAATTGCGCGTGCTCGGCAAGCTGCAGGTCTGGCTGGCGATGCTGATCGCCTCGCTCGCCTCCGCCAGCTTGTTCGCGGTCTTCACTTACATCAAGCCCTATCTCACCGACGTGTCCGGCCTGTCGACGGCGACCGTGACCTGGGTGTTGCTCTTGTTCGGCGCCGGCATGACCATCGGCAACATCATCGGCGGCAGGCTGGCGGACTGGAAGCTGATGCCGACTGTGATCACCACGCTGCTCGCCATGGCCCTGCTGTTCGCCGTCTTCACCGAGTTCGGCGCCATCGCGAGCGTGGCCGTGGCGATCGTCTTCCTGTGGGGCATGCTGATCTTCATCGTCGTGTCGCCGCTGCAGATCCGCGTCGTCGAGGCGGCCGCCGAAGGGCCAAACCTTGCCGCCACGCTCAACCAGGGCGCCTTCAATGTCGGCAATGCCGGCGGCGCCTGGATCGGCGGGCTCGCCATCTCCTGGGGCGTATCCTACGCGAACCTGCCGCTGGTGGGCACCGCGCTCGCGCTTCTGGCCGTCACGGTGGCCGTGCTGTCGCAGTCGCTCGACCGCCGCGCGGTGGTACAGACTTAGTCATCCGCTGATGGGATCTACGCACGATCGTCACGAATATTCAGCATGTAACGTGTGTGTCGGAGTTCACCGGTTCTTGTCAGCGCACCCTTGGCAACCAGATCGTGCAGGTCCCTTGTCGCCGTGGCGCGCGACGCCTGGGTGATGGCGATATAATTCTCCGCGCTGAGGCCGCCCTTGAAACTGGCGATACCTTCCCGGAACATCCGGGCGACGGCTTTTTCCTGGCGTTCGTTGAACTGCCCCCGATGGTGCTCGTAGAACTTGGCCTTGGCAACGGAGAATTCGACGCGGGCGAGCGTTACGCGCTGCGCTTCTAGGATTGTGCTGGCGAAGTAGATCAGCCAATCGGTGATCGCGTTGTTTTTGTTGCTGGCCTCCAAATGATCGTAATAGGCCTTGCGGCGACGCTCGAGCGTGTAGGCCAGCGCGATGAGGCTCGGCTCGCCCAGATTTTGCGCCAGCGCTTTTTCGCAAAGGGCACGTCCTATGCGGCCGTTGCCGTCTTCGAACGGATGGATGCTCTCGAAATAAAGGTGCGCGATACCGGCGCGCGTCAGCGCGGGAAGCGGAGTCTTGCCCTTGAGCGCGGTATCGTTGAACCAGATGGTGAACGCGTCCATCTCGGCTTTCACGCGCGATGAGGGCGGCGCCTCGAAATGCACTTTGGGTTTGTCCAGCCGGTTAGAGACGATCTGCATGGCATCGGCATGCTGGCGATAGTTGCCGATCGTCTCGATGCGCCGCTCGCCTGACATCACCATCTTGTGCCAGGCATAGAGCGTGCGATGCGAGAGCGGGTTGGCAAAATGCAGATACACGTCGGCCATCATTTCGGCGATGCCCCGCTCGGCGGGCGGGACGCGCCTATTCTCGCCTCCGAGCGCCAGCTGCTGCCGCAAGGATGATTGCAGGCTTTCCCGGTTGAGATACTCACCCTCGATCTCGGATGTCTTCAAGGCCTCTTCACTGATTAGATCGATGCGGATCTGGTCGCGGTCATCGGGGCCAACATGGCGAAACACGCCCAGGAACTCGCCCGATCGCAATAGGAACTCGCTTTCCAGCGGGTCCAATGCCATCTTGTCGTAGGTAAAATGCGGCCAGTCGGCCTGCTCCCAATTCCATACCATGAGCTATAGAGCGCCTTTCTATAACTCATGATAGCGGAAAAAGTGAGCTATAGCAATCTTATCTATGCCTCAGCCGGCGCCCACTAGATGGTCTCCGGCGGCCCCCAGAATTTCGGCACATCGACCGTGAAGAAACCATAATCCTTCGAGGTTCTCATTGGTTCGGAACCATTCATCCAGCTTGCCTGGAACATCAGTTGGGGACTCCGGCTCAAAGGCATGACAGCGGACGCTCGTGGTGAACTATCGCCACTGGTGAGCCGCGTGAAACGACTCCGATTCAGCCGTTAGACGGAGGGGGTGAAAAAATATGGGGGTTCAAGCACATTCAGGACTTGCGTCCTACCGGGCTGAAACCGGCCTAAAAAAGGCAATGCTCGCGTTTCCGCTTACAAAGCCTCCGAGGCGATAAATAGGCGCAACCGGCGGCAACGTCAATAATTAGAGGTGGCCGAGGGGGAACGCCTATGAAGACATTCACGCAATCACAGCTGCAAGCAATCGCTGACGCATTTGGCGAGGCCGCCGACGGCCTGACCGGCTTGGAAATCGGACATCTGCTGGCCACGGTCAAGATCGCCGATACCGTTTCCCCAATGACCAAGCGACACAGATCGTACAATGCCTTTGCCAACGACCAGAACAAGCGTGGTGCCCGCACCCATATCATAGCGTTCATCCGCAAGGCCATGAAACCGGAGCGTTTCGCGCGAGAGGCCGAACGAATCGAGCCGCACGGGACTTCGTTCAAGCCGAAACAGACAGCCGGATGCGAAACCGCCTCCCGGAGTAAGGAGGTCCCCGCATGAAGGTCGCGTTCTACGCCTGCTACTCATCGGACAATCAGCGAGACGCCTCGATCGAGGATCAATTGGGGTTCTGCCGCCTCCATGCCGAGACGTAAGGCTGGACGGTCGTCGACAGCTATACCGACCGCGCGATCTCCAGCGCGTTGCCGCTCAAGCTGGGCCTGGCGGCTGAATTCTATGCTGCTTGGCTTTCGACAAGCTGACGGATGAGCCTCTGCACATGGCAGGCTTCCGGTCATGTGCCTGCCAGGCAGTCAGGACGAGATCGACTGGTCGGCCTTTGGCATCGACGAGCGCGTGACCTTGGTCGTGAGCCCGCCGCAGGAACATGAAACATCGTCGTCATCCCTTTTTGCCCTGGCCGCATGTTGGCGAACGCTGACACAGGAGTCGATCATGATGATCTGGCCGTCGAAAGCCTTGGAAAAAGCGGCGAGCACCCAATGAAGTGAAATTGAGGCCCGGCAGGGGCTGGCGGTTCCCACAGCGTTTTTGTTCCCTGTGCGTTCCGGTGGCCACGCAATGATTAGCGCAATCTAATATTATGAAAGCGGTCCCTTGGCCATGCGTCGCAGAGCACCTGATAGGTGTTTTACATCTCATGGCTTGAGGTTTTCCAGACCGGAGGCCTCCTTGTGCGTATTTCGCAAAAGCCGGACTGGGATTCCGCTAAGTCGCGGACAGTGTTCACTAAGTCCCGGACAGTTTGGCGGTGGTGGTCCTCGGGTGCCTGGTTGTCGTCATGGGTGATTGATTTCGCCGTTTTCGGCGCTGGTCAAGAGGGGCGCCGCCTTTTGCTTTCGCATGCTGTCGCCTAGGAGCACGATGCGGTGGGCGTTATGAACAATCCTGTCGAGAATGGCGTCGGCGACTGCACCTTAAGGTGCGTGCCCGGCTCAACCACCATCAGCGCTTCACCTTCCACTTCACCCCCACGTCTTGCTCCTGGCTCAACGCTGTCGAGGGCTTCTTCGCCAAGCTGTCGAAGCGACGCCTCAAGCGAGGCGTCTTTCATTCTGTCATCGACCTGCAGGCGCCCATCAACCGCTTCCTCGCAGAGCACAATCGACAACCCAAACCCTTCACCTGGACCGCCGACCCCGACAAAATCATCGCCGCCGTCAAACGTGGGCACCAAGTGTTAGATTCAATCCACTAGCCTCAATCTGCCAGCAGATCCTACATCAGCCCCGTAGTCGGTTTTGCAGTGCCTGCCGATCGACGACAAGATTGTCGAGGTGCAGCATGGCTGGCCGCCGCCTTTGCGCCAATCGCCTGACCAGCGCCCGCGTGCCGTCGAGCACGAAGACCCCGCAATCATAGCCATTGCGCTGCTGGGTCATGCGGACTGTCTCCACGCGGGCTCCCAGCCGTTGTGCGAGCAGTGCTGCGGGCTGGTCGTTGTGCCGCCGGGCGGAGTCGTAATGATACGCAACCGGCCTTGCCCGCTCGCGTCGGTCAACCAGCAGTAGTGACCAGTGGGTGCCGCGGCGGTCAGGATCCGTAGCGCTGGCATCGTTGACAGGCAGGAACAGGAAGTCGGCTGTATCGTTGCCATTGTGATCATAGACGATGCGCTGGAAAGCCCTGAGCACGACGCTGTCGGAGCCCAGGCGCAGATGGTAATGAGCTACCAGGGGATCGACGAGCCGCGTTCGGACGGCGAGATCTGGATTGTCCCTCTGCAGCTCCTGCGCCAGCAGTTCGTAATCTCCCTGGATATGCACATCGCCGAGCCATTCCCTGGCGCCGAGCGCCCGTCCGCTGCGGTGAGACGAGGCTTGCGGATTGAGCGCCCCAACCTGAGCATCGGAGGCTGTACCCAGAAACGGCTCATAGTGAGCATCATCACGCAACTCGGCCGGTGTGGACGGCAAATCGACCAAGGACTCAAGACCGCGGTAGATATCTGATGACCGAGCTGACGCGGACGGCTGAGTTGGCCCCATATCCTGATCCGACTGCGACGACGGCCCTGACCAGGGGCGGTCCCAACCGGCAGGTCTCTGCCATCCGGCTTGGTCCACCTCCTGCCAAAGCTGCGACTGATCATAGCTTTCATGGGAGGCGGCGCTTTCCCCCCGCCCAGCGTGGTCCACCTCCTGCGATGACCAGGAAGAGGTCCAACCGGCAGGTCTCTGCCATCCGGCTTGGTCCACCTCCTGCCAAAGCTGCGACTGATCATAGCTTTCCTGGGAGGCGGCGCTTTCCCCCCGCCCAGCGTGGTCCACCTCCTGCGATGACCAGGAAGAGGTCCATCCTGCTGGTCCCTGGCCCGCGGCTTGGTCCACGTCGAGCCAAAGCCGCGACTGATCGTAACTTTCCACTTGCGATGCGGCGCGTTCGTCCGAATGCGACGACAGCCCCGACCGGGGACGGTCCCACCCGGCAGGCCCCTGGCCTCCTGCCTCGTCCGCATCACGCCAAAGCTGCGACTGATCGTAACTGTCGGTTTGCGAACCGGCAGGTTCCCGCCCGCTTGCCTGCTCAAGGGACAACCCCAGCGCAGCGTTCGCCTCGACGACTTGTAAGTATTGCCCGAGCCTTGTGAGACTCACGGTGCTTTGTCCTTTAGCGTTGGTGTAAGTCTTGAAATCGGCTTTCAACGATCGCTTCTGCTGATCGCTGCCGTTGATACGGTTCACTATGCTCCCCCTACCCTCCTTTTGGAGCCAATCACTAAACCCGCGTTGCGCGCTAGCAATATTTCCGATCACGTTTTTTTGTCGGGCGGTGGCGTCCGACCCGAGCCTCATCAGCTCCTCGTTGGCAAACCCTTCGATGATGCGGGCGTCGTCGGGATACGGATGATACCTGCTGATCGATTGGATCCCGGTCGTGGTCCCATCGCTTGCGTACTGCCGAAACCGTTCGAGACTTACGGCGGTTTGTGCCTTGGTCTTGTCGAACTCCTTGTGATCTGCTTTCAATGAACGTTGCTGCTGATCGCTGCCGTTGATCCGGCTCGCTATGCTCCCCCTACCCTCCTTTTGGAGCCAATCACTAAACCTGCGTAGCTCCCAAGCAATTTTCGCGACTGCTTGTCTCTGCTGGCGAGTCGAGTCGTTTCCGAGCTTGCTCACTTGCTCCTTGGCCAGGCCATCGATGACGCTGGCGTCATCTGGATACGGATGAAGCTTGGTCGATTGACTCTCAGCCCCTAGGTACTGCCGAATCTGATCCAGTCGAGCGCCTTGCTGTCCTGTGGCTTTGCTGAAGTCCTTTAAATCTGCTTTCAACGACTTTTGCTGCTGATCGGTGCCGTTGATTCGGCTCACGATGCTCTCCCTGGCCTCCCTTTGGAGCCAATCGCTAAACCTCCGTTGCTTGGAAGCCATGGCTGAGGCGGGGTTGCTCTCTTTGCGAGTTGGACGGGGCCCCAGCTTGCTTAGCTCTTGTTTGAGTAGGCCATCGATGATGAGAGCGTCGTCGGGATGAGGATTCGCTGACTGGCGCCCCATCAGGCGGGGCCCAGTGCCAGCTGATTGGATTACTTGGCCGTCAGGCGAAAGCCTCCGGAGATGAGACATTGCCGACCTGAGGCGGTCACGATGGTCCATTCCGAGTGCGATGTACTCATCGACGTCGTTGGCCAGCGACCTTGGCTCGTTAAGAAGCCGAGGAGCCATCGGCTTCTTGTTCTCTTCTCGCAGCCAACGAGCAAAACTCGCAAGAGCCGCCTTATTGTCCTTGATGGTCGGAGCGGGAACCTTTCCGGCCCCTCGGCCGATGGTGCCGTCGGGAACAACTTCGTACGCTTGCACTGTTTCCTTAAACAGTTCGATGAGGCGCTCGTCTTGGGGATACATGTCCCCGCTGGCGGAAGAGCGACTGCGTTTGGCGAAATCCATGCGAAGCTCTGTAGGGACAAATTTCGACCCCGAACCGCCCGACGACTTTTTGCTTCCGAAGGTTTTTCCGATCTCTGATTTGAAACGCGACCACAAACCGCGGCTTTTGTCATCCCTGGTGGGCGCAGCCAGCGGTTCAAACGAGGCAGTGTAGCGCGTGCTACTGAACAACCTGTCATGTAACCCAGACTGCGACACCTCTGCAGGGGAGCTGTCAAAGTCAGCGCGAGGCTGGTCTAGGCTGTGGCGCGCGTTGCCTAACCGATCATCCCGCAGGTTCCGTGTCATAGCGCGATTGTCAGTGTGGAGACTCCTTCTATGGACCTCTGCGGCTGGGCTGTCTGGCGAACTGGCCTCAGCGGAGCTCGTATCAGAGGAACCGAGTTGCAATTGGCTTAGGTGCTGCTCGAAACCACTGTGATCCTCAGACGTGCCGTGTGGCTGTTCCGTCCGCTGCCGCTCTTGCAGGGCAGCGTATTCGCGCATCCAACCCTCGGTATTGAACCATCCGCTATTGTGGGATTCCATGTATGCTCCTGTTTCCGAGTTCGCAGATTATTCGAACATTTCCAGAATTTCTGACCGGCTTGTTAAGTCTGTCGCGAGGCCGTCTGAGAATAGCGTTGAAGTAGCGCTTCTTCTGTTCATCGATACCAGCCAGGTATTCATTGCAAGCGTTCGATCGACTCAAGCGCCGCTTCGACGACTTGCCCGTTCAACAAATCTTGCCCGTTCAACAAATCGGTTTGTTAACAGGGTTAGCTGTCGAGAGACTTACGGGTCCTGCCGCAAAAAATTCAGGGCGAGCCAGAGCGGAGGGCCGCATTTGTTTCCCAGCCGCTTCGCGACTGAAGCAGCCGTCGCAGACTTTGATAACGTTCGTTATTGGTGCGCGAGATCGCCCCTTCTGGCCAGCGGGCGCGCCTCACGTGGAAGCCGGCCCGACTAGTCTCGGCCACACGCTTTGGGATGCTGAGTCACTGCAGACAGCTGCCGATTTGGCAGAACTGCGCACGTGGTAGCCCAAAGTCTTGCAGCTATATCGGACAATGCGCAGACCTCGTGCTCTGGTCAGCAGTTAGCTCTTTTGATGCACGGCGGTGAGCTTTCGACGGCCTGAGGCGGCGCTCTGGTCGCCGTTGCGGTACGTTTTGACAGGCCTCGTCGGGCGCCGGGGTTGATCCGTCGGTGATGGCAGGCGGGGGTTTGCGGGTTGCGGTCAGCGGGTTCGTTTCGGGGCGTCTGCGCGCCATCGTTTATGTCGCGAGTTGCGGGATGCGACTGAGGACGATGCGCAGGATGCGCTGGTCCGGGCAGGATGTCGGCAGGTGCAGGCGGATTTGCGTCTTCATCTCGACCACGCGCGCGGCGATCTCGATGAGGCGCAATCGCAACGTGTCGAATTGGGCGACGGCAAAGCTCGTTTCGGCATCGCGGCGCGCAGGCCCCACATAAGCCAGTAGGGGCCGGCATGCAGGAACAGCCGGAACTGGTTAACCACCTAATTCCGGGACCGCCCACTTGACTCGTCTATGCCGCCCGGTGCGCGATCTGCGACCGGTTGCCTAAACATCGCTGTGAGTGTGAGGATCGTGACGCCGCTCTTTGCCCGGCCCCGCTGATGAGCCAAACCGGGCTGTCGGCGAGCTGTCGCGGCAAGCTTCGTTGACCCGAGACGAGATAGCGCCGAGGCGATGCTGCAGGGCCTGCCGGTCGGCGACGAGGGTGTCAAGGTGCAGCGGCTGGGTCCGGGCTTTTCGCCCTCGGCCAGGCGTGCGGGCCAGCGCCCGGGTGGCCTCGAGCACGAAGACGTTCGAAACGAAGGCTGAGACTGCCGCGTCCATGATTCTTGACGGCGGATCGAGCCCGCAAGCGCTTGGCGTTTGACACTGTCCAATGTCCGACAATGTTGGAAATGCGACTACCAGAGTACAAGCATCGAATTGAGTTAAAACGGTTTCTCGTTGGCACAGTAAATGCGGTGTCATCCGCACCACGTCATCATTGAAAAGGAGAAGACGTTTCATGGTCACCCCACCAATGCCGCCGCCGCTACTCTTCCGGATGCATCCAAGTACGACGGCCTCTTCGTCAACTGCCGCCACCCAGCCAATGGCCCGGCAGGCATCGCCGCCCGCCACTACGCGGCCCGTGTAAAGCACCTCCTGATGTCAATCGCGAACACCGCCCGCTGGCCCGCTACCACAAACCTCACAGGAGACTAATGCCCGTGACGGACATCAGACACATTGCAGCGCACGCGTGTAATTACACAAACTTCGATGCGGTTGTTATCGGCTCCGGGCCATCTGGATCGATCGTCGCCCGAACACTTGCGGAAAAGGGGTGCCATGTGGCCGTCCTGGAATATGGAGGCCCGGCTTGTCCTGGCGCCATGCTCGGGCCTCATCAAGCGGCCTACAGCAAGGCACTCACTTCAAATGGCTACGCCGATGGCAACCCCTGGACAGCGTGCTGCGTCGGCGGGGGGATGGGGTTCTACAACGCGATAACGTTCAGATACCGACAAGCAGATCTGTCAGCTTCCCAATATCTTACGACTGACATGGCGATTGACTGGCCGATTACCCTTGAGGAGCTCGAACCCTACTATTTGGAGATCGAGCATCTCTTGGAGATCAGTGGCGCGAATGGGTTTCCGTCGTATCCAGCCAGTCCACGTGGGCTGATCTTATCCAATGCAATGCAGGAACTCGGCATAAGATCAAAAAACATCCCACTGGCAATCAGGCCGCCAGGGACCAACAAGGGATGCATCAATTGTTCGGCTTGCGATGAACTGGCGTGCCCTACGGATGCGAGAGCATCAGTGCTTGCAAGAAACATTTTGGATGACTCCGCCCTGCCAGGGACAATCTCGGTTCTATACGGCTGTTTCGTCAACCGGATCCAAATGCAGAACGACGGTCGGGCTGGAGCCCTTGAGTGCTATGTGCCGCTCTCATCGGAACTGATCCGGATCCCAATTGAAAGGGTCATCGTCTGCGCAAACGCGATACAAACAGCGGCATTGATGCTCCGGTCGAAGGGTGACCATGCACCGAAGGGAATAGGAAACGAATCCGGCCTCGTTGGACGCGGCCTCTCGTTCAAGATTGGCGGCTACTCCGTCGGCTACATGGAGCGAGCCGATCGGGGCTCCGATGCATTTGCTCCGCACTGGGGACCGCATTCGACCGTTTATACCGATGAGTTCTACGAACATAACAGCGCGCCATGCAAATTTGGCGGGCTCATTTATGAAGCGAATTTCCCTTCGCCGAATGAGAACGTGGGCGTTGTGCGCCTGCACTACATAGCCGGAGAAGAGCCATGGTCGCATAACCGCGTCGCGCTTGACGAGGCCGCTGACCAGTACGGTACCCCTTATATCCGTTTCGAATACCGAAGCTCGGAAAATGACCGTGCACGAAGGAATTTTCTCGCCGACCGCGCGGATGACATTCTGCGCCACCTTCGCGCATTCCGCATCGAGCGAGAGCCATATTTCCCGGGAAAAGGCAGCTCCCACCTGCACGGCACGATGCGCGCCGGTAGCGATCCGAGGAACTCGGTCGTGGACAGCTGCGGCAGGGTCCATGGGTTGACCAACATCCATGTGATGGATGGTTCCGTTATGAACTTTGCCGGGAACAGCAATCCGACCCACACAATCATGGCCAACGCCAGGCGAATGGCGATGTCACTCAGTAAAGGCGCAATTTAGATGCTCGGTCCTGGCGCTATCGGCCATTTGGCTGAACGGGAGCGGGACACCGGGTCATCCATCATGTTCCGCCTCGGCAATGGCGCTATAGCGCAGGAGATCAACGGCAAGATCTATCTGGATATGACCTACTGCCGCGGGGCTTCGCCTCTGCCATCGCCGGTGAATGAGCAACGCCAGATACTCGCCGGGAAAATCTTGGAAGATTTTTTGCCGCTTTGCAGCCGGCACACCGTTGGGACGAAGACATGACTGCACAGTTCACTGACACAGCCATGATCGAATACTGCGCGGAGGCATTTCACACCACAAAGAGAGCCTGCCTTTCCAAAAGCATCATTGGGCCTGATATTGGGTGGAAAGCATTGAAAAATCGCACGAAAACCGCAACCGTTAATGTTCACCTCGACGACTATGATCACGTAGCCTTCGATCTGGACGGAACCCTTGTAGATTCGGAGGCTGTGGTCGAAAGCGCACTCCGTCGATGGGCACGGGAGGAACGGATCTGTCCGGATAACGCGGTGCGGATGTCGGCCGCCCGCCGCGACATCGATTTGGTGGCGGCGATCGCGCCCGGTCTCTCGCCAGAACGCGAGGCAAATCGCATTGCGGGTTACGAGGTTCAAGCGATGAGACTGTTGCAACCTATAGAGGGCGCCGTAGAGTTCTATAGCTCTATCCCAGCAGAAAGGCGATCTATTGTCACCTCTTCGGCACGGGTTTCGGCCCTTGCCCGCCTTGAGGCGGCTGGATTCTCCTGGCCGCGGATCATGATTGCAGCCGAGGACGTCAGTCAGGGAAAGCCGTATCCGCAACCCTATCAAACGCTGTTGCGAATGCTGCGCATCGCCGGCAAAAGATGCTTGGTTTTTGAGGATTCCCCCACCGGAATTGAAGCGGCGATCGCGGCAGGCTGCGACTGCGTCGGCGTCGGCCCCAACGCCAGAGGTCATCCTGACACAAGGGACTGGATAGAGAACTTTGGCCAGGCTTCCTTTCAAACCGGCTGAGTTGAACCTGCTCCACAGACTTAAGGGAGGGGCCACGAATGAAAGTATCAACGAAACCCCGCACCTCACTTTTTGATGAGGTGCTGGTAGAAGGCTCGGTACTTGCCCATTACGTGGCGGAGCGAAACCATTATGACGAACTCCTCGATGAACTATTTCGTTCGTCAGGAGAAGCTCGTAACATGATCGGCAGCCGTTGTATTTGGCACATAAATTCCACCGCATTCGGCGGTGGGGTGGCCGAAATGCTTCCACACCACATTTGCCTGCTTCGGGAGCTCGGTTTTGATGTGCGTTGGCTCATCTTTAAACCGAAGGAAGAACAATTTTTTCAATTCACCAAAGCGCTTCATAATTCTCTTCACGACGTCAAGGTGGCAGGCTTGAATGATCTGCTCCCGCATTATCTTGAGGCATCGAAGAAAGGCGCTGCGGAGCTGGAAAGGATCATCAGGCCTGATGACTTTGTGCTAATTCATGATCCGCAGCCTCTTGTTGCAGCTGCGAAGTTCCTTGAATCTCACCCGCACCCGGCTATCTGGCGATGCCACATCGGATATCCGAAGCGCACCCCGACAGTCGACAAAATCTGGGAATTCTTGGGCGAATACCTCCATCAATTCCAACGCATTGTCCTAAGCGCCAAGGAATATGCCTTTGATACTGATGTGCCCATAGATATCATCCCGCCATCGATCAGCCCATTTTCAAGTAAGAACCGTAATTATGAAGGGCCAGCGGGCCAGACGCTAGACCATTCGGTTTCGTTCAACAGCCAAGAATTCGAGCCCACCCCCTCCCTTCAGGACATTCTCGGCTCACGGTATTTCCTTCATGTATCCAGATGGGATGGACTGAAAGGTATTGACCGGATTATCGCCGCTTACGATCGCTTTGTGAAATCGGCGCTCGCGGAAGCCTACGACACACGCCTGGTGATCGCGGGACCGGATCCTTTGGATGTTGCCGACGATCCTGAAGGACGGGAGTATTTCGAGAAATGCGTCCTATTATGCACTCAATTATCGAAGGAAGTGCGGCGGCGCGTGTATCTGGTCTGTATCTCGATGAAGGACCACGACGCAAATGCGGAAATCGTCGGCCGGCTGCAACAGAACGCCCATGGAGTATTTGCGCTATCTCGCGAAGAGGGCTTCGGCCTTACAGCAACAGAGGCTCTGTTCCGAGGCAAACCCGTCGTAGTGTCGTCCGCCTTTGGTCTGAAGAGGCAGGTCGTAAATGGGCTTAATGGCGTTGTCCTCGACGAGCCGGACATCGAGGACAAAGCTGCAGAAATGATGCATCACCTTGCGGTCGGTTACAGTGATTTCGAGGAGATGGCCAGAACCGCACGCGAACACTGTCTGCGCTCGAGCACGCAAATCTCGCAAATCCCAAAGTGGTATCACTCGATCCAATCAGCTCTCTCCAGTTTTGAGGCGCGTTATCAGGATTCAATCCAAGAGTGATCTGAGCCAGACGCCGGACGTCTCCGCACCGGAGGACGCGTAAGGTGTGAACCGGCTGCGAAAAATTGGACGCCGATCGGGTCAGTTCTGTAAGCCGTTTGACAGCAAAGCAGGCGCGCAGAACCCCTCCGGCTCCTTGTACATCATCAGAGAAAGGTGCGCGCTGCCCCGGTCGGTTGTCTCTTGCCCTCCTCCCCCTTCTTCTACCTTCTTCTAGCCGGATCTGCGGGTTGGCAGCCAAAAAGTCCATCAGTTCCGTCCGGTCATCTTCGCTGAACAGATCAGCCGGCTGGTTTATGAACAACGGTGTCTCGGCGACTGTTTGCATGCTCCTGCTGATAATTTTCCGGACCATGTCGCCCCGAGGGTCACTCGCGTCTCTTCGCGGTCGACGTTAGGCCGTCGCATAATGGGTCAGCAGAGCGAGGCGTCTCAATCTGTTGAACGACCTTAGGAGAGTTCGTCCCAGGATCGTGCCTGCTAACGAGATCGCCTTGCCCATCGTCCCGACGGGAAGATCCGGATCACGCCCTTTCGGGCGGAATCAACTCCTCCTTCGTTGGTCTGTTGTCCGTATTTCATGCCGATACGGGGCCGGGTGCCTTGCCGAAGCGGAATTCTGTCCCGTCGCTCCACATGCGATGCAGGATGACAGCCAGCTTGCGCGCAACAGCAACTCGGGCTCGGGCCGTACCGCGCCGCTTGGCGACGTTCATACCCCGCACTCTGAGGCACGACCACTTCTTGCTGAGCACAAGCGAATGAGCCGCTTCATAGAGAGCCGTGCGGGCGAGCTCGTCACCGCATCGGCTTCCCTGAATGTCCGTCTCGCCTGATTGATAGCGTGCCGGGGTCAGACCCAGATGCGCTCCGACATCCCTCGATCGGCGCGGCTTTGAAGACCAAATAGCCTTTTCACAACTCATTGCTTACAAAGCGCTATTTGGCACTTTTCGGAATGATGTGCAAGGATTTGTGTAAGGCAATCGCCGCCGCTCCTGGCTCGCTGAGTGGCATTTTTCGATGTTCTGTCGACGGCGGCCCGGCCATGCACCTGACGCCACTGCTGCCCGCCTATTGGGTTGCAAATCGAACAAAAATGGCGCAAGAACGTACAGGGAACGCACCGGGGGTTCATCCCGCGTTGATCCGGTACATTTTCCATACTAACATGATCAAATGCGTTACACTCAAAGCCAGATTCGCGAGCTGCTATCCATTTCGGTGGATGCTTTCCGCACGTGGCGGGATGCTGTTCCCGCGCTGGCAATGCATAAGGGGCATGCGCCCACCTTCACCCCTGGGGACGTTGTTGCGATGGCAATTGTCGCCGAACTCGTCAGGGATTTCGGTGTCCGCGTTGGCACCGTCGGGGACCGTTTCGATCGACTGTTCACTGAGTGTCGGGGAAGGTCATGGCTGTCGCTTGAAAACTGCGTTGCTCTGATCGAAGCCGACAATCTTCGTCTTGTGGACGTGAATGCGCCTCATCGTCCATCGCTGGACACCGCCACCCTGCGCGTTCCTTGCGCGCCGATCATATCTCGCTTGCGCTCCGCACTCACGGCGACTGAAACCGATGACGTGCAAGGCCACCTGCAGTTTCCCCCGACTTCCGTGGCCAGTCAGCCTGAGCAACGGGGAAAACGAGCATGACCGCCGTAACCGCTTCAGCACTGGCGACAGAGTGGAAGGACCGCTTAGGACTCACGCATCGGCGCTCACCCGAACTCTACGAGTCGGCCGAGGCCGTTAGTGACGTGCCGCATGCCCCAGCTATCCGCGCGGCACTGAGTGAAATGGGCGTTTCAGCGATCTTCTGCGTCCAAGGAATTCCCACCGTCGCCATTCTCGAAACCGATCAATATGATCGTGCTAAGATTATCGATCTTCACGGCGCGCTCTGGAACCAGGGCTTGGCAAGCCTATTGCTAGTTATCGCCGATGACACGCTCAGAGCGTTCTCGCTTGCGCGCACTCCGTTTAGCGATCCTGGTGACGCATTCGAGACTCGCTGCCTCATTGACAGCCTAAGCCTGACGACCGAAGCGCTAAGATTTCAGAATCTCATCTTTGGCGCGGAGTCCGGACGCCTTTGGAAGGACTACGGCGACTACTTCCCGCCTAAGGAACGTATCGACCAAGTCCTTCTCGACAATCTGAATGCGTCCCACGAACTCCTGCAGGCTGCTGCGCTTGCCCCTGATGCGGCGCAAGCCTTGCTGATCCAGGCGATGTTTATCGCCTATCTTGAAGATCGTGAGATCGTAACGCCTGCCTATTTTGCGGCCGTTACCGAGAAGAGCGCTGAGAGTTTCTCCGCGTTGCTGGAAACCGGCGACGTCGATCTCTTTCGATCGCTCTTTCGAACTCTCCATAAAGATTTCAATGGTGACCTGTTCGTTGCGCCCTGCTCTTTCGAACCGAAAGGCGAGACGCCGGAAGTCACGGCCGCCCATCTTACCATCTTGGCCCGCTTTCGATCAGGGCGGGAAGAGATGGCGGATTCAGGCCAGCAACGTTTCTGGGGTTATGACTTCCGCTATATCCCGATCGAGCTCGTCAGCGCCGTCTATGATCGGTTTCTGGGGGAACGCGAGGCCGAGCGCCGTGCAAACGGCGCCTATTACACGCCCATGTTCCTTGCCGACACCGTCGTTTCCCAAGCTTGGGAGATGTTACCGGACGCGACACGGACGAGTGGAAACTTTCTCGACCCCGCCTGCGGTTCGGGCGTTTTTCTTGTCCGGTCGTTCCAGTGGCTATGCGAGCATTGGCGAGCTAAGCACAAAACGCAAACGATTTCCTGGAAGACTCTTTTATCGCTGCTGAGCCAAATCAATGGCTGGGATCTAAATGGCGGCGCCGTCCGCGTCGCGGTGTTCTCGCTTTATGTCGCCCTCCTTGAAGAGGTCTCACCACGCGACATCCGAAAACTCATTACCCGGGGAAAACTTCTCCCCGAGCTTTGGGGCAAGACCCTGGTCTGCCGAGACTTTTTCGAGGTGTCGCCACACGGCGTCCGGTACGACGTCATCATCGGTAATCCGCCATGGACCAGCCGCCGGGGCCCGGCGCGCTCGTCCGTTCAGTGGAGCAAGAAGACCGGCCATCCTATGCCTGGAGGCGAAGACGCCTGGGCATTCAGTTGGAAAGCCCTCTCACACCTCGCCGATGACGGACTGATCGCGTTCCTGTTGCCAGCGATGGGATTTTTGCACAACCACGCCCAAAACACGGTTGAGGCACGGGACGCGTTCTTCCGGAAATCTCAGGTCCGTCGCATTATCAACTTCGCGGACCTTCGATTTCAGCTTTTCGAGAAAGCCCATCGCCCCGCCGCTCTAATCATCTTCGGCAGCGCGAAAGCGGACGGCTTCCCATATCGTTTCGACTATTGGGCGCCGAAGGCCGATCTTAATCTCCGCATCAAGCGTGTCATTACGCTGAGCAGCGCCGACAAGGCCGTACTTGGGATCGGCGCGGTTCTGGATAACCCGCTCATCTTCAAGCAACGGCTTTGGATGCGGGACCCAGACGCCAAGCTATTTGGTTACCTCGCCAGGCTTCCCAAGCTGGAGGCCTTCGTCAACGACTTCGGCAGCCTGAGCCGTCGCCGTGAAGAGCCGGGCGATCGCTGGGTGATCGGGCAAGGCTATCAGCCTTTCAATGAGGACAGCGAAAGCGACGCGCCTCCGCTCGCCAGCGAGTACGTCGGTCGGTTGCCAGACCTACCAATTACAGCCTACTCACGTTTGGCTCAGGCTGCTGAAGGCTTGCATCCGGCCGCTTCGCAGACGGTTCGTCGTCGCGGATTCGAGGCCGGGTTCGACGGCACTCGCATTCTTATCCCGCGCGGGGTGGAGACATCGCAAAATCGCCTGCGGGCCGCCTACTGCGACGAGCCGCTGACCTTCCAGCATATCTTCCAGGCGATCGTGGTTCCGGATGGCCAAGGCGACCGTGCGAAGGTCCTCACCGCGATCCTCAATAGTCGCGTCGCGGTCTGGTACGCCTTTCATGGCACCGCGTCGTTCGGTTCGGATCGACCGGAGGTCCAGCAGGCCGACCTGCTGCGCTTGCCATTTCCGTCGCCTGCCGATCTTCCCGATGAACATTCAGCCGCTCAAGCAGCTCGTGAGCTGATTTCCATTGTTGACGACGCACGCGGGCGGTCGAACAAGCTATTTTCGATGCAGGTCGAAGAGAGCGAAATCCTTCGAACCATCGATCGGCTGGCGTACCAATATTTTTGCTTGTCGCCCGATGAAATCGCGCTGATCGACGATACCGTCGAAGCGATCCTGCCAGCGCTTCAACCCCATGAAGGCCACTTCCCGAAACTGTGGGGCTCACCGGACAAACCGCAACGGGCACAATACGCGCGCACATTGGCGGCCAGCCTGGCGGGCTGGTTCAAAGGCAAAAAAATTGATGCTCGCCTGGTCGCGCGCGGAACGGACCTAGCGATACTTCGCCTGCACCTCGGCGGCCATGAAGACTATGCCGAGGATGCCGGCGGCGAGCTAAGTGACGTTCTTGAGCAACTCGCCGCTCACATCAACAGGCCCCTCAATGGCAATTTCCAGCTGATGCCGGACCTCCGGGTTTTCGTCGGTGACTACCTTTACCTCATCAAGCCGATGCAGATGCGCTTTTGGCTACGCTCCACCGCGCTCGCCGATGCGGATGGAATAGCGCTCGATCTCCAGCAGGCCGCAGCCGTACCGCAACGGCGGAGTGCTAATTGATGCTCATCGGTGACATGCAGGAGTGGGTCGACAGCTTCGTTTCGTTTGATGATCGCTTTCTAGAGAGGATCGCAGCGGCGTGGCCAGCCTGCTTGGCCGTTCTTCCTGAACAGCCCGAGGAAGATGACATCACCATTAACCTCGTCGATCATCTCACCAAGGACGTCGTCGTGCGTCGACTGTGCCATTGGGTCGAGTATCAGTTCGAGCCATTTGGCCTCGCGACGGACGGCTCGAAATACAGCAAGGGTATCATCGACATTGCCGTGCTCTTTGATTGGGAACGGGAACGATATCTGGCCTATGAGTGCAAGCGGCTCAACGTAATCAACGGCGGAAGCCGCAGTTCCCTGGCCACCTTATACGTCACCCAAGGCATGATGCGTTTTCTCACTGAACAGTATGCGGAGCAACTGCCTGTCGGCTGCATGCTAGGCTATGTGCTGGACGGGGATGTGCCCTTTGCCAAGGCGCGGCTCGCGAGCGTCATACGAAGCCATCCTCCTCTTGCTGTCATCGATGGGCCAACGCCACTTGCCTCAATCGATACCGTCGAACGATTTCAAACGCGGCACACCCGTCCAGCTGGATTAGAAATTGAGCTTCGACACGCGCTATTTTCTTACCCATCAATGACTGCGACGATTGGCTGACGAACGGAGCCGAATCGACCATTCTGAGTTCGACATCGATCTATCAACGGAGCCGCCCGTGGCACCGTTTGTACTTTTCGCCTGATCCGCACGGGCATCGTTCGTTGCGCCCAATCTTCTGAGCCATTGCAGGGGCTCGTTCCAACAGGGGGCGCCCGTTCTGCTTCAGTGCTGCTGCAATCTGCTGGAGCAAACCTGGCGCAGGGACCCATTTGGGTGGCGGTCCGACTGCACGAAGGTGCCGGATCAACTCACGTTGAGCGGCCAGTTCGTTTTGTACTAACAGCTTAAGGCCAGGCTCGTAGGGCTTGAGCCGCGCCATTTCCGCCTCTGCGTCATCAAATCGGCTGCAATAGGCCAAGACCACGGCGTAGTGCGAGCGAACAGTGATGAGGTAATCCGCCAACTTCCATTGCCGAAGTTGCGGCAAAATCATCGTCTCCATCACGTTCAGGGCGCCATCGAAATCACGGCGGCGGATAAACTGGTCGACGAGATCCTGTCCGACACGGAACAGAGAATCCGGCGCATGTGCCAGATCGTAGAACTTCAGGGCATGAACACGCGCGAGAGGCGTCGGTTTGCCTTGCGCATCCCTTGCCTTGGCGAAAACGTCGAGGGAATCTGCAAGATGCTTGATGTCGTCAACGTCGGCCCCTTTCTTCATCATTTTGGCGAGGTCCGGCGCATTGTTGCCCATGACCAACGCGGACGTTAGCCCGATGAGCCCATAGTATTCGCCAATCAAAGGCTCGACCCGCTCTGCGGCGGCCGTCGGCTCTCCAAGTTCGAGTTCCGCACAGGCGATATTATATGAAAAGATCCGTCGATGTGCGGCGGGCAGTTCTTGGACGATTGGTGTTAGGTCTGCTATTAGGCGCACTGCTCCCCGGCGATCGCCATCCTTCGCCAAGAGGTTCATGCGCTTCATGCCCACACGAAGCCGCTCTTCGGCACCGAGGTCATGCTTCGTGATGAGAGCGTCCATCTGGTCCAGCCAAGCGGCCGCTCGATCTGAGCCGGCCTTTATGTCCGCGAAGGCCAGCGCATCAAGAGCCTTGATGCGCTGGTCCGGAGGAACAGTTTCATCCTCTGCGCCTTGCTCAAGATAGGGCTCGACCTCGGGCCAGACGCCCATCTCATGAAATAGCTCTTCCGTCGCCATCTCGACCAGCAGATCGAGCCGACCAACCTCACCCGTAAGCCGTAAGAACAGGGAGAGCTTCGCGGGACTCCAACTCGTTTGAAGGCTTTCCTGAACCACTGTTCTCAGGGCCTCCTGTCGCGTCCTCAGTGCGTCCGTACCGTGAAGGGCGAGCCGCCCCGTGCCGACGACTCGGGCCGCGTCATGCAGCTTGATCCTGTCGCGGGCGAAGACCTGCAACAGACCTTGGCTCATGAGATGGCGAAGAGCCTGCAAAAAGATCGGCCGCTCCAGCCCTCCAGCGGCGGCGACATATGAGCCAGCTTCCTCACGCGTGATCGGCACATCACAAAGACTGAGGAGATCCGCCACCTCGGCCACTACGGCCGGCAACCGAGCAAAGACGCGCCCAAGAATATGATCTTGCGCCATCTCCCTGGTGTGGGCCGAGCGCGCCAAGTCCGCATAGAGGCGCTTCACTGAACCGTCGTAGTCGGATCCTGCCACAGAGAGCGCATTCAGGACGAAAAGCGGGAGACCACCCGTCAAGTCGATCAAGTGCTGACAATCCGCGGCATCGCCATGACATCCAGCGTCATGCGCGGCAGCAGCAACCGTATCAGGTGCCCACCCAGATAGGTTTTCGCGCGCAACACCGATAATGGCTTCGATCGCGGCGACTTCACCCTCCGGCCGACCGAGAAGCACGAAGCGGATATCCTTAGCCGCCTGAACTACACCGATCAGATCGTCAGCGCCCAGTTTGTGGACGTTGTCCAAGGCGACCGTCACGACCTCTCCGCGTTCATCCATGCGGCGAGAGAGAAGCTGCAGGATTTCGCGTCCAGAGGCGCCAGGAAGAAAGATCTCCCCAAGGCCCTGCCCGCCTTTGAGCAAGCGACCAGCGATCTCCCTCGCGACGGCATTGGCCAAAGCAGCGCCTGGCAGATCAGCGACGTCGAGATAGACTAAAGGGTTCGGAGCATGCTGGGCGGATTGTGCCAACCATGACGTCTTGCCTGCACCCGAATAGCCAACGATCAGGCGGACGCGCTCGCCCGTTGAGAGAGAGGGCTCGTCCAGTTGTACCCGATAGGGGACCGGAGGCACGGGCAGATCCTGTAACTGCAGCACCAGTTGCTCAAACAGGGCCGGAAGGTCCCGTGCAGCAAACACATGGTCGAGGGTCGCCTTTTCTCCAGTCGCCGCCAGCGTGACGAGGCCTGCCAGCTTCCAGACAAGTGTCTCGGGCGCCAGCGTTGCAAACGGCAAGGTTTCTGCCAGTCCACAAGTTGCTTGTACTGCTTCCATCAAAGTGGGTTGCGGGACAGGAAGAATCCGCTTGGCCGGTTCGGCCGCCGGCCAGTCGATGGTTACGTCCGGAGGCAAATCGCATCCAGCAAGCCTTTCCAACAAAGGCCCGTTCGGCCCCGCATTGCAGACGATCACGAAGCGCGCGGTGCCTTCACGCACTCCTCTGGCATGGGCGGCACGCAACTCCGCAAATCGCGCCAAGGCGCTCTCGATATCATCCCAGGCGAGGGCTTCCTTACGGTGCTTCACCTGGACATAGATGTGGGTGCCATCGAGCTGCACCTCGACGTCTTCGTCGCCCTCGACGGAAACAGTCTGCATCTTCAACGTTGCGGCCGACAACAGGCATTGAACGGCGTAAAGGTGCTGGAAAAGAAAGCCACGATGGACAGATTCAATTCGACCCAGTTGCGCGGGGTCGAGAACGCTCGGTCGGGCTCGGATCGATTGCATCAAGGGCGGCGAGCCCTCCCCGCTTGCAGCGTCCATCTTCATTCCGCGACCAGGAACGAGGCCAGCACGTTGCCCATGCCCCGTCGAATATCGATGCAATCATCACAGAGGCGCAAAGACGGCACTCCCGGCATAGTCTCGACGCCATTGATCAAACGATAGTCCAGGGCTGGCTGATCTCCACATGATGAACAGACGTCCGGCCTGCCTTCGCGTTCCACGTTACGACGGGACAGTGCCGCCAGGGTCGGCTCGACGCGGTCAACAATTGAATACCAATAGGGACTATGGGGCTCGATCTGTTCCATGTGGTGTTTTAGGTCATCCGGATAGTGCTCGGACAGCCATGCATAGGCGACTTCCCTGCGCCGCTGGTCGTTATGAACGAGGATCTTATAAAGCTCTATCTGCAGGCGTAGGGATTCACGAGGGTAGTCGCGACTGAGGGCCTGCAACTGAATGAGGTTCACGGAGAACCGAACGCCACCGCTGTAAGCTTCTTTGATCGTACCAATGCAATATTCCCGCAGGTCCTCGTGAGACTCGGTCATCTGGTCAATGAGGCCCAGGTCATAGCGCCATGGATACAAAGCAACCTCCATCCGCCACAAGTCGAGATAACCGCTGTCGCGAAGTGCCGTTGCCATCACTTGATCCGCGTCAGGCCGATTTACGAGCAGGGAATAGAGGTCGTTGAAGTTCTCCACATTCGGATCAACAGTGCGCGCTGCAGCGAGAACGGCGTTCTGGGCTATATGCATAGCGTTGATCGAATTGCCGCGGTCTTTCGACCATTCCACCTCTTCTGGAGATACAATTTCTGTCTCGACCGGCACCTCCACCAGCAAGGGACTACGCCGTAGATCTTCCGGTGAGCAATAGTCAGTGTTGGGGACAAGATCGATCCGGGCTCTTTTATAAACCGTCGCGACCAAACGCGAACAGAATTGGCATTTCGACCCCGGTTTGTGCGCTCCCCGCACTGATCGGATGGCTTCGGAGAGGGAATAACGCGCGCCGATCTCGGCGCGGGCATAGTCGATGACATTCGACAGAACCTCAGGAGCGACGGGCTCCTTAAGGCGAAAGTGAAACGCCTTTTCGTCATCTTCAAACAGCTCGCGCTGCAGATTCCGAGCCTGTACGCCATCCATCGTAGAATCGATGAAAGAGCCATGCTGTACGCAAATCATGGCGTGGGACACGATGCCATGCGTCGCGATGCGGATCGCTTTGCTAGTGCCAGGTCGAGCCGTGAACAAAATGTCTCCCGGCCGAACACTGTCGATCTTGAACGTTTCATATCCCCCAAAATTAGACCGCCCAATATCCGCTACACTAAATTCGCAAAAAAGGAGCTATCTCTCATTTAGACCATCTGCTAAATCCTCCACGGCCTTGTCCGTAATTTTTAGCTCTGCCAACTTTTCCGCGATACCGCGTATATAGTCGGTGCAATTGCCCGCGACACCTTTTGCGCACGTGCCATCGTAACGAGTTCCGCCGATGATTTGCCGGTGATCAGGTTTTTGCCTTGCAAACGGGCGTATAAGCAAGAACGCCTTTGACGTTGCCCCCAGTTTCTATCCAGTTTTGAGTTCGTTTCCGGCGTGGGTTGTGCCCTGCTGGGCGGGTGAAGCGACGGGCGCGGCCGGCCGAGGATGGCGTTCGAGGTGAACTCGCTGCCATTGTCGCTGACGATCATCCTCGGCCGGCCGCGCTCGGTGATGAGCCGGAACAGCTTCTTGTGGTTCACGACCAAGCTTTCCCGCCTCAGCATCACGAGCAGACGCCGGTAGCCGAACCGGCGACGCTCCTGCGCGATCGCCTTCATCCAGAAGCTCGCGGTCGTCGGGCCTGCTGGTCTCGTAGCGAACCGTCATGCGGCAACAGCCGATGGCTTTACACGCCCGCCGTTCGCTCATCCCGAAGCCTTCCTTCAGGCGGGCGACAGCTTTCCGATTGGCCGCGGGCGTCACCATTAATGGGATGGTCCGCCCCGTCCTCCCGCAGCATCATCTGGGCAGTCACAACAAAGGAGGTTGCAATGTCCCTACGCAATGCGCCGCGCCTCGCGGCCGTCTATGGTGTCGATATCGGCAAGAACATCTTCCACGTCGTCGGCTTGGACAGCGACGGCGAGCCCGTCCAGCGAGTTCGCTTCCGACGCGATACGTTGATGAAGTTCTTTGAGCGGGCAGCGCCAGCAATCGTCGGGATGGAATCGTGCGCTGGATCGCAATGGATCGCCAGGAGACTTCTGGCACTGGGGCACAAGGTTCGCCTGATCCCAGCGCAGTTCGTGAAGCCCTACGTCAAGTCGAACAAGAGCGACATCATCGATGCCGAAGCTATCGCCGAAGCAGCCACGCGGCCGACTATGCGATTTGCCGCGATCAAGAGGGAGGAGCAAGCCGACCTCCAAGCCTTGCATCGGGTGCGCGACCAGATGATCGGCACGCGAACCCGTCTGATCAACCAGATGCGAGCATTCTGCCTGGAATACGGCATCGCATTGAGACAGGGCGCCGGACTGTTCAAGCTCGACTTGCCACTGGTTCTCGATGACCTGTCGAATGACCTCTCGCCGGCAATGCGCAAACTGCTTGTGGACCTGTTCGCCGATCTGCGCCAGTTGGAGCAGCGCATCAACGACGTGACGAGGGAGATCGCAGCGATTGCAGACCGAGAAGATGTTGCCCGCCGGCTCATGACGATCCCCGGAATCGGAGCATTGGGAGCCACCGCGCTACTGGCGGCCGTCGGCACCGGATGCCAGTTCCAGAAGGCTCGCGACCTGGCCGCATGGCTGGGGCTTGTCCCTCGAGAATACTCGACCGGGGGCAAGCAGAAGCTACTCGGTATCAGCAAGCGCGGGAACCGCTACGTTCGCAAGCTGCTCGTTCATGGCGCGCGATCATGCTTTCGCCACCTGGATCGAACCCGGGATCGCCTGGGAAGCTGGCTTGATGGGTTGCAGAGCCGTATGCACCCGAACAAAGCCGTTGTCGCACTTGCCGCCAAGATGGCGCGCATTGTCTGGGTTGTCCTGACCAAGCCGGGAGCGCTCTACGAACGCAGGGACCCTGCTTTCGCCTGACGCTCCGGCTCGATTGCAAGGCTCGGGAATAGTGATGACGAAACAGTGGATCAGCATGCCGTAAGCCCTGTGCAAAAAAGCGGGCTTCGTGCCCGAACCATTTATTGGGAACGGCGTGCGCGGATCTCATCATGGCCTGGCTGCAACAGCAGCTCACTCGCGAGAGGCCGGATACATTTATGCAACTGGAATCGTCGTCGGCGATGTCGCGAACCCTTGCACGGACGGGGAGGACCATACATTTTCTTTCCCATGAGATCCTTCAACGCGGCATTGTCGAGCATGGCGTCGGCCAGAAGCCGCTTCAACCGCGTCTTCCCGTCCTCCAGCGCCTTCAGTCGCCGAGCCTCGGAAACATCCATCCCGCCGAAGCGGGCCTTCCAGTTGTAGATTGAAGCATCGCTGACGTCGTGCTTCCGACACAGATCGGCGACCGAAACCCGGCCTCATGCTCCTTCAGAATTCCGATGATCTGCTCTTCAGAAAAGCGGCTGCGCTTCATGTCCTGGTCCTCTCGATGAGCCAGAACGAACTTCAAACCGGATTAGATCACAGGGCAAGGTCACCTCGACCCAAGCCTTGTCGGTGTTTTGATATTCATCGATCAGGATGATGGGAAATCGGTCCGCCATGATTTCCGAAACTTCGGATTCTGCATCAATGAGATCGTCAGCGGGGTAATCCGTTGATGGTTGGGTTTACACGGGCCATCGAGAGTTGGGATTGCCGCTTTTTCAAGCTCATCACACGGAAGCATCCCTCTGTCGAGATATGGGCTTGGGCGCTGGAGTGGAACCACAACCGCCGCTTGATTGGTTTTTTTGGTGAACGCGAGCCAGCGCAAGCCATCTACGACAGCCTTCCAAAGTTGAAAGCTCGAACCGTCTACCAAGCTCCCAACGAGTTCCTCGCTTATGGTACCGAAGTCCCTCCTGAAAGAGGACGAAGATACCCTCTTCTGGGTCAACGATGGCGCATAGCTGATGCACGACAGTGGGGACGGCGGCGAAAGAAGCGCCACCTCTGGGGTGGCGCTCCGCTGACCAGAGGGGTATGTCCTAATGCGCCCGACCCGGCGTGCCTCTTCCGCATACGCCGACAGCGGCTTCTTGGCTTTGAAATACAGGTCGCACTCGATCGGCAGCCCGAGCTGGCCACGAAGCGAGGGAAGCTCGGCGAGGCTGACGTTGCCGATCTCGGGGTAACCAAGCCCAGGTCACAGAGGCCGAATGCGATGTCCGGCTCGTCCGGATCGATTTCCGTGAGGAGCCAAGTCGCGCCGGCGTCCCACGTAAACAGCTTGACGACGGGAACGTGTCGATTTCGCGTGATGTGCCTCTGAGCGGCTGCTGCTGGCGGCCATTTTGTCCCCAACACGGGAGCATAGCGAATGGAGCGGGCGGGAACGGGACAAGGCGGTCACGCCGGCCACGAACGAGCCGGCAGGAGCGCCACTCAGATCTCGTTCAAGGGGCGGTTGCGCCCCGGCCGCCGCCCACCGCAACGCTGTTCCAGCCGGCTCATGTCGTCTACCGTGACACGGCGGTTGTTCTCGATCCGGATTACCCCGTCCATTCTCAGTCTGGTCAACTGACGGCTCACCGTCTCGTTCGTAATTCCAAGGAAATCAGAGATGCCGGCGCGCGTCAGCGGCAGATCGAAGCACGCCGATCTGGCCGCCGGGCCAACACTGGAATCGATGTTGCGGGCGACCATGAGAAGAAAGCTCGCTACCTTCTCAGGCGCGGTCTTGCAGCCCAGAGTCACCATCCATTCGCGTGCTTCGTCGAGTTCGTTCAGCGTTTGCTTGAGCAGGCGATGCTCGAGCTCCGGTGATTGCTTCATCATCTTTTCGATTTCCGCTTTCGGAAACGAGCAGATCGAGACAGTCGTTGCCGCTTCGGCATGGATCGCGCTTTTCGCCTTGAAAGGCTGTCCCAGAAAATCCGGCGCGAACCGGAGACCGACGATTTGCTGGCGGCCGTCCGAGAGGCTCTTCGTCAGCTTCACCACGCCCGAAAGCACGTTCGAATAGCTGTTGAGGGTCTCGGCATCGCCAATCAGTTCGACGCCCCGTTCGACCCTGTGCCGCGACGAAGTCTTGGCGAGCTTGGCCAAACGATCTGGATCGAGCGCGCTGCAGAGGCCACGGTGCCGTGCCAGGCAAGACAGGCAATATACGGGGATGCCGGAACTGTGAAGACCGTGCCGTAGTGTCATTGATCGCTCTCCCGATCTGATCGCCCTCCCGGTCCCAAGCGCCGGTACGATAACAATCGACGGTAGAAAAATCCTTGCGGCAGTTTGTCATGCTGGAGGCTGACCGAAATCAGTGCTTTGGCTCATCTGTGCGTCCACAGTCCCGGCGACTCAAACAGGTGACCACGACATGCGATCTGAACTGGCTGCCAGACTTGGTGAGAATGTCCCGCGCTATACCAGTTACCCCAGCACACCGCATTTCCATCGAGGTATCGATGCAGTTGTTTATCGCGGCTGGCTGGAGGCGCTCGAAGGCGGCGGGGAGATATCGCTTTACCTGCATATTCCCTATTGCGACAGGCTCTGCTGGTTTTGCGCGTGCCATACCAAGCATACGCGTCACTATGCGCCGGTCGCCGCCTATTTGCAGTCATTGCATGCAGAGATCGCGACGGTTGGCAGCCTTGTCAGCGGCAAGGGCCGAGTTCGCGCGGTTCATTTCGGGGGCGGTTCGCCGACCATGCTGAAGCCGCAGCATCTGGTGACATTGGGGACGGCGCTGCGAGACAATTTTGATTTTCTCGACGATGCCAAGATCAGTGTCGAGATCGATCCGAACGATATGGACGGAGCCCGCCTCGACGCGCTTGCCGAAATCGGCATGACGCGGGCGAGCCTCGGCGTGCAGGACTTCGATCCGAAAGTGCAAAGGGCGATCAACCGCGAGCAAAGTTTTTTGCAGACCAAGGCAGTCGTCGATGGCGTTCGTTCCCGGGGAGTAGATTCCGTGAACCTTGATCTGCTCTATGGCCTGCCGCATCAAACGAGCGAGAGCGTGCGTTCCACCGTGGCGCAGGCGCTCACCGTGGAACCGGACAGGATCGCCCTGTTCGGCTATGCTCACGTGCCCTGGTTCAAGAAACATCAGACGATGATCGACGAGGCATGGCTCCCCGGTCCCACGGAGCGGTTCGCGCAATCGCAACTTGCTGCGCGAGCGATCGAGGACAAGGGATACGAATCAATCGGGCTCGACCATTTCGCAAGGCCAGGCGATGCGTTGGCGATAGCTGCCCGCACGGGAGCGTTGCATCGCAATTTTCAGGGCTATACCGACGATCGCTGCGAGACGTTGATTGGACTTGGCCCTTCGTCCATCGGCCGGTTTCCCGAGGGCTACGTGCAGAACATGCCTTCGACCGGCGAATATCGGCGCATGGTGGAAGAGGGTAAGCTGGCCGCCGTCCGCGGCATAGCATTTTCCGACGACGATCGCGTCCGGGGCTGGATCATTGAGCGACTGATGTGCGATTTCGCCTTCTCGGCGATCGACCTGGTGGAGAGCTTCGGTAAAGCCGGCCAAAGGCTCCTTCGTCTGGCAAGCTCCCTCGCGCTTAAGGATCCTGCTCGACTGCTCGAACTCCAAGGCGACAGATTCGTCGTGCCGGCGGAAAATCGCCCGTTCGTAAGGAGCATTGCGGTGAAGTTCGACAAATATTTCGAGGGTGGAACGGCCAGGCACTCAGCTGCAGTTTGAGCATTTTGATCGCAAAACTCGCGTCAATCGCGTTTGATCGATTGGTAGCCATTTCCGCAGCACTGGAAATTGGCGAGGGCTAATGGCTATCGGTTGCAGATAGCAGCTGGCCTCTTTGACGGCTTTCGCCCTGCCCCAATTGCTGCGCGGCGTTCACGCGAGCTGGCCGGCGGCGAGCGCCGTTCACCGGACCTTGCCAGTCGAACTTTATCCGGCTCGCCCTGCGAGCGGGCGACGGCGAGCGACGCCACCGCGTTGGCAATGACATTCGTCAGCAATCCTTCATATCGTGCTTATGCGGATTTCTGCACTGGCCGCTGGCGCGTGCCTATTCGACAGAAGGCCGACGGTCAGGGTGGAGTGTCGCTCTGGGCGCTACATGCTGCCTGGCAGCCACCGGAAGCCGTCGACGCAAGCTCTTTACGAGGCCGCGATCGGCATCTTGATTGTCGATTTCTTGCTATGGGATGCCGAAGGCTGTCGCCCCGGCGAGTGCTGGCTAGACGCCTCGTTTGTTACCCCAGAGCATAACGTGCAGCTGTGGTAACACGCGGGCTTCGAACCACCTGTCTCGGGTTACGCTATCAACCAGCCACTCCATGCGTTTCATTATTCCATCAACGTCGACAGGCGCGCATTCATTTCCGGGGTGTGGCGGCGTGTGATTGCCGGGTTGCAGATAGACTGGAAGTCGCGGAAATCTCGCGGCGGCCTCTTTCGCAAAGGCGTAGTCATTTTCGTCGAAAACAACGAGCTTCAGCACGACTTGCGGCTTGTCCTGCGCCGCCTGCAAGCATGCCTCGACGGTGGCCCAATCGGTCCTCATTTCACTTGACGGCGGCTTTGGGCTGAGGACCAGCACGTCAAGTTCGGCGAACCATTCCCGGACCACGGAACCTTGGGTTTCCAGCGCGAATCGGTAGCCCTCATCATGGCCTCGCTTGATGAGAGCACCGAAAGGCTGGATAGCCGGATTGCCGCCTGACAGCGAAACCATCAACGGGCGGCCGCCGGAAAGCGCGACCACATTTTGCCACACCGCGTCGGAGGACATCATCTCCCATTCGTGCCGGAATTGCCTGTCCACCGCATGCAGACTGTCGCACCAGGAACAGCGATAATCACACCCGCCGGTTCTGACGAAGACCGTCGGCAGACCGATGAGCACGCCCTCGCCCTGGATCGTCGGCCCGAAAATCTCACTCACGCGGATTGCGGGATGCGTATTAGTCATGGCCGGCATTCGGCCCATGTTTTCGGCGTCTCGCTAACCCGCACGGCCGTGGTTTCGGGCAAGCGTGCCTTGCACCATTCATAAAAGTGTCTGGCCAGACATTCCGCGGTAACCTTTTCATGTCCCAGCACGTCATTGAGATGTCGGTGGTCGAATTTATCGTCGATATAACGTTTGAGCGGTGCCAAATCGTGATAGTCGCGGACAAAGCCGTGCTCGTTCAGTTCCTTGCCCGATAGCTCTACTTCGACGATGTAGTTATGTCCGTGCAGGCGCGCGCACTGGTGGTCAGGCGGCAAGGACGTGAGTTGATGAGAGGCTGAAAAGTGGAATTCCTTGGTGATGCGGAACATTACACGCTCCTCCTGCGCAACGCGTCGAGCCAGTCCTCGTAGTCGGTGGGATCTGGGTGGCCACAGAGATGAAACGCCTCGCGGCGCTCGACGCACGTCCCGCACCGTCCACAGTGACGCTTGCCGCCCTTGTAGCAGGACCAGGTCTCCGCAAATGGCGTGCCGTGTCGGGCTCCATCTTCAACTATGTCCGCCTTCGTGAGGTTCACATAAGGCGTATAGAGGCGAATATTCGCGTAGCCTTCGAGCGCGCGGTCTTGCATCATCTGGAAGGCGTCGATGAAGGGTGGCCGGCAGTCCGGATAGATGAAGTGATCGCCACCATGCACGGCCGTCGCCACCGCTTCGGACTTGCGCGCGGCAGCGAAGCCGAAGGCGATGGCCAACATGATGGCGTTCCGGTTGGGCACCACCGTGACCTTCATCATGTCTTCGGCGTAGTGCCCATCGGGTACCTCCACATTGTCGGTCAGCGCGGAGCCGGAAAGGCCGCGGCCGATTTCGCGGATGTCGATGATGCGGTGCGGGACGTTCAGACGCTCCGCGCAAAGGCCGGCGAAGGCCAATTCCTTGCTGTGCCTTTGGCCGTAATCGAAGGATAGGAGGCCGGCGAGTTCGTGCTCCGCTGCCACCTTGTGAGCAAGGGAGATGGAGTCCAATCCGCCGGAGCAGACGACGAGAGTCTTCATCGTTGGGGTTTCCTGTTTTGACCGGGTAGGCTGCGACCGGAGATTTCTCTGCTCTCCCAGTACCCCAGGGAGCGTCGTTTGTGAACTGAGAACGAGTTTGATGCGCTGACGTGCCGCTGTGCTGAAGCGGGCTGAGCCTGCAAGAAACACGAACCTGATAGACGGCCCACTTCACTGCATGTCCAAGATCCAGGCATAACAAAATAGGCTCTGAAAGAGGCCCGGACCTTCAGAAACAAGGTTCTCGACGCTTCGATCAAGCGCCAAGTGGCCGAGCTTCGAGGACTAAAGGAACCGGCTTTGTTAATGCGCATCGAGCGGAAGCCCAACGTCATTAACAGCCCGCGCCTTCAGCTTCAGGATTGGCTCGAATCGGAGCACGCCGTCAGTCAGTGGCCGACCGGCAACCCAAACCAAACGATCGGTCTTGGGCCGACATCTGTGAACAAGCCGTGTGCGTCGTTGCAATCACCCTGTGTTGCGCGCAATTACCCGCCATGGCTGCGGATGAACTGGATTCGCTGGTTTTCCAGATGGCGGTCGAAAGCGTGCGCTCGCTCTCCTTGTGCTTCACTGAAAAAGCCGCGGCGATAGCCGCCAGGAGCCGCGGTATCCTGCTTTTCGACGTGCGGATCGACGGTGACGCGGCGGTCCAGCGGATCGCGGCCATCCGATATCCAAGTGACCGGACGGGCGTACTGGCTTTGGACATACAAGGCGTTGTTATCCGCCATTGCATTGTCGGTGGAATTTTCTCGGGTTTGACCGCGCCACTGGAGAATTGGACCAGCATGCCCCTGTCGATGCAGGCCAAGATTAATGTCGACGACCATGCCACTCTCTTCCTAGGCGCCTTGCGGAAGGCCGGACATATGCTGGTCAGCTAGCCTGAAAAATGGGGTTGGCGGATGTGGTGCAAGCCGTTGAATGACGTAGGATTTGGTTGCTTACGCCGATCCGCGCCATTCCCGGAGACCACACCCGCCATGAACGATCCTACGCTGCCGCTTAGCGGTTTGTCATCTGTCGGAGGCAAGTCCGTCGTCGCCCGTTTCGACGGCGGCATGCTGTCGTCCAACAGTGGCGTTCTGGCTCTGGCCGAGGTGGAGAAGCGGCCGCGGGTGGCGGAGCGTCTGGCACGCTGCATCGATGATCCGCCAGCCGGACCAGGTCGTCTATATGATCGGCTTGCGCATGAAGATGATTGCCGCCGGTTATGAGGATGGCAATGATGCCAACCGGCTGCGTCCGATCCGATCTTCAAGATGGCCCAGGATGCACCCCCTTCGGGTCGGGATCTGGCGTCGCAATCGACAATGTGCCGGCTGGAGAACCTGCCCGGCGTGCGGGGACTGGTCGCGATGGGCCGGGCGATGGTCGATCTACTGCGCCTCCTTCCGGCAGATTCCGAAGCGGATCGTGCTTGACGTCGACGACACCTTGGATGCCGTGCACGGCGGCCAGCAGCTTCGTCTGTTCAATGCCCATCACGACGAGTACGGCTTCCAGCCGATCGTGGTGTTCGATGGCGATGGCCGCTTCGTCGCGGCGAGGCGGCCGAGTGGGGCAGAAATCCGCCCTCACCTGCGCCGCCTAGTGCGGGCGATCCGGAGCAACTGGCCGAACACCCGGATCCTGATCCGGGCCGACAGCCACTATTGCAGCCCACAGGTCATCGACTGGTGCCGCGCCAACGATGTTGACTTCATCCTCGGCGTGGCGCCCGCCACGACCTTGCGCAAGCATGTCGCGGAGCCGGAGACTCGCACGATGGCGCGCTTTGAAGCGTCGGCGAAGACGGGCAAGGTCCGCCGCTTCATGGAGTTCCTGGATGGGGCCGCCAGTTGGAGCCGCGTCGAGCACATCATCGCGCGGGTCGAGGTCGGCGCCCAAGGTGCCGATACCCGCTTCATCGTCACCAGCCTTGCCGATGGCAAGGCCAAGGCGCTCTACGAGGATGTCTACTCCCGGCGCGGCGCGGCCGAGAACCACATCAAGTCCTGGAAGACGCATCTCGCTGCCGACCGCACATCCTGCACCAGAGCGACGGCCAACCCCAGTTCCGGCTGTTCCTGCATGCCGGCGCCTATTGGCTTATGTGGGGCCTGCGCACCGCGATGCCGAAACGAGCTTTGCCGTCGCCCAATTCGACACGTTGTGATTGCGCCTCATCAAGATCGCCGCGCGCGTGGTCGAGATGAAGACCCAAATGCGCCTGCACCTGCCGACATCCTGCCCGGACCAGCGCATCCTGCGCATCGTCCTCAGTCGCATCCCGCAACTCGCGACATAAACGATGGGGCGCAGACGCCCCGAAACGAATCCGCTGACCGCAACCCGCAAAACCCCGCCTGCCATCACCGACGGATCAACCCGGCGCCCGACGAGGCTTGTCAAAACGTACCGCAATGGTGACCAGAGCGCCGCCTCAGGCCGCCGAAAGCTCACCGCCGTGCATCAAGCGGGCGAGGTGACGGCAGATCTTCGAGGACCTCTGGATCGCCAATGCACAATGCCCCAAGTATACAACTTATCCAGTCTTCACCAACCAAGCTTTGTTCGGAGTAGTGCTTGTCAGCGTCTTGGGTGACGGCTGGAGCTGGAGCGGTCATTACAATGGCCAATGCCGTGGCAGCAAGTATCGTTCGTGGCCAGTGAGAGCGCGATTTCAGGAGCCTCGAGCGCGCCACAGCGTCTTTTTCTGAGGTATGCATTTTTCGTTTTCCTTTTGGATCATCACGGATTTGAAGAGGATCTGGTGTTATGTGCCATTGGGAGAGCCGGCGAAGCAGATATTCATGTGGTCGAGTCATAAGTTCTCCTGAATGTTTGTTTTACGAGAACCCTTATGGCAGCCCTAGCTGACAGCCTGAAAGCGATCTGCGGGATAGCGATCCTGTCTGCCGATCGCAGCGAGGTCCAACGGAGCTAGGGCGTCCCACGGGATGCGCAGCCTGTATTGCGTTCGGACGAATGTCATGTGAACTCCTGGGCTAAAGACTGCGCGACGAGCCATGTCGGAACACGTATCATGGCTATGAATATGCAATTGGCATGCCACCAAAAAGATTGTGAGCAGCGACCACAAATCGGAGGAGTCGCCCCTGGCCGGCTTGATCCTAACCCTTAGGGTGTCTGGACCTGAACACAGATTGTCGTCTATCGGACGCGGACAAAATGCTGTGACCAACTGGGCACCGGGCTGACGCCAGAGTCCTCGGTTGAGAATTGCGCGCCTGGTAGCGGATTGGGCAACAGGCGATCGCCGGGGCCGGTAGAATTGCGCAGCCGTGTGTTGCTGTCAGCGTGGCGGCAGAGGGCCGCAGGTGTGATCCGAGCGCCGAATGCTGGCGCCGTTCGCTGCATCCGGCGACCTATCTAGCGATCCCTGATCGCGCGTGATCGAGGTCACAGTGAGAGGCGCGTGGTAGAGTTGAAAACCCAAATTCGCCCGCACCTGACGACATCCTGCCCGGATCAGCGTATTTTGCGCTTTGTCCTCAGTCGCATCCCGCAACTCGCGACATAAACGATGGGGCGCAGACGTCCCGGAACAAACCCGCTGACCTCAACCCGCAAACCCTCGCCTTCATCCACGACGGATCACCGCCGGCGCCTGATGAGGTTTGGGAAAACGCAGCGCAAAGGAAACCAGATCGCCGCTTCAGGCCGCCGAAAGCTCATCGCCGTGCATCAAGCGGGCTAGCATTTGCCTAGAATGCAGCTTGTCGTTTTTGATATCCTGCATCGGTGCCGACATCGCCGGCATGAGTGTCATGCTCGAAAACGGCTCCGGCGATTTCGCAAAGCGCAAATGCACCGCGTCTTCCCCTCACGCGAATGGAGCCTACCGCGCCGAATCGGAGGCGTGACGATCGATCACGATCGCCTCTTAGCCGCCCTACCCTTTTGCAATCAGGAGGAGCTTCCACAGCTCACTCGGCGGGTCGACACGAGATCGCAGATGGCAGTTGGCCAAACACCAAAACTGGCGCACCGATGGCAATCGGCTTTCCTCGCTGGAGGTAGTGCAAGGCCTCTCGCCAGGCGGAGGCGCATGCGATGCCTACACCCTGCTGCCTGCTCGAGGATCTGATCGACGCATGGTCGGACAAGGCGTTGGGCGCGGCCTACCTCGACATTCCTAGAAGCGCGCCGGCAGCCTGGGCGGGGGCTTGGGGCGAGACTGCCGGCGCACGCCACTCACGAAGAGCGGCCCCTTTTTGCGGTTCCGACACCTATAGTCAACCCAGCAGCGTCCGGGTGCCCGCTGTGCTGTTGTAACAGCGGTGGATGTCGGCCGTGTCGGCCGATTGTGCCTGGTGGGTCGGGCCGCTCTGGCCCGGCCAATGTGAGCTCCAGCCAGTATCGCCTTGCCGAGCGCGCCGTCGGCAGTCCTTTGTCGCGAGCCGATGCTATCATGCAAGCGTCGCAGCACTCCGGATGGCTATATTGCTTAAGACTGCATGAAGAAGCGTTCCAACTTCCTGTTCGGCGAGCCTGGGTGAAATCCCTGATTCGGACAGTTGAACGAGAATTTGCTTGGCGGTGTTGCGCCAGAAGGCATTCGCGTCTTCCCCGTTCTTGGATTCCAGGATCCGGGCGATACCTTCGACCAACTTCCGCCGCCGGTGCAGCGGAAAGGCGCTTATGTTCGAATCAAACATCCATCATCTCACCCGTTGAGCCGGCGAGTTTGTATTGGCGGCTTAAAAAATCTGGTTAACAGCGCTTTTTTTGCCGGTGATCCGCAATGGAATAAAAGCGTCGGCCAGGCTCGGTGGACGGCGCTGCGATAGCACTGGAGACGGCGACAGGGGCGAGTTTCGAGTTCCTGGTCAAGAGGGCCGTCAGCCATGATGAGCCGCTGGCCATATTGCGTGATCCGGGTACAGCCGACCAGGCCAGCTGAGGGGCAGGCAGGTTCTTGGACTTGATCAGAATCGAGTGAACCGCCATATCCCGATCTGCCCGCCAATTTCAGGCGGCCCATTCATGGACGAGGCCGACCGGGCCTATTCGACGTCCGTTTTTTGAATTGCTGGAGCGCCAGGTCGGGGACAAGTCTACCGATTTATCAGGGCGCCCTTGGTCTTCTTGGAGGTGTCTATGAAGGATTCGCGCATTCCCGAGCCGGTTTTGATGGCTATGTCAGAGGGGACCCACATCATTCGCGCTTTTCGTGAACACCTTGGATATTCGATCGAGGACCTGGCGGTGACGAGCGGACTATCCGCCGAGGAAATCCAAAACATCGAGTCGGGTCTGAGGTACAACAAGGGCTATCGGGACCGCATCGTGAGGTCGCTATCCCTACCTGTGGGAATTCTTGCGGAGGCAGACCTATTGGGCGCTACGAGACCGCCTGGTTGCGCGCCTCCGATCTCGGTCTCTGGCAGCCCGATCTGAGTCGGGATCGCCGACGAGGGAGGCCAGACCGAATTGTTGCAGCTTGAGGCAGGTGCAAAGCGCAAACTCGAGCAAGATCTGTGGATAAGGGTTTTGTCAGCTCCCCAGAAAGCGGAGGAAAACCGGAGCTTCTAACAGATGATTGAGCTCCGTGACGCCGTTCCTCCTAGGTGCGTCGTCCGCGAGGGTGGACTGCGTAGACAGATGAAAATAGTTGCAATGGCACCATGTGGCGGAAAACGCCGTCCGTGGACGCCGATTGTTCCGGGATGGTGCCATTGCTTATCGGCCTACGAGGCACTGGTCTTCGGTCTGGGAAAAGGTGTTTCGGGACTTCTTGGAAATCAGCGAATAACCGGCTCGCCGTGGAAGCGTCGCCGCGAAGGTGGCGAAACGCCGAACCCGACTTCCATCATCAGCCGCGGCGTGTGCGCCGGCACGGTGCCCATGTGAAAGCCGAACGGATCCTCGACGAAGCCAAGCCCCGCCTCTCCGATAAGGGTCACGGGGCTTTGCTCGCCATAGACGTCCAGGATCTCTTCCGCGGGGTGGCCGACGAGAAGCGTCAGCTGGTGCTTGAGCGCGCGGCGCCTGTGGCTGCCGCGGACATAGACATGCGGACCGGTGCCCTCGTCGACCGGCAGCAGGTAGAAGAAGAACTTCAACATTCGCCAGTCGTCGAGGTCGAAGTGGTATTTGCCGAGCGATGCCAGGTTCCTGTCGGCGTCTGAGGCCTGGCCGGTGGGGAAGCTCCACCAAACACGCGTGGTGATCAGTTTCGCCTGGCCACCGAGATAGTGTGCAGCGATATTCATGAGCAGCGGATCGTTTTGAACGGCGAGTGCCGCCTTGCAGCCGAGAATGCGCTCGAAATAGTGGCCGCTGAGTAACGGACGGCCGAATCGAGCCTCAGCCTCCGCATGATCCGCCGGCATGAATTCGAGACGGCGATCGAAATTGCCAAAGCAAGGTGTGCACCGGACGAAAGCTGCGATTTCCTCATGGATAAATTTCGGCAAAACGAGTCCGGAAAAAAGCCCATCCGACTGCAGCGCATCGACAACGTCCTGGCGATTGACGCCGACAAACATTGTTTCCCGGCCGTTCTGCGACGCTCGAACAGGCTTTGCACCACGCCAGTGCATTCTCCGTGCCGGCATAGTGCGGGCGAGCACGAACATCGGCAGCCACGCTGGATTCTCGCGAAGATCCGACAGATATGTCGGAATGCGTACGGCCATGCGACGTAGCATACTGCCGTTTCGCGCGATCGCCTCGAGACTAGTAGCGCCGGCTTTGTCGGTATTCGTAACGGTCATCAGGATCCTCAGGTATGAATGCACTTTCGACGAAGCATTGGTTCTCACTGCTTCGTCCCGTATTACCCAAGCCCGATTCCCGCAGCGGAAGAACGCTAACCGCGCGTCAAATTTTGTGCAACGCACAATTACCGCGCCGCGCAAATGCAGTTAGGTCACTGCGCGCTTTGCAATAAGCCTTGCGAAGCTGTCACCTTATTACATCAGGAACTGTCCGGCATTAGGCAGCAAAGACCACCAATCGCACGTTAAGTGCCTGGTTTTCGGGCCAAATTCATGATGCCTAATTTGTGCAAGACTCGCTTGCGCAGTAGAAGGGTGTTAGGTTCGTCGATCAGGGTCCCGGTCTCTGTCAGGAGCAGATTGATGACGTTTTCGCGCAGGCTTGCATGCTGGTCGGAGAGGGTCAGGTAGTACGGCACGCCGCCGAAAATGGCGTAGGTCTCTGTGAGCTGCTCGGCGCTGTACTCCGGAAAGAACCCCGGAAGGTCGCGCAGGGGCAACTGCCGCACCTCCAGGCGCAGCGTCACGCGCCCGTAAAGCGGGTTCGTTTCCGCCAGCAGGTCCTCCATCTGAGCGACGGCAGAACCGCACAGGATGATCTTGAGGTTTCCCGCCCGTGCCGCCCCGGAGTCCCAGAACCGTTGGAGCACCGATAGTAAAGCGCTGTCCTGATCGACGAGGTACAGGACTTCGTCGATCGTGACCACAGTGCCCGGTTTGGCCTTGGCTGCTTCGGCTACGAAGTGGAAAATACTCTCCCAGTTGTCGAGCGACGCCAGGACGGGTGACGGGCCAAGAACCCGGGCCACCTCAAGCTTGAACTGTTCCATGTTCAGGACTGAGGAGACCCGGGTCGCCTGGAAATAGATTTCGTTGCGGCCGACGGCAGCTTGGCGCAGGAGCCTTGACTTGCCGATCCGGCGGCGGCCATAGGCGACGACGAGCGATGCCGAACGCTTGTCCAGTTCGCGTTCAGCAGCCATAGCTCCTTTCCCCTCCCGATAAAGTGGTCCATGGCCGTACGTTCGCCTTTATAATCACGATTATTATAATCTGGATTATAGAAGATATCCGGCGACACCGACACACTGGTCTGCGATAGACCATCCGGCCTGCCGGACGTGCGTTGCGATTCCGTTGGTAGTCATCAGGGAGGGAGAGCCTTCAAGCAAACTTGGCCACGCAACGCCGCGGGGCTAGGAGGCGATCTCCCAGAGGAACTGCCTGTTTGTGGTCTTGCCGACGTGCCTCACGCGCCCGGCTTTCGTGAGCTGGGTCAAGACGGCAGCTTACGCGACACCTGGTCGACGATCTCCGCTTCATTGCCCAGTCCAACTGCCTGCGAGAACTTCGCAGCGCATTCGGCCGTCGAAACCGGGCTTGCCGCGTCGCGGAGGATTCCGAGCACGGCCTGGCGCTGGTTCACGCCTCCCATCGACGCTTTCACCTCATCTGAGATCCCGGCGGTCCGGCCGGAACGGACGCGACCTAGCTGCCGTCGGCTCGTAACCGGGTTCGTAAATGGCAATGACCCTGTCGATGGAACTGACCTGCTCGCGCACCTCGGCCTGCAGTTTCGCCAATTCCTCAAGCCTGCTGGTCAATTCGGCTCGTTTCAGCTTCAACTCATACGCGACGCTCGTACCCCGATTTGTCTCGTTTCGACTTGAGACAAGGGTAAATGAGCTCGCTCAGGAGATTTGGTGGTTTTGCCACCTAATGCCGGAACTGTCTCTAGCCGCCACCCCGCTATTCGGTATCAACCGCCACCAGAAGTTTAATCCTTGATCTGATACCTCTGAAAGGAGGATTTCGGGGGCGAGATGGGCGTTTCAGACGAGTTGAAGAGCAAGCGTAGCGAGCTGGCAGGGCGTCCCCGCGGCTGGCGGCGGCCTTGCCGATCTGCAGGCGCAGATCGCGGCCGTCGACAAGGTGATCTCGATCTACGAGCCTGAATGGAGGCCGGAAGACCAGCCGCAGAAGCCCCGCGGCCGACCGCCGACGGCCATGAGCGCCAACGACCTCGACAAGCTTATCGGTGGGACGAACAAGCGACAGATGACGCCGGAGATCCTGCGCACCGCCAGGCGGCCGCTGTCGACAGCCGAATGCGCCCAGGAATTTGCGGTGGAAGATCGCGAAGGATTCCTCTTCGTCAATCTGGACGAGGTGCTGGATCGGCATGTCCCGGCATTCCGGGGACATGAGAAAGTGCTGGCCGTCCTGGTATTTCACACCTCCGCGCCTCAGCGTCGTAATCGACGTAGACGAAACCCCAAGGCTCCGGACGCTCGAGAACCCTCGGAGTCAGGCGGGGCGTGGGAGAATTAGAGGCGCGGGCGTTCATGTTCAGGCTCCAGGGCCGGCGATACCGCATGGCAGTGCGGCGGCCTCGGGAGGCCGTCGAAACTCAGCGCCGTATGCGTATCCGCCTGAACATGAAGCGGGCCTTTAGCGGATCTCGTTTCAGGAGTCGATCGGAATTGGACAACTGAGGAACGATTTGCAGGGCATTCGATTAAGCCTCGCCCCACTCTCGCGGCATACAACTGCGATGCAGCAACGAAGATCGGCAACAATAATCGGCAACCTATTGCCTATTGCTGACGTAAGTGCCTTATATAAAAGGCAATTGGTATCTTTCAAGATCGGCAAAAAATGTTTGAAACGCCTGCTCGTATCG
Source organism: Mesorhizobium album (assembly GCF_033977205.1). Classification (NCBI taxonomy): domain Bacteria; kingdom Pseudomonadati; phylum Pseudomonadota; class Alphaproteobacteria; order Hyphomicrobiales; family Phyllobacteriaceae; genus Mesorhizobium; species Mesorhizobium album. Next base: position 54,769 of record NZ_JAVIIW010000024.1, on the reverse strand, counting down.
AGCCCTGCTTTTTCCAGGACACCATCCCGTCCGTCTTAGCGGACCTCACGGTAGAACTGCAGAGGGAGGCAGACAATTTGGGGCGCGGCCTCCATCCAGAATCGGCTGCGGAACTCGCCGACCTGGTTCGGATGATGAATTGCTACTACTCGAATCTGATCGAGGGTCACAACACCCGTCCCAAGGACATCGAAAAGGCACTCGCGGGTGCGGAGGTCGAGCCGGAACGGCGAGCATTAGCGCTCGAGGCCAAGGCGCACGTCATCGTCCAACGCAAAATCGATGAGATGTATTCCAAAGGAATTTTGCCGAGCCCGACATCGGTTGAGTTCATCGCTTGGGTGCATCGTATGTTCTATCACGAGATGCCCGAAGAGTTCAGGTTCATGGAACGGCCAGATGGTTCGAAGGTCGAGATCGTTCCCGGCGAGTTCAGAAAGACTGCGAGCGACGACGTGGTTGTCGGAAGACACCAGCCACCCTCTTCAGATCGAGTCGAGGCCTTCATGGCACACTTCTCAAAGCGTTTTGCAGTGGCGGAAAAATGGGCGAGCACCCGTATCATTGCCATCGCTTCTGCTCACCATCGCTTCAACTATATCCACCCATTCCCTGACGGCAACGGCCGTGTGTCCCGGTTGATGTCGCATGCGATGGCGCTGAAAGCAGGCATCGGGGGACATGGCTTGTGGTCGATTTCCAGAGGCCTGGCCCGCGGTCTTAAGGATCGAGGCGAATACAAACGGATGATGGACCACGCAGACAGCCCCCGTCGCGGAGACCTCGATGGTCGGGGCAATCTCTCGCAAGCAGCTCTCAAGGACTTTTGCGAGTGGTTCCTTACCGTGGCACTCGACCAAATACGCTTCTCCACAGCGATTTTCGACCTTGGTCGCCTGGAAGATCGGTACCGCCTACTCGTCAAGGACATCAGCGAAGACAAACGCGCGCCCGATCTCTTAGCTGCAGTCCTCAAACACGGATCACTTGAGCGCGGTGATGTTCATCTCGTTCTCAAGACATCGGAAAGAACGGCACGGAACACGATGTCAGCAATGGTTAGACAAGGCTTCCTAAAGTCCGAAACGCCCAAAGCCCCTGTCCGAATTGCTTTCCCGCTGGACTATCGCGAGAGACTCTTCCCGAATCTGTTCACCGATGCCGAATTGACTATACCCGATCCGCGACCCCTATCGCTCCGCTGACAGCGGCGGACGCGGCAACCTTGACTTGGTGGCGGTTGCTACCGAATAGCGCGATACCCATTAGGTGGCCGCTATGTTGGATGGGCGCAACGCACCCGATCGCGAAGATGGCCATCCGGATGAGCCCAGTCTTCTTGGACACGCCCTCGCCCGAACAGGGCAATGGCGATTCTCTTGATGGGATGCCGCCGCAAGCGAGCCATCCAAAACCTGGAGCACGCAGACACCCTCCGCGCAGTTCCGGCGGAAAGCAAACGGGTGCCAGCCGGCCGCTATCCTTAATGCCATTGAGGAACTGAAGCGCTATTCGGCACCAACCACTACTCCCGGTTAACCTGTGCCTGATCCCCGGATCCGCCGTCGCGCGTCCCGTCAAGTGCTGACGCGCGCAGTCCGCAAGGGCCTGAGCGAAGCGTCCCTTGAGGACGACTGCATTAAGGATGGAGCGTCGTCTGCCACCCCGGGCGACTTCCAGCTGGCCGATCGCTAGTGAGCCCAGTTCCCGCAGCCGGCGTTATCTATCAAACTCAAAAAGAGACTAGCGTTTTCCACTAGACTCCTATCTATCGGTAGACTTTGTTCTGGAGACCCCGATGGATCCGTTCGCTAATCCGTTTGCACCCGGCGAAGGAAGCCGTCCCCCCGAACTTGCCGGTCGCGACGCGATCCTTGAAGCCGCCAAGATCTCCTGCGGACGCGCGATCAATGGGCGGTCAGGCCGTTCGCTCATACTTTGGGCCTTCACGGCACCGGCAACACGGTTCTCCTGAGCGAGATCGGCCGGATCGCCGAGGCCGAAGGCCTTCTTGTTACGAAGGTCGAGGCTCCCGAAGAACCAATCTCGCGAACCTTCGGCGCCGCCTGTGGCGGATGCACACAAGGGTCGTTTGCGGAGCGCCGCGCAGGACCATGCCGACGCTGTCGCCGACAAGAACGATGTCGCAATGTCGATCGACCAGTTTTGCAATCGGCGTCGTAAGGCCGTCAGGCAGACGACGGGGACGCACCCTTACGCCCGAATATCGGGCGGTGTAATCGCCTTCGAACCACCCGCAGTGCTTAAGATCCCTCCTTCCCCGGCGTCACCCCTCGCAGGTGTCGCGTTTGGCACGTCTTTGTGCAATTGCGAAGAGCTAAAAAAAGCCGTGCAGCTGCGCGATGTTGACGTGCAGACAGCTGCGCTTAAATTAAATCGATTCAGGCGCCGTAACCAACCAACCACTTTCGCGAACATGGACGATCAAGAAACAGGAGCCAGCAAAGACCGAGCCGCCGTCACGGGCGATGAAGTCAAAGTGGACCTGATCGCCTTTGTCGTCGCCGTAAACGACGGTGAACCCTGTGTCCTCACCATCGGGCAGGCGGATACGCTACCTTCCGGACCATTTGCGCTTGAGCACAGATCGCTGCAATCCGGGTTGAGGGGTTGGGTTGAGCAGCAGACCGGCCATCCGCTGGGCTATATTGAGCAGCTCTACACCTTCGCTGATCGGGACCGCGTCGGCGCCGAGCGTCGGCAGCGCGCTATCTCCATCAGCTATCTCGCACTCACGCGCAAGGAACAGGCAGCGAGCTCGCCAAATTGCGGCTGGCGAAGCTGGTATGAATATTTTCCATGGGAGGACCACCGCTCCGGGGCGCCGCCGGTGGAGTTGAACGTCCTGCGACCGCGGCTGATTGAATGGGCAGACGGTGCCGGCGACGCGGCGACGAGACGCGAACGTCGACAGCGGACAGCGACAGCCTTCGGCTTGGACGGCCGCCATTGGAATGAGGAACTCACGCTTCAACGCTATGAGTTAATCTACGAAGCAGGTCTGGTCCAAGAGGCGGGAAGCGGGCGCGACACGACGCGGGCCTCGCTGGTGCCCAGCAAGTCCATGGTCGCCGATCATCGGCGCATCGTGGCGACGGGTATTGCGAGACTGCGCTCCAAGATCAAATACCGGCCGGTCGTCTTTGAGCTGATGCCGCAGTCATTCACTTTGCTACAGCTTCAACGAACCGTCGAAGCGCTCGCCGGCAGGCTAATCAACAAGCCGAACTTTCGTCGCCTCATAGAGCAGCAGGAGCTGGTCGAGGAGACCGGCGAGACTTCTGTCGATACGGGCGGGCGACCGGCAAGGCTCTATCGCTTCCGCCACGCTGTCCTGGACGAGACGCCCATAGTCGGCACAAAATTGCCCGTCGCGCGGGGTTGACACGCTTATAGTCGGCGTAGATATATACCAGTTATAGTCAAATGGATTATAACTGGAGGCGCCGATGAGCGGGGCGTTACCTTCGGCCGCGTCTCTTTATCGGCGCGTCTGGCGAGTCATCCCGCCGGGGGAATGGGCGGCTTTCAGCGATGACATCGAGGCCATTTTGACGCTCAAACGCGAGCGCAATGCCGTCATCCTGGCTCACAACTATCAAACACCGGAGATCTTCCACTGCGTGGCCGATATCGTCGGCGACAGCCTGGCCCTGGCTCGCAAGGCTATGACGGTCGAGGCGAAAGTCATCGTGCTGGCCGGCGTGCATTTCATGGCCGAAACGGCCAAGCTCCTTAATCCGGACAAGATCGTGCTCATTCCGGATCTCGGCGCCGGTTGCTCGCTGGCTGATTCGATCACGGCACAAGACGTGCGCTTGATGCGCCAGCGTTATCCCGGCGTGCCGATCGTCACCTATGTCAACACGTCGGCCGAAGTGAAAGCCGAATCGGATATCTGCTGTACATCGGGCAACGCCAAGGCGGTCGTCGAATCCCTTGGCGTCCCCCGGGTGATTATGTTGCCGGACGAATATCTGGCCCACAATATCGCCGCACAGACTGACGTCGAGATCATCGCCTGGAAAGGCCATTGCGAGGTGCATGAGCGCTTTACGTCGGCCGATATCCGCGAGTTGCGCGAAAACCATCCCGGCGTGACGGTGCTGGCCCATCCCGAATGCCCGCCCGACGTGGTGGCCGAAGCCGATTTTTCGGGCTCGACCGCAGCCATGTCCGACTATGTCGAAACGCAAAGGCCGCCACGTGTCGTGCTGATGACAGAATGCTCGATGAGTGACAACGTCGCGTTAGCGCACCCAGATGTCGAGTTCATCCGGCCCTGCAATTTGTGCCCGCACATGAAGCGGATCACGCTCGCCAATATCCGCAGCGCGCTCGAGGAGAACCGACACATCGTCACGATCGATCCCCGTATCGCTGAACGGGCCCGCTGGGCCGTCGAGCGCATGCTCTTCGTATGACTGCCTACGTCCATGACATTGGCGGGGCGCCGGTCATCATCGGCGCTGGCCTGGCCGGACTGATGACGGCACTGCATTTGGCGCCACAACCAGTCGTCCTCCTTTCCAGGACGCCACTTGGTACGGATGCCTCGAGCACACTCGCGCAGGGTGGGCTTGCGGCAAGCTTGGGCGAGGACGACAGCCCTGACCTGCACCTCGCCGATACGCTTGCCGCCAGCGATGGGCTTTGCAACGAAGAAATAGCCAGGCGAGTGGTCGAGGCCGTCCCTCACGCCGTCGAGAACCTCATTCGTCTTGGTGCTCCCTTCGACCGCGCTTTGGATGGAAAACTGCAGCTCGGGCTGGAGGCAGCCCATTCAAGACGACGGATCGTCCACGCCGCGGATGCCACGGGTCATGAGTTGTTCCATGCACTGCTCGCCGTGGTGCGGCGAACCCGTTCGATTACAATCATGGAAGGCATAACAGCCCTCCGCCTCGTGGTCACGGAGGGCAATATCGTGGGCTTGCTGGCTGTCCTGCACGGCAACGTTTTCGCATTGCCCACCCGCCGTGTGGTGCTGGCGACCGGCGGTATAGGTGGCCTGTTTTGCGACACGACCAACCCGCTTTCTTCGTTTGGCCACGGGCTGGCGCTGGCCGCCTGTGCCGGCGCAGAGCTCGCCGACCTCGAATTTGTGCAGTTCCATCCGACGGCGCTCGACACGGAGCGCAGGCCAATGCCTCTTATAAGCGAAGCGGTACGGGGCGAAGGCGCGGTCCTGACCGATGAAAATGGTCTGCGCTTCCTTGCCGACACGCCTGGCGCCGAGCTCGCATCGCGAGATGTGGTCGCGCGGGCGATCGCCAATCAACTCGCCGCAGGAAGTCGTGTCTATCTCGATGCCCGGCAATGCCTCGGGCAGAAATTTGCCACACGTTTCCCGGCGGTCGAGGGGATTTGCAAGCAGGCCGGCATCGATCCGGCCGTGGAGCCGATCCCCGTGCGCCCGGCCGCCCACTATCACATGGGCGGTGTGGCCGTGGACGCTGAGGGGCGCAGTTCCGTTGGCGGTCTGTGGGCATGCGGCGAGGTCGCTTGCACCGGACTGCATGGAGCAAACCGGCTCGCCAGCAACTCGCTGGCCGAAGCAGTCGCAACAGCGGCCTGGGTAGCGGCAAGTGTCGCCGGCACTTGCGCAGGCTGGCAGTGGTCTAGACTCCCAGCAATGGTTCCGATGCGACCCGACCCTTCACCCATTCGCCAACTCGTCTCCAATGCGCTGGGCATTGTCCGCGACGGCAAGGTTCTGCGTGAGGCGATCGGCACGCTGCTGCCGATCGCCGTCGGCGAGATGGCCGCCGCCGATCCGGCCTTGGTGGCGCTGTTGATCGCGATTGCAGCCCTCCGGCGCGAGGAGAGCCGCGGCTCTCATTACCGGTCCGATTTCCCCAGGCGCGATGCTGCCGCCCTCCCCTCCCGGCTGACGCTCTGCACGGCTTTTGAGAATGCCGTCGCGCTCAATTGGCAAGCATCCGAACGGAGCCGTTGATATGAGTCCACTTGCGCCGCTTCCCCAGATTGTCATGGAGCCGATCGTCCGCGCTGCCTTGCTGGAGGATCTGGGCAGAGCCGGCGACATCACCAGCGATGCCATCATCCCCGCCGATAGTAAGGCAACGCTGGCGTTGAATGCCCGGCAGGCCGGCGTTCTCGCCGGGCTCGATCTGGTGATGTTCGCGTTCCTCCTCGTCGATCCCGGGATCAGCATGCAGTTGCGCTGTCCCGAGGGCGGCAAGGTTTCCGCCGGGGAGACCATCGCGGTCGTAAGCGGGCCGGCGCGAAGCCTGCTGACGGCAGAGCGGACCGCTCTCAATTTCCTATGCAAGCTGAGTGGCATCGCAACGGCGACGGCCTCGCTTGTAAACGCGGTACGCGGCCATAACACGAAGATCGTATGCACGCGAAAAACAACGCCAGGCTTGCGTGCCCTGGAAAAATATGCCGTGCGTGCCGGCGGCGGCGCCAATCACCGCTTCGCGCTCGACGATGCCGTGCTCATCAAGGACAATCATATTGCCATTGCCGGCGACATCCGCACCGCAATCGAGCGAGCGCGTCGTGCGGTAGGCCATATGATCAAGATCGAGGTGGAGGTCGACACGCTGGATCAGTTGGAGATGGCGCTGCAGGCGAGCGTTGACGCGGTGCTCCTGGACAACATGGCGCTCGAGGACCTTACCCAGGCCGTGGCGATGGTCGGAGGGCGAGCGATCACCGAGGCGTCGGGTCGGGTGACACCGAAAACGGCTCCCGCAATCGCGGCGACCGGCGTCGATCTCATCTCGGTCGGCTGGCTTACCCACAGCGCTCCCATTCTCGACATTGGCCTGGATATGCCCGCGGACCGGAATTGCCGCAGGCATCTGAACTGAGGGAGAGGGCATGAACCGGGACCGCAGGAACTCCTTTGGCCGCAGGCTAACTCGCGCCACCACCTCCTTAGTTCCACCGACCGCCGACCCAAGCCAGCTCCTTGGCGCACTGCATAGTTCTAGCGGCGAGGAGAAAGCGACGGGCCAGGGGCAAACAAAGGACCGCGTGGAAGCACTTGGCTTTATCATCTGCCGGCTCGACGAACTGCGACAGATGGCTGCCTCTCACGGACTGGAAGCACTCGGTTGCCTGTTGGATGTCGCCTTCACCGAATCCTGCGACGCGATCAGAAGGGAGCATTCTTGCGCTCAAGCCGAAGAAAGCACGCGATAGACTCCGAGAACGCGAGGCACCGGGGCACAGGATCGACGTCGTTTTGGAGGAAGGGATGCGCAAAATCGTCGCCGGCAAGCTCCACGGCATCCACGTCACCGAGGCCAATCTCGACTATCACGGCTCGATCACGCTCGATCCCGACCATTGCGAGGAGGCAGGCATGCTGCCGATGGAATTCGTCGAGATCTGGAACAAGAATTCGGGCGCGCGGATCTCGACCTACGTCATCCTCGGCGAGCGCGGGTCGCGCTGTTGCATCCTTAACGGTGCCGCGGCCCGCACCTGCCAGCCAGGCGACCAGGTCATCATCTGCAACTCGGTCTATGTGCACGAGAGCGAGCTGACCGCGCTCAAACCGCGTGTGCTGACCTTCGACAAGGATAATCGGATCGTCGACCGCCTGACTTATTCGGTCGAGCGCGATGCAGGCGGAGGCTACAGCATTTCCATACTCAACGAAACCAACAATGTCCTGCCGGTGCCGGTGCTGGTGGGCAGATCGTGACGGGCTCCGAAGTCCGTTTTCTTGGCTGATAGCCAAACGTTTTTGCTGATGGAGGTGGAATGAACGCGGAACTTGGCCCGGACCTGACATCGGACCCTCTCGGTTGGGCGCTTCCGCCCTGGACGCGAGAGGAAGCCCAAGCTATCCACGATCTACCGTTCAACGACCTGCTCTTCCGGGCTCAGACCGTTCATCGCGCCAATTTCGATCCCAACCGGGTGCAGCTGTCACGCCTGCTCTCGATCAAGACCGGCGGCTGCCCCGAGGATTGCGGCTATTGCAGCCAGTCCGCGCATCACCAGTCGGGCCTCAAGGCCTCGAAGCTGATGGAGGTCGAGCGCGTCGTCGCCGAGGCCAGGAAGGCGCGTGACGCGGGCGCCACGCGCTATTGCATGGGCGCCGCATGGCGCAGCCCCAAGGAGCGCGACATGGAGGCGGTAGTCGCCATGGTCGAGGGCGTGAAGGCTCTCGGCATGGAGACTTGCATGACGCTCGGCATGCTCGATCTCGAACAGGCCGCTCGATTGAAGCAGGCGGGGCTCGACTACTACAACCACAACATCGACACATCGGAGCGCTACTACGGCGAGGTCATCAGCACGCGCAGCTTTGCCGGTCGGCTGGATACGCTCGAGAACGTTCGCCAATCCGGCATCAAGGTCTGCTGCGGCGGGATTGTTGGAATGGGCGAAGAGCCGGTGGACCGCATCGACATGCTGGTGACTTTAGCCAACCTGCCGGAGCCGCCCGACAGCGTGCCGATCAACATGCTCATCCCGATCGCTGGCACCCCACTTGCCGACGCCAGCCCTATCGAGCCGATCGAGTTCGTGCGCATGATTGCGCTCGCCCGCATCATGATGCCGAAATCGTATGTCCGCCTTTCGGCCGGCCGCACCGCCATGACCGACGAGATGCAGGCGCTGTGCTTTTTTGCCGGCGCCAATTCGATCTTCGTCGGCGACACGCTGCTGACGGCGGGCAATCCCGGCCAGGACAAGGATACGCTGCTCTTCCGGCGTCTGGGGATCGAGCGGATGGAACTGGAGTCGTAGTGAACGAGGCACTGCTTGCCCGCTACGAGGCGACCTTGCAGGGACTGGCGCGCAAGGACCGGCTGCGGCGGCTTGCGCCGCGCGCCGGGCTCGACTTCTCGTCGAACGACTATCTCGGGCTTGCCGCCTGCAAGAGGCTTGGCGATGCGGTTGCTGCCGCGATTGCACGCGGCACGCCGGTCGGCGCCACGGGGTCCCGGCTGCTGCGCGGCAACGCGCCGGAGCACGAGGAACTGGAAGCTCACGCTGCGGCGTTTTTTGGGGCCGAGCGCGCGCTTTTCTTCGGCGGCGGTTACATCGCCAATTTCGCTATTCTGACGGCGCTGCCGCAGAAGGGCGACCTACTCGTCCTCGACGAGCTCGCCCATGCCAGCATGCACGAGGGTGCGCGCGCCGGACGCGCGGAGTTCGTTCTGGCCGCCCACAACGACGTCGACGCCGTCGAGGACGCGATCGCGCACTGGCGCGCCGAAGGCGGCGTGGGACGCGTCTGGATCGCGGTCGAAAGCCTCTACAGCATGGGCGGGGACTGCGCGCCGTTGGAGAGCCTTGTGGCGCTCGCCGACCGGCACGAGGCGTTCATCATTGTCGACGAGGCGCACGCCACCGGGGTGTGGGGACCGGACGGCCGCGGCCTTGCCGTCGCTTTCGAGGGCCGCGACAACATCCTCGCGCTCCACACATGCGGCAAGGCGCTCGGCGCCTCAGGAGCGCTCGTCACCGGGCCGCGAACGCTGTGCGACTATCTCGTCAACCGCTGCCGTCCGTTCATTTACGCAACCGCGCCGTCGCCGCTGATGGCGGTTGCCGCGCGCGAGGCGCTCGCCATGCTCGCCGACGAGCCAATGCGCCGTATTCAACTGCATGAGCGCATTGCATTGGCGGGCCGCCAATTGGCAGAGCGCTGCGGCATAAAGCCCAGCGGAACGCAGATCCAGCCAGTTGTCATCGGCGACAACCGGCGCACCATGGCGGTGGCGGCGGCACTGCAAGCGCGCGGCTTCGATATACGCGGTATTCGTCCGCCGACCGTGCCGGTGGGGGCATCGCGCCTGCGCATATCGCTGACGCTCAACGTCGATAAAGCCGCCATATCCGCCATGATCGAAGCGCTTGTCGAGACGTTGGCCCAGAATGACCAAAGGTGACATGACCCGAAGCGACATGACCAAAGGCATAGTCATCACCGGAACGGATACCGGCATTGGCAAGACGGTGTTTTCGGCGGGCCTCGCCGGCCTGCTCGACGGCTTCTACTGGAAACCGGTGCAATCGGGCCTCGACGAAGAGACCGACAGCGAGGCTGTTACCCGGCTTTCCGGCCTGCCGGCCGGGCGCGTCCTGCCGGAAGTCTATCGTCTGAAGACGCCACTGTCGCCGCATCGTTCGGCCGAAATCGATGGCATCGCAATCGAGGCGGCAAAGCTCTCGCTGCCGGAGTTGCCAGGCCCGCTCATCATCGAAGGCGCTGGCGGAGTGATGGTGCCGCTCAATCGGCAAACAAGATTCATCGACATATTCCGGGAATGGCAACTGCCGGTCATTCTTTGCGCGCGCACCGGGCTCGGCACAATCAATCACACATTGCTGTCGATCGAGGCGCTCAGGGCCCGTGCCATCCCGCTCATCGGCGTGGCCTTCATCGGCGAGGAAATGGCGGACAGCCAAAGGACGATCGCGGAATTTGGCAATGTGCGGCAGCTTGGCAGGCTGCCGTACCTGGATCCGTTGACATCTAAAACCTTGAGGGAAGCGATGGTTTCGGGCTTCGATCTCTCGCCGATTGCACGGGGTCAATGATGTCGCAATCCCGCGTCTGGCACCCTTTCACCCAGCACGCGCTCGAGCCGGCCATCCCCGAAATTGTCCGGACTGAAGGCGCTTATCTCCACAAGGCCGATGGCACCCGCATCCTCGACGCCATTTCCTCCTGGTGGGTGGTCACCCACGGCCACCGCCATCCGCGTATCGTCAAGGCGATCGAGACGACTGCGGCAAGCCTCGACCAGATCATCTTCGCCGGCTTCACGCACGAGCCGGCCGAACGCCTCGCCAGAGCCTTGGTGAATCTCGCGCCGCCGGGACTCGACTGGGTGTTTTATTCCGACAGCGGCTCGACCGCGATCGAGGTCGCGCTGAAGATGGCGCTCGGCTATTTCCGCAATATCGGCGCGCCGCGCTCGCGCATCGTCGTCATGGAGCACAGCTACCATGGCGACACGATCGGCACGATGAGCGTCGGCGCCCGCGGTGTGTTCAACGCCGCCTACGAACCCTTGCTGTTCGAGGTCGACACCATCCCCTTCCCGGCCGCAGGACGCGAGCAGGAAACGCTCGATCGGTTCGAGGTCGTCTCTCGCGACCGGCGCGCAGCTGCGCTGATTGTCGAGCCGCTGGTGCTCGGCGCCGGCGGCATGCTGATGTATCCGGCCTGGGTTTTGGCTGAATTTAAGAGGATCGCCGAGGCTTCGGATACGCTCTTGATCGCTGACGAAGTGATGACCGGCTGGGGACGCACCGGAACCATGTTCGCCTGCGAGCAGGCGAATATCTCGCCCGACATCCTTTGCACCTCGAAGGGCCTGACAGGCGGCACCATTCCGCTCGCCGTAACGCTGGCGACCGACGCCATCTTCCAAGCCCATTATTCGGTCGACCGGAAGAAGACCTTCTTTCATTCGAGCTCCTATACGGCCAATCCGATTGCCTGCGCGGCCGCACTGGCCAACGTCGAGATTTGGCACGACGAGCCTGTTATCGAACGGATCGCGGCCCTGGGCGCGTTGCAGGCCGCTGGCCTTCGGCGCTTTCGCGACAATCCGGTCTTCAGGGACTGCCGGATTACCGGCACGATCGCGGCGCTCGATTTGGGTACCGCATCCCTCGGTTATCTGGCCGAGATCGGCCCAAAGCTGCGGGCATTCTTCCTCGATCAGGGATTGCTGGTGCGCCCGCTCGGCAATGTTCTTTATCTTCTACCACCCTATTGCGTCACCGGCGCCGAGCTCGATCGGCTTTATGACGCCATCGAGGGGGCCGGTGAACGCTTCGGATCCAAACCATGAGCAGGTCGTCGCGCATCCTCGGGCTTGGCCACCAAGTGCCTGGGCGCAAGGTCGAGAACGCCGAGATCGAGAACAGTCTCGGCCTCGAGCCAGGCTGGATCGAACGGCGCACCGGAATTCGCTCGCGCTTCTGGGCGACTGATGAAGATACGCTTTCGGGACTTGCCGCGCGGGCCGGCGACATGGCGCTGGCAAATGCGGATATCGATCGGAGCGACATCGGTCTTCTCTTGCTCGCCACGTCCACTCCGGATCACCTTCTGCCACCGAGCGCGCCACTGGTCGCGCATCGGCTCGGCCTCGGCCGCGCTGGCGCCATCGACCTGACCGGCGCCTGCGCAGGTTTCATCTATGCGCTGATGTTCGCCGACGGGTTCACCCGCCTGCACGGCAGACCCGCCCTTGTCATAGCCGCCAACATTTTGAGCCGCCGCATCAACCCCGCCGAGCGCGCCAGCGCCGTGCTGTTTGCTGATGCCGCCGGCGCGGTCGTGATCGGTCCCAGCGAGGATGCCGAACGCGGCATTCTCGGCGCTTCGGTGGATTCGGACGGTTCGCGCTACGGATTGATCCAGATCCCCGCCGGAGGAAGCAACACGCCTTTTCGCAACGACCTCGATCTCGCACAGACCCGGATGACGATCGTCGACGGCCGCGAAGTGTTCGCCAAGGCCGTGGAGATGATGACGACATGTTCAAGGGAAGCGCTCGCCATAGCTCGAATGCGGCCGCAAGACATCGACCGGTTCGTCCCGCATCAAGCCAACGCCCGCATTTTCGATGCCGTCGGCCGAAACCTCGGCATTGCGGACCAGGCAATCGTCAAGAGGATCGCCGAATACGGTAACTCTTCGGCCGCAACGATCCCGCTCTCGTTGTCGCTCGCCAATCGGACGCAGCCACTCCGGCCGGGCGAGAAACTCCTTCTGGCGGCGGCGGGTGCCGGTCTCAGCGGCGGGGCTCTTGTGGTTGGAATTTAGCCGCGCGGCGGCCCCGACAAGACATGAAGATTGTTCATGCTAGACGCAAAAAAGGACAACAGACCAATGCGAAAAATAGTCGCCGGCAAGCTTCACGGCATCCACGTCACCGAAGCAAATCTCAACTACCATGGGTCGATAACGCTCGACCCTGACCACTGCGAGGCAGCCGGGATCCTGCCCATGGAATTCGTGGAGATATGGAACAAGAATTCCGGCGCGCGGATTTCGACCTATGTCATCCTCGGCGAGCGCGGATCACGATGCTGCATCCTCAATGGTGCTGCCGCCCGCACCTGCCAGCCTGGCGACCCGATCATCGTCTGCAACTCCATCTACCTGAACGAAGCGCATATCACAGCGCTGAAGCCGCGGATCGTCACCTTCGACCAGGACAACCACATACGCGAGCGCCTGAGCTACTCGGTCGACCTCGACGCATGTGGCCGTTACAGTTTCTCGATCCATGACGAGGCCAATGAGGCTTTAGCGATTCCTGCGCTTGTTTCCCGGGCGTGACTTGTCCCTGGCGCACGCGTGAGCTGATGCGCCGTCCCCGTCCCCGTCCACGACGTAGTGTCTTGACCCGCCGTGAGGCGGCTGTGACGAACCTCGAGGCCATCCTAGTCGGCGAGCGCTGAGGGTGTGGCGCCTCGGGGTAGCGGTAGAGCCGCATGACATGCTGCAAAAAAAGATCGCGACCAGATGATATGGAGCAAATCATGATCTTCCGTCAGCTGTTCGATTCCGTTTCGAGCACCTATTCCTATTTGCTTGCCAGTCGCCAAGGCGGCGAGGCACTGATCATCGATCCGGTTCTGGACAAGGTCGACCGCTATCTCCGGCTCGTGCGTGAGCTCGACCTGAGGCTGGTCAAGGCGGTGGACACGCATCTCCATGCCGACCACATCACCGGCCTTGGCGCGCTGCGCGACAAGACGCAATGCATCACGGTGATGGGCGAGCAGACCAAGGCCGACGTGGTGTCGATGCGGCTTGCCGACGGCGACAGGCTGACCATCGAGGGGCTGGCGCTCGACGTCGTCTACACGCCCGGCCACACCGACGATTCCTACAGCTTCGCCCTGCCCGACCGGGTGTTCACTGGCGACACACTGCTGATCCGCGGCACCGGCTGCACCGACTTCCCGAATGGCGATGCGCGACACCAGTATGAATCGATCTTCGGCCGCCTGCTCAAGCTGCCGGACTCCACGCTGGTCTATCCGGCGCACGACTACAGGGGCGACACTGTCTCGACCATAGGCGAGGAGAAGGCCTTCAATCCGCGCCTGCAGGTGAGGTCGGTCGAGGAGTATGTCGAGATCATGAACAATCTGAAGCTCGCCAATCCGAAAATGATGGATGTCGCCGTGCCCGCCAATATGAAGGTCGGGCTGCACCAGGACGAGATCGCGCGGCGCGGCTGGGCGGCCAATGCCAACGAAGCGTTGGCGCTGGCCGGTAAGCCGGATGTCGCGCTGATTGACCTGCGCGAGCGCTCCGAGCGCGAACGCCAGGGCATTATTCCGGGGGCGCTGCATGTGCCTTACCCGAGGCTGCAAGAAAGCATCGCTCCCGGCGGCGTGTTGCACGAGCTCGTCCGTTCGACCGGCAAGCGGCTTGTGCTTTACTGCGCCTTCGGCGAGCGTTCGGCCATGGCGGTGCAGGCCGCCCAGGATGAGGGCCTCACATCAGCCTGCCACATCGAGGGCGGAATCGATGCCTGGAAGAGGGCGAATGGACCATTGGTAAGGTAGCTCCGCCCTCTCCCACGACAAGAAAGAAAGCGGGGCTCGTCAGAAATCCATGCCGCCGCCGCCCGGCATCGCCGGGGCGGGAATTTCCTTCTTCGGCTTCTCGGCCACCATCGCCTCAGTGGTGACGAGCAGGCCGGCTACGGAAGCGGCGTCCTGCAGCGCCGTGCGCACGACCTTGGCGGGGTCGATCACGCCTTGGCCGAAGAGATCGCCAAATTCGTTGGTCTGGGCGTTCCAGCCATAGCCGAACTCAGGTTTCTCGCGAACCCTGCCAACGATAATGGAGCCTTCCGCCCCGCTGTTTTCGGCGATCTGGCGAGCGGGAGCCTCGATGGCGCGCCGCACGATCTCGACACCGGTCCTCTGGTCGGGGTTGTCGAGAACGACATGGTCGAGCGCCCTTGCTGCCCTGAGTAGTGCAACGCCGCCACCCGGCAAGACACCTTCCTCGACCGCCGCGCGAGTGGCGTGCAGCGCGTCGTCAACGCGGTCCTTACGCTCCTTGACCTCGACTTCGGTCGAGCCGCCGACACGGATCACCGCGACGCCGCCGGCGAGCTTGGCCAGGCGCTCCTGCAGCTTCTCGCGGTCATAGTCGGAAGTGGTCTCCTCGATCTGGGCCCTAATTTGAGCAACGCGGCCGTTGATTTCGTCCTTATGGCCGGCACCGTCGACAATGGTGGTGTTTTCCTTTTCTATTTCCACCTTGCGAGCGCGGCCGAGCATTTCCAGCGTCACATTCTCGAGCTTGACGCCGAGATCCTCGCTGATCGCCGTGCCGCCGGTCAGGATGGCGATATCCTCCAGCATCGCCTTGCGGCGGTCGCCGAAGCCCGGGGCCTTGACGGCAGCCACCTTCAGTCCGCCGCGCAGCTTGTTGACCACCAGCGTCGCGAGCGCCTCGCCCTCGACGTCTTCGGCGATGATCAGCAGGGGCTTCGCCGACTGAACCACCGCCTCCAGCACCGGGAGCAGGGCTTGCAGATTGCCGAGCTTCTTCTCGTGGATCAGCACGTAGGGCTCTTCGAGCTCGACGCGCATCCTGTCCTGATTGGTGATGAAGTAGGGCGAGAGGTAGCCGCGGTCGAACTGCATGCCTTCGACAATTTCGAGCTCAGTCTCGGCAGTCTTGGCTTCCTCGACGGTGATAACGCCTTCGTTGCCGACCTTCTCCATTGCCTCCGCGAGGAAGCGGCCGATCTCGGCATCGCCATTGGCCGAAATGGTGCCGACCTGGGCGATCTCGTCGTTCTTTGTCACCTTGCGGGCGTTAGCCTTCAGATTGGCGACGATCGTTTCCACCGCCTTGTCGATGCCGCGCTTCAAATCCATCGGGTTCATGCCGGCCGCGACTGCCTTGGCGCCCTCGGTCACGATCGACTGCGCCAGCACCGTGGCGGTCGTGGTGCCGTCGCCGGCGATGTCGCTGGTCTTGGAGGCGACCTCGCGCACCATCTGCGCCCCCATGTTTTCGAATTTGTCCTCGAGCTCGATCTCCTTGGCGACGGTGACGCCGTCCTTGGTGATGCGCGGGGCGCCGAAAGACTTGTCGATCACGACGTTGCGGCCCTTCGGGCCGAGCGTCACCTTCACCGCGTCGGCGAGGATGTTGACACCGCGCAGCATGCGCTCGCGGGCATCAGAATGAAATTTCACTTCCTTGGCAGCCATTCGTTCACTCCTGTGAATAGGCAGTTCTTGTTGAGTGTTTGTGTCGCGCGGTTTCGGTCACGCGGCTTGCCTGGCCGAGGCCGAAACCTCGATCACACCCAAGATGTCGCTTTCCTTCATGATGAGCAGGTCCTCGCCGTCGAGCTTGATTTCGGTGCCGGACCACTTGCCGAACAGGATGCGGTCGTCGACCTTCACGTCGAGGGGGGTGAGCTTGCCGCTCTCGTCGCGAGCGCCCGGGCCGACGGCAATGACTTCGCCCTCCTGCGGCTTTTCCTTGGCCGTGTCGGGGATGATGATGCCGCCGGCCGTCTTTTCGTCGGCCTCGATGCGACGGACGAGTACGCGGTCGTGCAATGGACGGAATTTCATATCGTTCTCCTTTAGGATAAACAGATTGCGAGAGCCTCCCCGGATCCGGTCCTCAGGGCCAGAAAGGGGTTCGCGCGACTCTTGCGGCATCGCGCGCGCATGCCGAAGTGGTTTTTGCTCCTTTCACGTTTCAAGGGTGGACTGACTTAGGAGAATTTCCGAACGCCATGGCCCCTGTGATTTCCTAATGAGAACGCTTGTGATTTCCCATGGGATGCTTGAGCTTTGTCGCGTAAGCGCGAGACCAGGGTTCGGGCCGGCACCATGCTAAGCACTGCGCAAAAGGGTGTTTGGCGCGTTGCGTCTGATAGTTGTCAGATGCACGTCATTTCAGGCAGGCTGGAGAACTTGCGGCAAGTAATTGACGAAGACGCATCCGCTTTCCCATTTAACGGAGGGGAGTGCCTTCTGGCGGCTGCACGGATACGTCTTGGCATCCCTGCGAGCATCAATACTTAGCGCATCGTTGGTTTCTTTCATGTCCAATGCGAACGCCAACGTCGAAGCCATAAGCAAAGCTGCTGTCGCTATGGTGCTTGTCATTTGTCTTGCTCCATTCCTAAACGCGAATGTTCATTTTCGTGCCTTTCGAATAAATCGAATCGAGCACGCATTATATTCTTTATAATGTCTTCATATTTTGTATAACGTCTTCACATGTTAACAGGCAGAGAGCAAACGTCATGCCAGATGCAGCGGCGGCTTAAATTTCAATCAGTTACCAAATCTCCGCGCCTTGTGGGTAAAGTGGCGTCGCTATTTTGTCGAATTCCTTGCAGGAATTTGAAGGAAACCAGTCGATAGTTCTTTCACAAATTAGCTGTCGGGACGCCTGGGCGAGATGCCTCGTTGCACGTTCGCGAGCCGGAAGTCACGGTTGGCGACGCGAGTGGCAACAGCCATGCGCAAGCATGGCATCCGACGTGGACTGATGTGGATCAAGACAAAGCCAACGGGTGATCCCGCCGCGCTCGAATAATCGGAACCAGAAACCTGACCCGGCCGACACCCCACCAGTCAGACCCGACAACGAGCCGGCGCCGCTGGTCGCGCCCAGCGACGCTTCACAGCGGGGACGCTCGGATTCACGAGAGGGGCTTCCGCGCCGTGGCCCGACCTCGGGAAGTCTGCCTGCGTGGCATTCGCGGATCGGTCGAACAGACGGACTTTGAAGGTCACGAGCTCCTCAGAAATTGAAGAGCTTTCATACCGCAACCCTCTCACCGACAATTTGCGACAGGATGCTTTGGCATTGTGCGAGGCGCGACAAATGTCGGACATGCGGCAATCGATTGGCATGCGTCTAAAGAGTTTTTCTTTGGCACGCATGTTGCTTGGAGTGTCGCTAAACGCATCTCGCGCAGAGTGTTGCAACGTTCGCACCATGCTGTCTGCCGGGATCAGGCCGTACCGTAGGACCTCCCGATGCAGAAGAAGCAAGCGGCCGCACTGCAAGCAATAGCCGGGCCAAGGGCTGTACAGGCGCTTTGCCACGATGATCCTCTTGCCTGGAGACCAACTCTGCAGTCGGTCCAACCCGCCAATTTCTGGATGTCCGCGACGGAACCCGAAAATCAACACAAAGGAGATTTTGGTGATGCGGCGAGTGGTTTTGACATGTGTCGTGCTTTGCGGTCTGTCGGCGGGTGCGGCCGCTGCCGACGGCCCGGTGTTCGCCGACCCGGCGGTGCGAGCCGACGCAGTGGCCCCGGTCTTTTCCTTCGAGGGCGGGCTACGCTACTGGTACAGTAGCGGCGAAGCATCGAAGGAACTTTACAACGCCGACGTCGCGGGGATGGTCTCGCGGCTCACATACAACGATCTCGGTGCCCTATCGGGCGAAGTCTTCCTCAACGCGACCCACAATCCGACTGGCATCTTCGTCAAGGGCTTCCTCAGTGCGGGCGGGATCCCCAAGGGTTCTCTTACCGACGAGGATTTCGTTAACCCCTCTTTGTCCATGAAATCCTATTCGAGCACGTTGTCCGATCAGCACAGCGGTCGCATCACGTATTTCACCGCCGACCTCGGGTATAATTTCTGGGACACGCCGCGCTACCGCTTGGGTGCTTATGTCGGATACAATTTCTGGAACGAAAGCTACCACGCCATCCATTGCGCGCAGCAGGCGGCCAATCCGGGGATTTGCGTGCCAGCCATTACGAACAATATGGGCGTCATCAGCCAGGATAATGATTGGCATTCGCTGCGACTCGGCCTTGCCGGACAGACGCAACTCACCGAACGACTCAGCCTTTCGGGTGACGTCGCGGTGCTGTTCACGCAGCTTGACGGCAAGGATCAGCACCATCTGCGCCCAGAGATCAATCCGCAACCCGAAGATGGGAACGGGAATGGCGTCCAAATCGAGGCGATGTTGAACTACAAAGTCACGGATTTGTTCAACATCGGCGTCGGCGGCCGCTACTGGCGCGCGGCAGCTGCTGGCGCCGCTCATTTCGAGGAGACGCCGGGCGGTGGTAGCCCGCAGATCCTGCATTGGGAGATTGAACGCTACGGCGTGTTCGGGCAGGCGAGCATCAAGTTCAACTGAGAAAGCAGCGCCAGCGCCAAGTTGCCGTTGGACAATCGCAGGCCTGAGACAAGCTGCATGATCGGACTCGGCCACTACCACAACATGGCTGAGTCTCGCGAGCGGGTACGGCAGCCGTGAGGCTCGTGTGCAACGCACACGCCCTTTAAACCCCAATCACCGCAGCCGGACGAAGGATTATATCACCTAAGCAGCACGCCATGCTCTGCGAAGTCAAAGGTGGTCGACACGTTGGCGGCGCCCGGTTTCGGGCGTTCGCGGTCGTGCTGGTTGCCCTCGCACTTACGCCTCGTTAGGGGGAGCTCGGTCGAGAAAAGCATCGAATGCGACACCAACCGCGCGAATCGCGAAACGATGCTGCCGCCGTATGCGAACAAGACCGTTTTCGAAGTCCACTATCGCGTCCTTGGCCAAAATCGCCAAGCGTTCAGTTGAATCGAGAAAACGGAAATGACGCTTACGGCCTGGGCCATGCTGCAAGGATCACATGCCCAGTCTCGCTCATGACCATTATGTCAGCGTCGTGCGGCACCCGCCTGACGTACCGAGCGGTGCCGCCGCATGATGTCTCAATATCGCGGCTCACAACAAACAAAAGATGTCGCCTTTGAACGAAACCTGTCGCGTATCGAACACACGAACCATGTCCAAAACCTGGCGTTTCGGGCGCGGCTTGATCTCAAGGCAAAATGAGAAGGGAGCGCGAACCAAGGTCCGCCGGCAAACTTCAGTGTCAAGCCACAGCTGCGTCGCCAGGTTGGCACGTCACTTGCGCATGCAACTGTGGAAGTCGTTGTGAGGATCTGCCCACAACTGGCGGACATCACTTTGGCGGTTGGCTCAAAAAGGGGGAATTCACAGTGCTGTATTGCAGCAATTCACATATTTATAAATGCCCCTATTGTTTGATAATATGATTTAGCTTCATCGCCTTTGTTCTTGAACCGTTGTCATGACGGGTTCTTCGCGCTGCGAAAGGCGCAGCGCATTGCGCCACATTTTAGATCGCGGGGATAAGCGAAGGGTCCGCTCTTCGACGTCCTTCCTCTTTTATATGTTTGAACGGAGATCAAATGAACTTCACGAGTCTTCTTCTCGGCTCAGTTGCGACCCTGATTGCCGTTTCCGATGCCCGCGCCGTCGACGCCGAGCCAGACGCGGGCGAATACGTCAAGATCTGCGACGTCTATGGTGCAGGCTTCTTCTATATCCCAGGCACCGAAACCTGCCTGCGCATCGGCGGCTATGTCCGCTATGACATCGCCTTGGGTGACGTCGGCTCGTTGGATGGGGCAAAGGCAACCGACCACGAGGGCGGCAGCACCAATGCAACCTGGAAGAAGAATGCCCGCTTCACAGTGAAGACCTGGACGAACCGGGAAACCGAGTTGGGCACGTTGAAGACCTACACCGAAACCCGCATGAACTTTGGTAACCGCAACGATTATTCGGATCCGGGCAGTCCTCAAAACTATGCCTCCAATAGAGACCTCAGCCTGACTTTCGCCTGGATCCAGCTTGGCAACCTTCGAATTGGCAAGGACTGGTCGGCCTTCGACATGTTTATTGGCTATCCCGGCAACGTGCTCAATCCGATGCTCGTTCCCTACGGTGATTTCGAAACCAACGTCATCCAGTACTACTTTGACGCCGGTGATGGCTTTTCGGCCGTGGTCTCGCTTGAAGAAGGCGAAGGCGTGGCCGGCACCGTCGATAGCTACGTTCCGCACGTGGTCGGCGGCCTGAAATACACACAACAGTGGGGCGCGATCACCGGTGTTGCTGCTTATGATAGCAACTACGGATCGGTGGCCGGCAAAGTCCGCGTCGAGGTCAATGTCACTAACGAGCTGTCGCTATTCGGAATGTTAGGCTACGGCTCCAATGGCAAGCTCAACGATGATTCCACTAACGCAATCGCCGCGCACGGCCGCGGCTTCTACAAAACTTGGGGCGGCAACTGGGCTTTCTGGGCTGGCGCCACTTACCAGTTCAACGAGACAACTGTGTTCAACCTTCAGGTCTCGGGTGATCAGCTTAAGAACTATGGTGTCGCCATGAACGTCGCCTATATGCTCATTCCAGATTTCACGATAACAGCCGAGGTCGACTATGACCACTGCGGCGACTTCGGCGTCGGCATGGTGAACCCTTCCAACGTGAACTGGACCAACGCCGACAAAAACGACAGCGTCGGCGGCATTCTGCGTTTCCAACGCTCTTTTTAGCGGACGAAGAGTTGCATCCAAGCAATTGGGGCGATTATCTGGTTGACAACCAAGAGTGCCGTAGGAATATATTCAGGACAGGCTGGTACGCTCCTTCTTTTCTGCCAACATGTGGGCCTCTCGCAAAAGCGAGGTCCACTCGGACCCTAGGAGCGCCACCAGATCCCTCGCCTCTTCGAGGGTAATACTGTCTCTTCCATCAAAAGCTGGATTATGTAGCTTCTAGGGCCTGCCGGGTATGTCGCTCACAGGAAATCTCCTGCTGAGTCAATCCCTTGCCCCCTTGTTCCGCGAAAGGACTCTCTGTCGTCACATTTCGGGCGTATGGTCTTCAAGTCGTCCGCATCGATAGGGCAAGCGGATGCTTGGAAGCCAAGTCAGGTGCTCCCCCCGAAGACGGACAAAGGGAGCAATCAATGCCCAAGAGTCATCGCTATTCCGTGTCAGCTTTCGACTGCGACGTCATTCGACAGGCATTTCGAACCTGGGAGGACAACATTCCAGAGCACGAATGGAGCCAACGCGCAAAAGGGTTGATCCGCACAATGACCGGAATAGAGCGGGAATGCTGGAATGGATCATACGGAAAAGCCCCAGCACCGAGATGCGCCATCAATCCGGTAAATCGGAGTTTGAACTGAGCGTCAATATGCTACTTAGGGTTTTCCCTTTGATGGCAATCCGCTCTTTGGCTTGCGCCGCGCAAGTTGCCTTATCTGCTCGTCAGTTAGCTCGGGCGCGTGGGCGACTTTCTCAACCGCTGCGTCATACTCATCATCCCCCACGCTCTTTAGGGCGCGTGGCTTCACGGAATTTCTCGATGTGCGATTTGTCCTTCGCCATAGCCTCGATTCTAGGCGGATTTGATGGAGTCCTATATATAAGAAGCCCACTGGCGAGGTGACTCACCAGTGGGGCAACCCGAGCCTTAGATGCAATGCGGAGCTTCGGCCCTCATTCGTTTATTATGCGGGCTCGCCACATGGGATTCGCCTTTCTCCTGTGCCCCGCAACGGCGGGTTAAAGGGGATCTCATCGTCTAGATCACGGGGTTTCGGCTGCATAAGCCGAATAGCCTCGTCTAGACTCAAAGAAGCGGCGGGCCGGAGGGAGCTTCTGCGCAATTCCTCCGTAACAACTTGGTTTCTCTTGCGAATCCGGCTGGCCGTACACCAAGGATTCGGCGTTGGTGCACCTCTCGGTGACCGTCGGTGTGCGGGGTAAGGATTCACCTGTCAACAATTTGCCTCCCGATCTCCGGACACTTATCCAGCGCTGCTGCATGTCCCTCGGAGCCGCCCTCGCATGACCGTCGAGGCTGGCGCGGCCCGGCAGGGGGCCAGGGACTGGCGCGGCCCGCAGGCCCCTGGGGGGCCGAGGACACGGGCTCCTGGACCTGTTGGGGCCGCGCCTGCCAGGTCACGCGATGGGAGGGCGGTCCCGGCCGTCCCCTGGTGAGCCTGAGCTCCCTTCGGCATCGAATCCTTGGCCAAGGATTCGCCGCCTGCTCTCCAATGATTCGCAGCCGGGTTGCAAGGATTCATCAGACAAGCATTGTTAAGTATTATAAGGATTCAATTCGTCGTGAATCTTTAAATACGATGAGTTTCATGGGTAATTCTATCCAAGTAATGAGATTTGGTTTCCATAGCCCTCTATTGACATTTCAAAACGAGTCCGCCTTTCTTTCGTTCGTCTACAAACGTAGGGAGACTGATAATGACGAGAGTCCAGTGGTCGGGCGGCAAGAGCGACCTCCGCCCATACGTGAACCGCGCCTGCTGCGCGGCAGAGCTGGGCGACATCTGCCTTTGGGTCGAGGGTCTGCGGGAAGATCCGGAAAAACGGTACGTGTGGACTGCAGACGTACCCGTTTCCACGTCCGGGCGCACGCGGACGCTTGCGGCAGGGGTTGCACCTACAGAGGCCCAGGCCCGCCGGGCTGCGGAGAGGGCTGCGCGGAGGTTGGCGCGGCCGAAACTGCGGCTGGTCCATACCGCTTGACGAGGGAGTGGTATCAAGAAGGGGAGCGGCTGCAGCTCCCCTTCTTGCGTTCAAGGCTTTCCCAGCCCGTCCAGACGCTCGTCGTGTGGAGGCTGCTGACCCCGCCGCCGCCAGGTGGGGGAGGAGGTAGAGGCTGATCGGTTTCACCGAGGGCAGCGCGGGCTTCCAGGCACGCGATCGCGGCATGCAACACAGCGATCTCGGCATCCGTGTCCGTCCGGTCAGCGACGCACGCCGCCAGCGGAGACCAGTCGCCGTTTTCTGCCTGCTCGTCCAGCCAGCCCTGGGCAGGCTCCGGGAGGTCGAGGCGGTGCCGAAGCACATCCAGCGCCTCGGCACTGGCGCGACCGTACGGCCGCCGGAGGTCACGCAGGAGGCGGCGGTAGGACGGGCTCGCGCGATACCTGCCGCCGTGCCGGCCGGGGCGGCGGGGCGACATCAGGTTGCTGCCCTCCCCGCGCTCGCGCGCCTCCTGGTCCGGCGACCAGTCGTCCCGCCTCCGTGGGGGTCGGGCACGCCTCACGGGACTTGGAGCCGGGCGCGGGACAGGCCACCACGGCGCGCGGCCGCGATAATCAAGACGAGCGCGACTAGCTGCGCCGCCGCGGCAGATGCGAGATCGCTCCGGCGGCGGAGCCGCTGCATCATGCGCAGGCGGTCGCGGCAGTCGCGGCGGCGCCGCCTGCGCCCGAGGGGCCACGACCTAATCGACGCGCGCCGCTTTGCGCACGTGGACCTCGATGAAATCCGGAGGCTCGCCGAAGACATCGGCCGCAGAGTGGCGGCGCTGCTCGCTCGCCTGACGCGGACCGCGCCGCCTTCGCTTCGGCCGGACCCGCGCGATGATCTGCGGGCGCGCCGCTTGCAGGAGGCAGCCCGCAGGCCGCGAGGGTCCCCGTCAATCACCTGGCCGAAGCCGAAGGAGCCCATGTCCGGCTACCGACCCCGTCTCTAACAGGAGGAAACCATGCATGAGACCGACCGCAGGAGAAAAGAGAAACGGCAGCAGCAGACCCTCGCGGCCATCGAGGCACTGGCTCGACGCTTAAGCGACACGCCCGAGGGGCACTAGCCGTCCTCGAGCTGGGGCAAGCCGTCCGCTCGCCGGATGTTGCGCGGCAGGCCCGATGGCTGCAACGAGGGCATTGAAAGCCACGTACGAGGAGGCCCGCGCAGGCCGCGAAGCGGCCGAGGCCCTGAGCCCGCTCCTAATTGTCCTGGACCCGGCCCAGCCGGGAGAGGGCAGCCCGTTGCAGGAAGTGACGGACCTTCTGGCCACGATCCTGCGGGGTCTGCTGAGTCATGGGGCGAGGTCTCCTGCTGCATGCGCGCCGCCACCGCACGGCGGCGCTGTCCCGCGAGGCGATCGAGCGCACCGAGCGTGTGGCCGTCGCACTGGAGGATCCACACGCCGGGCTTGTCGCCAACATCGACAGACAAGCCGTGGTCGGCCAGAGCGGCCCGGAGGGCCTCCAGGCTGTCGGACCGACTCCACGCCTCTCGGACGGCCTCGCGCACGTCTGGGAGGGACACGCCATAGCGCTCCGCCCGCGCTCGCTGGCGGCTGCTCATTGCCGACTGTGGCAGCTCCGGCGGGGCCCTCGCCTCGAACGCGTGCGGCAACGTCGGCGCGGCCAACGCGGTCAAGATGGGCCGCAACGGCGGCCGTGCTGCGGCCGGGGGTTAGACTGTGGCCGAAATCGGCTTCCAGGCTGCGCGCGGCGGCCTCCAGCCGGACGTAGGATCGGCTGTCGTCCAAGGCTTTGCCGCCCGGTCCCACGTGCGAGAGGACGATATGATAGTGCACGTCCACGTCGCGACCCGGCGGCCCTTCCCGGCATGCTCCCAGACGACGCGCGCGTGGTCCTCGGCACCGAGCGCCGACAGGACGCGCGCGACGGCCTCGTCGCGCTGCTCGTGGGTGAGCGGCTGGCTCGGCGAGAGGCTGAGGTGGTGGAAGGCGACGGTAGCGCGGCTGCCATCGCGCAGCGCGCTCATGTAGTCGAGCGCAGCGGCCTCGTCTGTCACCACCGGCGCGGCGATCTCGATCACACGGGAGCGCTGATTGTCCTGCCGGGACAGGTGGGCAAGCAGATAGCGCGTGTCGCGCCGCGTGCGACCGTCGCGAACGGTGGTCACGATCACGGACGCGGCTCCTGCCGGAGGGCGATCACGGCGGCGGTCAGGCGGGCAAGCTCGCCCTGCACACGGGTCCGCCGCATCCGGAAGGTCTCGGTGTTTGTCGATCGATCGGACTCGGCGGAAAAGTCTTGTCCTCGTCTCCGCCGGCACGCACCCTCGTTGGGTAGCCAGGAGTGGGCGGTGCTACGCCCGGCCGCTGGCCAAGGGAGGGCAAGCCCCCTGTGGAACCCACCCCGCCGCCTCCGGCGGCGCAGCAGGAGCCGCCATGCCCGCCGGGACGATGCGAAGCGTCGAGCGCGGTGCGCTCGTCGGCTGTCAAGCGGAGGGTCGTCAGATGGCATCGGGCTTGCCTTATCTCCACAAAAGAAAGGGCGGGCGGCCCGGGAGCCACCCGCCCTTTCTTCTTATGTTGTCTCGACTTAGCTGGAGCCTCAACAGGTTGTCCCGATCAAGGCCGAGGCGGCTGATGGGTGGTTTTGATTGTAAGCTGCCATGTGGCCTGTGCCAATTGTAGCGGTGAAGCCACCGAGGCAGTTCGGCGGTGCGTTCATAAGAAGTGTTGTAAGCTCGGGCGTAAGCCCATTCGCGCAGGCTCGTCTGAATGAAGCGCTCAGCCTTTCCATTGGTCTCGGGCGTGTAGGGCCTAGTGAAGATCTGACGCAGACCCAGACGCTTGCAGGCTGCCTGGAAAGCTTTCGACCGGTAGCAGGAGCGGTTGTCGGTCATCACGCGCTGCACTTTGATGCCGAGGCTGGCGTAATAAGCAATGGCAGCTTCGAGGAAGGCGACAGCGCTCTCCTTGCGCTGGTCGGGCATGACCTGGACGAAAGCGACGCGCGAGGCATCGTCGATGCAGACGTGGACGAACTCCCAGCCGATGCCGAGATGGCGATTGACCGCGCCAGGATATCGCCCGGTGATGCGGTGTCCCACAGAGCCGATCCGGCCGAGCTTCTTGATATCGAGATGGATGAGTTCACCGGGATGCTCGCGCTCATAGCGGCGCACCGGCTCGGCCGGTTCCAGGTCTTTCAGCCGTGACAGGCCGGCACGTGCCAGCACCCGGCTCACCGTGGCCTCGGACACGCCGGTCGCCATGGCGATGTGCTTGCCAGTCAGGCGCTGTCGGCGCAGCGCCGCGATCGCATCCGCCACGGTGGCTTCGGTTCGCCTCGGGCTTGTCTTCGGCCGGGAGGAATGGTCGGCCATGCCGGCGCTTCCTTCTGCCCGGAAGCGCTCCACCCAGCGCGCCACCACCTTCGCCGTCACCCCGTATGTCAGCGCCGCATGGGCTTTGGAAAGACGGCCATCAACAACGTCGCGTGCCATCTCCTCTCGACGCAGCGGCGTCAGACGGGCATTCTTGTGGATGTTCATTCGGTCCTCCGGGAATCACTGAAGCTTCGACAACCTCAGCTTTCCCGGTCGGGGCCGAATGGACAACCTCCTGAAAGCTCACAGCTAGGCGGCCCACTCGATCAGGCTATCGGCCCCCGTGACGGCGTGGCGCCTGGCCTCCCACTCGGTCGGAAATCATGGCCTCCGCGATGGGCCGACTAGGCTCCGGCGGGAGCGGGCCTGAAGCCGCCACCCGGCAGCCGCAACTGTCGTGATGCTTCAGCCTGCCTGCTGATGCGAGCGGACTTCATCCTCGATCTCATCGACCAGAGAAGCCACCTGCGATTCCTCGAAAATCTCAGGCTCGAAGGGCGATCCGCGCAAGATCTCAACGGCGCTCCGGTAGGCAGGCATGAGTTGGCGATTCTCAGGCGCGCCAATGATGAAATGCAACTTCAATGGCTCCTTCGCGTCATCGGCGACGGCGGCAAGGTGTCCGCGCCACCGTCGAGCCTTGTCTTTGATACCGTCCGCGTCGGCTAAATCCAAGGAAACGGGCTCGTATGCGTGCCAACGGCCGTTCTTCCAGGCGTGCTTGAACTCGATGCTATCGGTCTTTCCGGATATGACTTTCTTCTCCAGAGAGACATCCAGTTTTCGCTCGGTGATCAACGTCCGAACTGGCCGCCAGACATCCTCGTCCGTCTTCTTTGCCTTTGTGACAACGTCGTAGCGACCGACAAATCGCTCATAGAGGCGCTCGAACGTCTTCGAAGGATCGCTGGTTAAGCCTGAACTCACGGAAGACCATTGCAATGAACTGTCGTCGTTCGGTACGACGGACTTGGCATAGGATGCCAAGCCTTTTCCATCTCTGAACAGTCCCTCTTTGGGTAGCTGCTTGGCCGCACTACGCATACCCCTTTCAACATTCCGCATCGCCGTCACGAAGGCTTCGCGATCCAGGTCGGGGAACACACTTTTGATACGGCCAATGGTTTTGCGCGTACGCCACTTCAGAATCCTCTCGCCTGGAACGAGCAGGATCACGCCAACATTCACGAACTCGCCCGTCACGATATCGTGGACGTAACGCAGAACGACAAAGCTATACGGATGACGATTGTTCATGTCAGTATCCTCCGCACCTCATTCAAACACCCGTCAATGTTGTCTCGCGCGTCTCGAATCAGCTTGAGAGCCGCCTGAACGGCAGCCTCGGACCCAGCCCAAGCTTCCGGTATGGCGGTCTGGTACTCCGTAAGCCGCGCGTCTGACAAGTTACTCCAAAGAGCCTTGATAGGATCATAATCAATTTCTCGTCCCTTCAAACCGCTTGCGAAGATGTGGGCTCCCGGGTTTCCGGCCCAGCTCAAGCCGCCCAATTTCCATGGCGGGGTCCAGAACAGGAGTTGCTCTGTCATGAAGGCAAGCTCGTGGTCGAATACCCGTAGCTCCTCGCCCTTCACGAGGCAGTTTGGGTTCCCGTCGCGTCTATCCGGATTTTGGATAACCGCGTCGAACACGAGGATAGCGGCTGCGTCCGGCACCATTGTGTCAGTAATCTGGTTACCCTTTGCCCAAACCGCGAATTGGTTCGGAACGCGAAGAGAACCGAATCCGACAGCCGAGCTTGCGAGTAGCTTCTGTCGCACCGTGTCATCGGGAACAGTATCGGCGAACTCTGGCGACAGATCGACAAGATAGGGTCGCGGAATAGGCAAGCCGAGGTCGGCTGCCAGACAAGCTCCGACGCTCTCCCGAGCCAAGCTTGACACCCCGGCATCGCAGCCGCCCGATACCTTGCAAAACAACTCAACGGGGTTTCCCGCTGCGTCTTCGCAAGTCAAGATCGCTGGCCCAGTGCGGCCCTGTGTGGCCACCCTCACGAATTCGGTTGCGGTGACAGTTTCGAGCAGCTTCCTTCCCCCCGTCCTGGATGGCTGCCTAACCATCCGCCCCAAGCTGTTATTCGTGCATCGGATCACACAAGCGCCGCCACCTCGGCAATGCCGCTTTGATGGTCTGGCCTGGACCCGGTTTCATCCACCCTACTCCGCGGCGTCGGCCTGTTCCGTCAAAGCGGCATTGTCCGCGCCTGCCCTCTGGTTGTTCTGCTCGGCAATCATCGGACTGGGCCATATCGAACACGCCGCATCGAACAGTGCCGTTCCGCGGTGCGTGATGGTCTTCTCGTCCCAACCGTCATACTGATGAAGGTCGCGATTCAGTGCGAGTGCCGTGTGCGCCTTTACGGCGGGCATCTTGGTCGAGAAGGCTCCGTTCGATACCTGGGCGTTCAGCTTGTGCGTGAGCAGCGTGAGGTTCCCAAGCTTGTTGATGACACTGTCGCGCTCAAGCTCCCTTGCCACTTGGTCTGGGTTCACTTCTCCGTCCGGGATATGGTCAAAGCCCGGAATGGGCCAGTTTTCTCGCCACTTTTGCGGCATGATGTGTTCGAGCGTCAGATCGCTCCGGATGGCGATAATTTCGCTGCGATCGGTCCGTTTCTGGTGTTCAAGCGCCTCGAACAGATACCGCAGGCGCGGTTGGCGACTCCCTTTGTATTGGTCGCGACCAAGCCATTGCGCCTTCCATTCGCTGTCTGTCGGGAAACGGATGGCATCCGCCTGACTCGCGGACAGCAGTTGATGAACGCGGTCGACTGACACTTGGCCGTCAGCGCGAAGCTTGGCGATCATGTCGACAAAGAACCTGTTGTAGTTGGCGGTCGTGAGGCCGCAGATGTCTCGCCTGACGATGAAGGATTCAATCAGGCTGAGGGCATCGGACAACTCGCCTTCGTCCATCCCGCTTTCGCTCGCGAGATAAAGCACAAGAGGCATGGCCGTTGACACGTCGAACGCCTTGGCAAAGCGCCCGAAGCTTCCCAACGGATCGTCCGCGGATTGATCTGAAAGCCGTCGATGAACCGCCGCGCTTGCCGCGATCGATTCGAGCTCGGCTTCGATGGAGGGAAACGGCGTGAGGTCGAGAACCCATCTGCGATAGGATTCGAAGAGATCGTCGACCGAAACGGTCTCCGCTTTCTTCATTGTAAGGTGATCGACAAGCAGCCAATCCAGGCGGGACTTCGTCTGACGGCCGCGCGTATCCCCTTCTTTCCAGAACCAGCCGTCGAGCGGGAGCCAGAACTTCTGGTACAGGCGATCCACATTCAGCGAACCCTTGGTCTGTCCCAACCCCTTCGCCCGCTGAAAGATGAAGTTGCGCATGAGGTCGCTGGCAGTTAGGTCGACACCCCTGCTGTTGAGGGTTTCGAAGATCGTCTGAGCGTCATCGCCGCCTTCGAGCTCGATCGATACCGCTGCCAACCCGACGCGTAACGCCTCGAATAGCTTCTCCATGCGGAAGGCATCATACTCGCCATTCGGCCGGACGTGCTTCTCGATGCGATCCTTGAAGAACGCATGCGCCGCTACCGATGGGCGAACCACGCCCTGCTCATCATCCAAACGGAAGGTTGCCGCATCCGACTTGTCTTCAGGGTCAACCACTCCGATGAAGGAGGCGCGGTCGGTGAGTGAAGGCCAAAGCTTGAAGCGCTCGACTTCCGTCTGCTCCATTACACCATCATTGAAGATGTACTTGGCGACCTCGTCCGCATACTCGGGAGAGTGGGAGACTGCCACGTCCCTCAGGGCTGTCAGGAGCAATTGGAACGTCGTGAGGCGCTGTTGGCCATCAATGACTTCAAACGCCTGCACCTGCTTGCCGAACGTCTTCACCTGCGAGATGACGATGGCCCCCATGAAGTGAGGCGCAGCTAACATACTTTCCGCCTCAAGCTTCGCAGCAGCCCTCTGAATATCCTCCCAAAGCAGCTCCAACTGCGGCGTGACCTTCCAGGCGTACTGCCGCTGGTATAGAGGGATCAGATAACGTCTCTTCCCGTCAAAAAGCTCTATGATCGTTCGTGTAAAAGGTCGCATTATCCCCCTCTTCGCCCCTGGGCAAGCGTGCGTCACAATCCACTGAATGTGAGAGCATTGCAGCTTGAAAGCTACGCGCACGCCCTCACCTGCTAACCCCGATCAGCCGCTTTACCTCAAAGAGGAGAACAAGATCAACATCATCGCCTGGTGATAAACTGACCGCTCTTTCCGTTGCTTTGGCGGCCAGTTTCTCCAACTCCCGCGAAAAATTAAAAGGTCGCCGATTTTCTGTGTTCGATATCAAAGTCCAGAAGGGATTTCCAAGGGCCAATTCGCGGTCAAAACCCTTGTCCTGCGAGAGTCTGAATTTTCCGGTGCCGTCCGTGTCGACCTTCCCATAACGGCGAACCATTCCGTTATAGCGGACTTGTAAACGTCTTTTTCGACGGCATTCAGCAGAGAGTGAATGACCCGAACATCCTTGTGCCGCTGCAAATGATCGAAAATTCCGACCGCCACTTCGTGGATGAGCTTCTTCTCTGTCGATTCCCTTGGCTTAGTGCCGTCGTTACCCCGCAAGGTTGAAGAATACTTCTTTTCCAGCTTTAACAAGCTCCGGATTCCTCACGGCCGAACACCGCCATGCGGCGGATCGGTGATGAAGCCGCTGCTCGCTGGCGTGCAACGACATTGTATCTGAGCCGACGGCGAGCCCTGGACTTCCTTGCAGGACCGGAAGCAAGCTCATGCGTGCCGCGGCTATGAGCGCCCGAGCAGCCGGAGGGGGCTCGATGTTACTCCTTGCGGCGGTCGTTTCGCCCCGACAAGACGTTCGGCGCTGCCAATGTTGAGACGGCTAGTCGTCGCCCAAGAAGGCGAAAATCTTTGAGCGAAACCATGAATGTCGCCTGCACATTCGCCCGTGTCCTGATCTCAAACGTCACCCAGCCTGTGGTCGAGGCTTGCAATCTCGCCTCGCTTCCACGGGATGATCTCTTATTGCGTTAGATTGATCTCAATCTGGCGATTCGATGCAAGCCGGAGCTGCGATAACGATACCAAGGAATTATCTTTAATGTCCGTTTTGTCCCGCCCCGAGTTCCACAACGAAGCCGAGGATCTCAGTAACGTTCTAAAATCCGTTTTCGGCGAAGGCTCGCTTGCAGCATCATTTTTCAGGGAGTAGGTTCATTTTTTCACAAACTTCTGCCGGTTTGGACAAGAATCGAGAGACAGGCCCAATTTTCATGGCGGCGGCGCAGCAGAACCAAAACCAATTTTCAGGGCCTGTTATCGTTTTTCGGGAAGTCCGTCTTCCCGAGACGGCGACCCCCGCCGGCTACAGCGCCGTGATCGGAGCCTATGGCCTCGCTGTGCCCTTGCCGCGAACGTTGTCCGCCACCGGCCAGCATCATCGCATTACAGAACGGAATGGCTGGCGGATCATGACGCCCCGCCACGCTCCACATCCAACCCTCGAAGGCCACCTGACCTTCGCGCTCAAGTACGAAGGGCTCGACCTTGCCGTCCTCAAGCGGCTCTTCCAGGTGGCCGGTCCCGCGCCGATCGAGGCGCTGGTCCGTGAAAGCCCGAGCGGCAGTTATGCCCGCCGCATCTGGTTTTTATATGAATGGCTGACGGGGGCGCGTCTCGATCTACCCGATGCTGATGCCGGACGCTACGTTCCAGTCGTCGATCCCGAGCTGCAGTGGTCCGGACCCGAGAAGACGGTCTCGCGCTACCGCATAAAGGACAATCTCCCCGGTACGCCTGAGTTCTGCCCTTTGGTGTTCCGCACCAAGACGCTCGAAAAATTCATCGGCCTTGAGCTGCCGCGACGCGCGGCGGCAATCGTAGCGGACGTGCCGCGAGACCTCCTTGCTCGGACCGCCGCCTTTCTTTTGCTCAAAGACTCCCGATCAAGCTACGCCATCGAGGGCGAGCGCCCGCCGGAAGATCGCATCCAACGCTGGGGCCGCGCTATCGCCGAAGCTGGCCGGCAACCGATCGATCGCGATGAGCTGCTTCGTCTGCAAAGAATTGTCCTCGGCGATGCCCGTTTCGTGAGACTTGGCTTTCGAAAGGAGGGAGGCTTCGTCGGTGCGCATGACCGCGAAAACCGCATGCCCCTGCCCGATCACATCAACGCTCGACCTGAGGACCTGCCAAGACTTATCGACGGGATGGGCACTTTCGACCAAGGCCCCGCAAAAAATCTCGATCCGGTTGTGGCCGCCGCAATCCTCGCCTTCGGCTTTGTCTACGTCCATCCGTTCGAGGATGGAAACGGGCGCATTCATCGTTACCTAATCCACCACGTCCTCGCCATGCGCGGCTTCAATCCGCCGGGGGTAGTGTTGCCCGTTTCGGCCGCGATCCTGGACCAAATCGACGAGTACAGGCGCGTGCTCGAGAGCTATTCGCAGCGCCTCCTGCCACTGGTCGAATGGGAACCGACGCCGCAATTCAACGTCCGGGTGCTGAATGACACCGGGGATTTCTACCGCTTCTTTGATGCAACCCCGCACGCCGAATTCCTCTATGCCTGCGTTCAGCGAACCATCGAACGGGATCTTCCCAGCGAAACCGCGTTCTGCAGCTCTACGATCAGTTCCGGCAACATGTGGATGCCTTTATCGACATGCCCGAGCGGCTGATCGATCTGCTCTTCCGTTTCCTCCACCAGAACGGCGGCCAGCTATCGAACCGCGCCCGCGAAAAGGAATTCGCCGCGCTGACGAATGACGAGGCAGAGCGGATCGAGGCGATCTACGCGCAAACCTTTGGCGCCGATTGAAGGCGTGATCATCGCAAGAATCGAACTTACAGTCCGGTGATTTGACAATCTTCTTATCCCTTCTCCGCTCTGTTCTCGGGCGCGCGATTTGTCGCCGCCATGTGCGCGATCTTTTCCGACGAGTTTGATCAGCCGCCGATCAGCGCTGCGGCCTGAAGGCGCTTGACAAAGCGGCGCCGGCCCGGTCAGTTTGAAAGCATTCACCAGGGGAGTCCCGGCAAGGGGCTGAGATACTGCTGGCTTTGCGGCGCAGTGACCCGTTGAACCTGATCCAGTTCATACTGGCGTAGGGACGGTGCAAGCGCTTGTGGGCGTTCATGCCCGAAGACCTGTCTCAAGCAGGCCTACCAAAAGCGTCTTTTCATCCTTCCGGCACAGAACTGGGTCTCCAATGCAACGAGCAAAGGAGCCTCAAATGAATGCCCTGACCCCGACCGTATCGACGGGACCGCTGCCGGCGTCGCGGAAGATCCACAAGTCCGGCGTTCTCCATCCGCATATCAAGGTGCCGATGCGCGAGATCGCGGTCCACCCGACTGCCGGTGAGCCGCCGGTGACGGTGTACGATCCGTCAGGCCCCTATACCGACCCCGCGATCGAAACCGATATCGAGAGGGGGCTTGCCCGCCATCGGCAGGACTGGATCGTGGCACGCGGCGATGTCGAATCCTATGACGGCCGCCATGTCAGGCCGGAAGACAACGGACTTGCGACAGGCGAGCGCCTGACGCCGGAACTTCCCACCCGCAACCGTCCGCTGCGAGCAAAGGCCGGCAAGGCGGTAACGCAGCTTGCCTATGCGCGCGCCGGGATCATCACGCCCGAGATGGAATTCGTGGCCATCCGCGAGAACCTTGGCCGAGAGATGCTGCGGAGCAGGTTGCAACAGGATGGGGAAGCGTTCGGCGCGTCGATCCCGGACTTCGTCACGCCGGAATTCGTACGCGACGAGATGGCGCGCGGCCGCGCGATCATTCCCGCCAACATCAACCATCCCGAAAGCGAGCCGATGATCATCGGCCGCAATTTCCTGGTGAAGATCAACGCCAATATCGGCAATTCCGCCGTCACCTCTTCGATGCCCGAAGAGGTCGAAAAGATGGTCTGGGCGATCCGCTGGGGCGCCGATACCGTCATGGATCTGTCGACGGGCCGCAACATCCACAACATTCGCGAATGGATCGTGCGCAATGCGCCGGTGCCGATCGGCACGGTGCCGCTCTACCAGGCGCTGGAAAAGGTGGGCGGCGTTGCCGAGGATCTGAGTTGGGAAGTCTATCGCGACACGTTGATCGAGCAGGCTGAGCAGGGGGTCGACTATTTCACCATCCACGCCGGTGTGCGGCTGCACTACATCCCGCTGACGGTTGGACGGGTTACCGGCATCGTCAGCAGGGGCGGCTCGATCATGGCGAAATGGTGCCTGCACCATCATCGCGAAAGCTTCCTCTATGAGCATTTCGAGGAGATCTGCGACATCGCCAGAGCCTATGACGTCTCCTTCTCGCTCGGCGACGGCCTTCGTCCCGGCTCGATCGCCGACGCCAATGACCGAGCCCAGTTCGCCGAGTTGGAAACGCTTGGCGAATTGACGAAGATCGCCTGGGCAAAGGACTGCCAGGTGATGATCGAGGGCCCTGGCCATGTTCCCATGCACAAGATCAAGCAGAATATGGACAAGCAGCTCGCCGTCTGTGGCGAAGCGCCATTCTACACGCTGGGGCCGCTGACCACGGACATAGCGCCGGGCTATGACCACATCACCTCGGGAATCGGCGCCGCCATGATCGGCTGGTTCGGCACGGCGATGCTCTGCTATGTGACGCCGAAGGAACATCTCGGCCTGCCGGACCGCAACGATGTCAAGACCGGCGTGATCACCTACAAGATAGCCGCGCACGCCGCGGATCTCGCCAAGGGGCATCCGGCGGCGAAGATCCGCGACGACGCGCTTTCGCGGGCGCGGTTCAAGTTCCGCTGGGAAGACCAGTTCAACCTGTCGCTCGATCCCGAGACGGCGCGCTCGTTCCACGACGAGACCTTGCCCAAGGAAGCGCACAAGCTGGCGCATTTCTGCTCGATGTGCGGGCCGAAATTCTGCTCCATGCGCATCTCCCACGACATTCGCGCCGAAGCCCAGAAGGAGGGGATGGCGGCCATGGCGGAGAAGCATCGCGCAGGCGGCGATCTCTACATACCCGTCGAAACGCCCGAGGCGGAAAAACAGGCTTTGGCGCAGAAAGATCAGGAGACGCGCTGAGCCATGCGCCGCGTCCTTGTCAAAGGCGCCGGTGTGGCAGGCCTCACCGTCGCCCATGAATTGGCCGCACGGGGTGCGTCCGTCACGATCGCCGAAATTCGCAGCCAGATAGGCGGCAACGCCTCCTGGCTCGCCGGCGGCATGCTCGCCCCTTGGTGCGAACGCGAAAGCGCCGAGGAGGTGGTTGTCACGCTCGGCAGAACTTCGGCCGACTGGTGGGAAAGAACACTGCCCGGGCTCGTGACGAGGGCCGGCACTCTCGTTGTTGCCCATGCGCGCGACGCCTTCGAGCTTGCGCGTTTTGCGGCGCGTACGCGCAATCATCAGCCCGCCGACGAAAAGGCGATTGCCGCCCTCGAACCCGACCTTGCCGGTCGCTTTCGCCAGGGCCTGTTCTTTGCCGGCGAAGCCCATCTCGATCCCCGTCGGGTTCTCGAAGCCCTCGCCGGCGAACTGCGCGCGATGGGGGTCGTCCTCCTTTTCGAGGCGGGCGAGCTTGCCCTTTCCGGCTTCGATCAGGTGATCGACTGCACGGGCATCGCGCGAGCCGACGACGACTTGCGCGGCATGCGCGGCGAAATGCTGATCCTGCGCACGCAGGAGGTCTCGCTCACCCGGCCCGTGCGTCTCCTCCATCCACGTCATCCGATCTACATCGTGCCGCGGGCCGATCATCACTTCATGGTCGGTGCGACCATGATCGAAAGCGACCACGACGGACCGATCACCGCCCGTTCGCTGATGGAACTCCTCAATGCGGCCTACGCACTCCATCCGGCGTTCGGTGAGGCCGAAATCGTCGAGACAGGAGTGGGCGTGCGCCCTGCCTATCCCGACAATCTGCCGCGGGTGAAGCGCTGGAAGGACGGCGCGATCACGGTCAATGGCCTCTACCGGCACGGTTTCCTGCTTTCACCGGCGATGGCCGAGCAGGCTGCCGGCCTTCTCTTCAATTCATCTGCCGACAATTCGTCTGCCGGCCTGGAGTCTGAGAATGAAGCTGATCGTCAATGGCGAAGCGCTTGAGGTCGAGGCGACGACGCTCGCCGCTCTTTTGAAGGAACTTGACTATGAGGGCGGCTGGCTCGCTACCGCGCTGAACGGCGATGTCGTGCCTGCGGCCGAACGGGCGGAATTGCGGGTGAACGAAGGCGACCGGATCGAAATCCTGTCGCCCATGCAGGGAGGCTAGCCGATATTCGATCTTCTCGGGACAAAGCTGGCTTCGCGCCTGCTGCTGGGCACCGCCCAATATCCTTCGCCGGCGATCCTTGCCGATGCGGTCAAGGCGTCGGGGACATCGGTGGTGACCGTCTCGCTGCGCCGTGAGATGGCCGGCGGCAGGGCCGGCGAGCAATTCTGGTCGCTGATCCGCTCGCTCGGCGTGAGGGTGCTGCCCAATACCGCCGGCTGCCATTCCGTCA
Organism: Mesorhizobium album; assembly: GCF_033977205.1. NCBI lineage: Bacteria > Pseudomonadati > Pseudomonadota > Alphaproteobacteria > Hyphomicrobiales > Phyllobacteriaceae > Mesorhizobium > Mesorhizobium album. The sequence continues at coordinate 17,518 of NZ_JAVIIW010000024.1, read as the reverse complement.
AGGAAGCCGTGACGACCGCGAAAATGGCGCGCAAGGTCTTCGGCACGTCCTGGATCAAGCTGGAGGTCATCGGCAATCACGACACGCTGCAGCCCGACGTGTTCGGCTTGGTCGAGGCTGCACGCATCCTTTGCGAGGACGGTTTCGACGTATTCCCCTATACCACCGACGACCTCGTCGTCGCCGAACGGCTGCTCGAGGCAGGCTGCAAGGTGCTGATGCCGTGGTGCGCGCCGATCGGTTCGGCGCTCGGACCGGTCAACATCATGGCGCTGCGCTCGATGCGCGGGCATTTTCCCGACGTTCCGTTGATCGTCGATGCAGGGCTCGGACGGCCGTCGCACGCGGCAACCGTCATGGAACTCGGCTTTGACGCCGTGCTCCTCAACACGGCGGTCGCCAAGGCCGCCGATCCGGTGGGCATGGCGCGCGCTTTCAGCAAGGCGGTCGATGCCGGCCGCGAAGCCTATGGTTCGGGACTGATCGAGCCGCGCGACGTCGCCGTGCCATCGACGCCGACAATCGGCAGGGCGGTTTTTTCATGAAGCTCGATCCCTTCTATGTGATCGTCGACAGCGCCGCCTGGGTCGAGCGGCTGGTGCCGCTCGGCGTCAGGCTGGTGCAGCTCCGCATCAAGAACATGGATGAGGACGGGCTGCGCGCGGAAATCCGCAAGGCAAAGGCCTTGTGCGCACGACACGATTGCCAGCTTATCGTCAACGATCATTGGCGTCTCGCGATCGAGGAGCGCTGCGACTTCGTCCATCTCGGCCAGGAGGATCTGCAAACGGCCAGCCTCCCTCAGATACGGGAGGCCGGCATCAGGCTCGGACTGAGCACCCATGATCATGCCGAACTGCAGACGGCCATGGCAGCCAGGCCCGACTACGTCGCGCTGGGTCCCGTCTATCCGACCATCCTGAAGAAGATGAAATGGGCGCCGCAGGGGCTCGAGAGGCTTCGCGCCTGGAAAGACGCCGTCGCACCCACTCCACTGGTCGCCATCGGCGGCCTCAATCCCGAGCGGCTCGGCGGGGTTTTCGAGGCCGGAGCCGACAGCGCGGCGGTGGTCACGGACATTACGCTGAACCCAGATCCCGAAGCGCGCACCAGGGAATGGATCGAAAAGACGGAGGAAGGGCGCTGAGTCAAAACTTGAATGTGCTTGTCGTTGGCGGATCGGACTCCAGCGGGGGTGCCGGAATTGCGCGCGATATCGAAACGATCTCTTCAATCGGCCTGCGCACTTGCGTTGCTGTCACCGCGGTAACGGTGCAGACGCACCACGCCGTCGGGGATATCCGTCACATGCAACCCGGCCTGGTGGCCGATCAAATGCGGGCAGCATTGCAGGCCAACGCGGTGGCGGCCATCAAAATCGGCATGCTCGCAACTGCGCAGATCATCGCTGCCGTCGCCGCCGTGCTGCGCGAAAATCCACGGATACCGGCAATCCTCGATCCGGTGCTGGCTTCCTCGTCGGGCAGGCAACTGCTGGAACCGGGTGCGATCGACGTCATGAAGCGTGATCTCATGCCGCTTTGCCGCCTGGTCACGCCCAACCTCATTGAACTGGCGGTGCTGACCGGCTCGGAATTGGCCGCGGGCGACGATGATGCGCTGCGGCAGGAAAGGCGATTGCTTGCGGAAGGGCCGCAGGCGCTGCTCGTCAAGGGCGGCCACGCGGAAGGGCCGAGGTCCACAGATATCCTGTTGAGCCGCGGCCGGGAACCCATCCGCTTCGACATGCCCAGGCTTGCCGGACCGGTGCGCGGCACGGGCTGTATCCTGGCCAGCGCGATAGCGGCGTATCTGGCAATCGGGGATTCCATTGAGAAAGCCGTGCTCCAGGCCAAGCTCCTAGTCTTCGAAAAGATTTCGAAGAACCCCATGTGAGGATCGGGCTCGCGATAGTCGCCCGTGCTTCGCCTCGAAGGATCATGTTCGCCGGCCGGTGCCCCATGACGAAAGCATCTGGATCCTGACCGCTTTTGTGGCTCTGGTCCGTGGATTGGTGATTTCGGTTCAGCCGACAATAAGCGGCGGGGAGCTCGATGTGTAGTTCCCGAGTGGGATGGTTCATCGTCAAACCCGAGCCGTCAGCATGAGGATGCCCTATGGCAAGTGTTCACGGCAGCGCCCGTAACACGCCGCGTCTTCGAGCCGAGCGCAATCGCTGTCCTCAACGATGCAAAAGTGGCGGCGATCCTTGAGGCTCGCAGAATATGAGCAAGGCGGCGATCGCATTTGAGCTGCTTTGGTGACAGCGAGCGTGCGGACCCTCCTGATCAAAGATGGCCACGCTCCAGGACTTTCAATCAAGCCATATCCTGTATGATGCCGCCTGCGGCTTTCTCGTCGGCCTCAATGCCGCTGACCAGGATACAGTCAGACGGAACTTCATGTCGTTCCCTTCCGCACGGCGCGCCAACATGGCCCGCACGGAACTGGCACCCGTCGTCAGCATCGCGCGTCCATGCCGACTTAGTTTTGCTCATTTCCTGTATCAAGAGGTGGACTCATTGATCGATCCCGATGACGCGACCAGCCCGAAGTCGGCAAACTCCGCTCTTCGAAGGAACCTAGGGATCAGTTCCACATCTATGCGACGAATGCGCAGACCTGCAGAGAGGCAATTGGACGAGCACAACCCCAAGGAAGAAGCGATCGAGACCGTATTCCGCAACGGTACGATCACCGTCGTCGGCATATTGCTGGCGTTTTCGCTGGGTTTCGTCACACATTGGGCGGCAAACCCGGTTCCGTGGCAATTTTACGACCTGTTCGCAGTGGTCCCAATCCTGGTCGGCATAGCCTCGCAGATGCGGGCGCTGTCGCTGTTGCTCGACATCAGTTCGCTGCGACGCCAGGTCTACGAACGCGCCAACCGCATTTTCATGGCCGGCCTCATCCTCACCGCCTGCGGCGTCGGGCTGGCAATTCTGCTTGACGTCTTCGAAGTGGCGTCGACGGTCACGCTGCCTGGAGCGTAACCAAGGGCACCACCGTCAAGCGCTTTCACGCCCTATAAGTTCATCTCAGCGCTGTTGCGACTGCTGGGCTTGATCTTGTCGAGCACGTCTTGAAAGTCCAAAAGCCGCAGGCCGCGCACCACGATCGGTGCGCTTCGACGCAAGGATGTTTTGGCATCGTTCCATCCCTACCATGTTGCCCCATTGGTTTAAAACCATGCGGCTCGGCCGATCTTGACCGGCATCTCGGCGAGCAGGTGCAACAGTTTCTTCAAAGAAATTCATAGACTCTTAGCAACCCGAAATCGCTGTGAATGGTAGGCTTATCTCAACCTATCAGGTCAGCCAGAGGACTCAAAACCGCGGTCCTTCCTATTCTGCAACCGCCGAACCGCACGAAATCTAGGACTAAAGGCAATAGCAAGAAGAGCTCACGTCATGGTTGCTCCAACTCAATCACTGTCGGTTCGAAACAATTACATGCGTGGAAATAGGTACGTATCTACGCGACCGCTCAGAGTGTCCGGTCGATGATATAGCAACGAGATAATTTTGGTTCGAAAGCTGCAACATCTGCGGAGAACGCCAAATGACAAATTCAGTGCAAAGAGTGTCCCTTCTTTCCATGTGGTTTGATGCTGAACAATGATGACACTGGTCAGTCGCCTACGGGCGGCAGCGCATTTTGATCGCCTTCGAATCCTGGGCCTTTGCGCGCATGCGGATCTAACAGTCTGCGAGCTGGCAGACATTTTGGATCTGCGTCGCGATCGCGTTGTGCGACACGTCCGGCTACTCGCCAGAGCCGACTTTCTTTGCTGCGACGAACAGCGCCCGTGGCGCTCCTATCATCTCAAACCAGGAGACAAGCACGGCGGTCTGGTCCAATTGCTAGTCGATCTCCTGCCCCACTGCGATGGCCATCATGAACGAGACTTACAACGACTCGAAGCGATACGAAGCGAGCAGCCGAAGGGGACAGCCTGCTTGATCGTGAAATAGATCGACCCAATTGGAGCGTGAGCCCCTGATGGACAACTCTGAGCGCGCCATCGCGCAGCCCGACACGTACGGACGCACTTCCTTAGCCTCGGTTGATAGCTGCGTTCACGAACTGCTCCTGAGACAAGAGCGACAGGAGCGCACGACGCTCAAACTCATCGCTTCTGAAAACTTTGCCTCCTCGGCAGTGCTCGAAGCGACCGGGTCGATTTTCACAAACAAGTACGCCGAGGGGTACCCCGGTGCGCGCTACTATGCGGGAAACGAGATCGTCGATGAACTTGAGAACCTCGCCATCGAGCGCTTGAAGAAGCTGTTTGGAAGCGAGCACGCCAACGTCCAGCCCTATTCTGGCTCGCCGGCCAATCAGGCTGTCTATCGCGCACTTTTGAAGCCCTGCGACAAAGTCATGGGCTTGCCCATTCCGGAAGGGGGTCATCTGACCCATGGTTGGGCTATCAACTTTTCCGGAACCGACTACCGACGAGTCCCCTATGGACTACACGAAAAGACCCAGCAAATTGACTATGACCTCTTGCGCGAGACAGCTAAGCGGGAACGGCCGCGGCTCATTTGGATCGGCGGAACTGCTTATCCGCGTGTCTTTGACTACGCGGCAATGGCAGAAATTGCTCTGGAGGCGAACGCCTATCTCGTGGCCGACATTGCGCATATCAGCGGCCTGATTGCAGCAGGAGCGCATCCGAATCCCGTCCGCCACTGCGACGTCGTCAGCAGCACCTCTCATAAGTCGATCCGCGGCCCCCGCGGTGGCTTCATTTTGTCGAGGAATGAGGACCGTTATCAGGCGCTCTATCATCCGAAGAGCAAATACAATCTCGCCAGGCGGATTGATCGCGCGGTCTTCCCTCACCTGCAGGGCGGACCACATATGAATGTTATCGCTGCGCTAGCAGTCGCCTTACAGGAAGCGGCGACCCCGGCATTCCGTATCTACGGCCAACAGATCGTCAAGAATGCCAAGGCTCTTGCCCAGGCGCTGCTTGAGCGAGGTTATGACCTGGTTACCGGGGGGACCGACAATCACATGCTCATCCTTGACCTGCGCGATCGACCACTGTCGGGCAAGGCCTACGCCGAGCGATTGTCAAAGGCGGGCATCATTACGAACTTTAATATGGTGCCGGGCGATCCGCGCGATCCGGCGGTTACAAGCGGAATTCGCTTGGGGTCGCCAGCAGTGACGTCAATGGGCATGCGCGAGGGGGAAATGGTGCAAATCGCCGCCTTTATTGACCTGGTCTGTCGCCAGCCGAACAATCCGGATGTTCATGCCTGCGTGCGAAAAGACGTTGCCGACTTGTGCGCTGCGTTCGAGGTCCCGGGCATCACCCGCCGGGCGGGCTAAGCAAAATGCCCCATGCAAACTCCAACACCCGAAGCGAGGCATTTCATGGCTAGGCAGTTCGTTTTCTCTTCCGAATCGGTTGGCGCGGGACACCCGGACAAGCTCGCCGACAACATCTCGGACGCAATCCTCGACGCAGTCTTGCGCTTCGATCCGAAGGCGCGCGTCGCTTGTGAAGCCCTGGTGAAGACATGTGAAGCCTTGGTGAAGACAGGAACCGTCGTTCTTGCTGGCGAGATTACCAGCGATGTGACGGTCGACTACGGCCAAGTGGCCCGCGATACGATTGTTGATATTGGATACGACGATGAGGCGGTTGGCTTTGACGGCCGGCGTTGCTCCGTCATTCATGCCCTCACCGAGCAGTCACCCGACATTAGCCAAGGGGTTGACGAAGGTCGGGGACAAGATCTCGAACAGGGAGCAGGAGATCAAGGCCTCATGTTCGGCTATGCATGCCGCGAGACCGATACTCTGATGCCTTTGCCGATCCAGCTCGCCCACCGTTTGACGAAAAGACAGGCGGATGTTCGCAAGGCAGGTCATCTTAGCTGGTTGCGCCCCGACGTGAAATCCCAAGTCTCCGTGCGTTATGAGGGCTTACGTCCCGTCGCCCTGGATACCATCGTCGTGTCGACGCAACACAATGAGCAGGTCTCGCAAGAGACAGTTCGCGAGGGGGTCATTGAGGAAATAATAAAGCCGGTCCTGCCGGCCGACCTGGAAACGAAAGACATCAGAATTCTGGTCAACCCAACAGGGCGGTTCGTAGTCGGCGGGCCCCGCGGCGACTGCGGCCTCACCGGACGCAAGATCATCGTCGATTCCTATGGTGGAATGGGGCGTCATGGCGGTGGCGCCTTTTCGGGCAAGGACCCATCCAAGGTTGACCGCTCGGCTGCCTATGCCGCCCGATATGTTGCGAAGAATGTGGTGGCTAGCGGACTCGCGGACGTCTGCGAGGTGCAGCTTGCTTACGCGATCGGCGTGGCCAGTCCGGTTTCTGTCATGGTCAATACTTTCGGGACAGCAAGAGTCGAGGAAAGAAGGATCGAGCAGCTCATTCCTGAGTTGTTCGATCTCAAACCGAAGGGCATTATCAAGATGCTTGATCTCTTACGCCCGATTTACCGCAAGACTGCGACCTATGGGCATTTCGGTCGCGAAGAGCCCGAGTTCACTTGGGAGAGGACTGACAGAGCCGACGACTTGCGGCGCGAGGCAGGGCTCGCCGCACCTTGAAACCCGGCGCCAAAAGGATGCGCAACACCCTTCTATGACCACACCTCAGCCGGTCGGCATGGAAGAAAGCCGGGGTCCGTTGGCGAACCAAGAAAGCTATTGATGGTGAAATGTGACTTGCTTTAAATCGGCGATGCCATTGTCGAAATCATCGCGCACGACGCGGACTTCCAAAAAAGCAATGCATTAGCAAGTCGCGATGACCCTCGTCGACACCCTGCGCGCCGAGCTGCTGGTTAGTAAGCGTCACGATGCAGCCCGCATCTGACCTGCCTCTGTCAACCAACTACCCAGCCGTGCGGTGCTCGTGACACTTACGCTGATTTTTGCAACGCTCTTTTGCCGTGGCAAGTTGCCGCCGCAACACTGACGCATAGTCTGTCGCCTCGGGCAAGCCAACTCGCCCAAGGGCTTTTCCGACCATTTAGGGAACGGATACGTCTCATCCAAACAATCGATTTTACCAATCCAGGAGAACCCCGCATAGTCCGCTCCCGCGATGCCCCGCGTACCGACGAAATAATCACCGCTGAATGCGCACGAAAAGCAAATTGCATGACCGCTACGTGCAATTGGGTACTTTGTGCGCGGATACAAATTCGGGTGCCCACCTCGAATTTATCGGGCCGCGCCGGAGATCTAACAACGATTGGATTCGCCCTGATGACGAAAATGACTGCCTCGATGTTCCGACCTGAAGCTAGCGCAGCTTGAACGATTCGCCGGAGCAAACAAATGCAAATTCTCGATTTTAATCACATATCGCAGATCTTCGTGAACTCGCTTGAGCTGGTGGTGGTCTTCGCCACCATTTGCGCCGCGCTGGAGTTCACCGTTCCGGCCTATCGATACAGTCTTGCCTCATACGCTCGCGGCGTGCGGAATTGGCTTATTCGGCTCGGGTTGGGTGCGTTTGTTTGGCACTTCTTCGCTGTTGGTCTGGCCTGGTTAGGAATAAAGCCGCTGGTAACGATCAATTTCGCAACCTTGCTCCACTCTGACAACGCAATCGTCGCCAGTGGATTGGCGGTCCTTTCCGGGGTTTTAGTCGCGATTGCTGGCGATTTCTTTTATTATTGGATGCACCGCGCTCAGCATGCTGTTCCATTCCTCTGGCGGCTTCACGCTACGCACCACTCGATCCGCGAATTGACGGCATGGAATTGCAATCATCACATCTCCGAACCCCTTGTTTACGCAGCGCTGGTAGCACTGCCACTCGCTCTGATCCATTTTGAATCTGGCGTGGTGCCCATCGTTGCCATGACGCTGATTACGTTCCAGGCCCATCTTTCGCACTCTAGTACCCGCATCAATCTTGGGCCGCTTCGATACATTATTGGCGACAACAAATTCCACCGCATCCACCACTCGATGGAACCGCATCACCGGCACCGAAACTATGGGTTTTTCACAACCCTCTGGGATACGATTTTTCTAACGGCATACTGGCCAAAAAAGAATGAGTGGCCGGAGGTTGGCATGCGAAACCAGCCCGAGCCGCTGACCGTGCGGGATTACATTATGTTCCCATTTGATCGACGTCGCTGGCGTAAACCCAAGGTCGGAAATGCCGTGGAGGCCAGGGATTAGACGAGTGAAGGCTTACGCCTCGTATCTGACTGTCGAGGCCAGAAAGCCATCGATGGTGCATATCTGGAACATCCCACAGCCGCCCGACAAGCCTCCGCCTAACAAGGACTGTTGCGCCTGAGCGGCAGCAGAGTAGGAATTTTCCTATCGCGCTGCCGCGTTCGCGAGATTGACCGGAAATGGTCGCGCCAGTCGCGTGATTTTGCAGGCGCTGCACCGTCAAGCCAGCAATCCCTCTCGGGCCTCCGCGCGCTCTGTCTAACGGGGCAAGGTCGGCACCTGTCATCTGCTTCACAACACGGTTAATCAACTGAGACCAGCCAGACGGCGGAGTGCAAACCGGTCAAATAGCCGTCTCGCACGCCCCGTCGCGCGGCACCATCAGCCCCGCTACCACCTCGGATCGTCTCCGCCATAGCGTTGCGTTTCGGTTGAGCATCGTAAGAGATCCTTCCATAAAATTCACAGAGGCTTTGCAATACCAATTCGCTAAAAGTGGTAGGAATCCCAAGCCTGTTTGAGGGCAGCGAGGTCAAGCCGGGTGCATTTATTTCGGGTCACAAAGCCGCGACCTATGAGCACTTCGGGTGAGTCTACCTGGGAGAGGCTGGCACCTACGGCGCGATGCAAGGCTCTCAGCGCCGCGAGACTCGTGCCGAATAGATTGGCATGTTGAAAGCCCATCCCAACTGATCGCGCGCCCGGCCGGCGTGGCAGAAAGCCGGCAGTCGTTGGCGGAGACTTTGATGCCGGAATATGACGTGCTTTGCATCGGCAATGCCATTGTCGACATCATCGCCCAGTGCGACGAGGCTTTTCTCGAGACCAACGGCATCATCAAGGGCGCGATGAACCTCATCGACACCAGGCGCGCCGAGCTGCTTTACAGCCGCATGGGGCCGGCGATCGAGGCTTCGGGCGGCAGCGCCGGCAACACGGCGGCGGGTGTCGCGAGCTTCGGCGGCCGCGCCGCCTTCTTCGGCAAGGTGTCGAACGACGCGCTCGGCGAAATCTACACCCACGATATCCATGCCCAGGGTGTGGCCTTCGACACCAGGCCGCTCCAGGGCGAGCCGCCGACGGCGCGCTCGATGATCTTCGTCACGCCGGATGGCGAGCGTTCGATGAACACCTATCTCGGCGCCTGCATCGAACTCGGGCCGGAGGACGTCGAGGCCGACAAGGCCGCCGGCGCCAGGGTCACCTATTTCGAAGGCTATCTGTGGGATCCGCCGCGCGCCAAGGAAGCGATCCGGCAGACCGCGAGGCTGGCGCATGCCGCCGGCCGCGAAGTGTCGATGACGCTATCGGATTCCTTCTGCGTCGACCGCTATCGCGACGAGTTCCTCGAGCTGATGCGCTGCGGCACCGTCGACATCATCTTTGCCAACAGCCACGAGATCAAGTCTCTCTACGAGACCTCCTCGTTCGAGGAGGCGTTGGCCGCCATCCGCAAGGACTGCAGAATAGCCGCCGTCACCCGTTCTGAGAAAGGCTCGGTCATCGTGCGCGGCGACGAGACCGTCACCATCGAGGCGACGGCGATCGAGCAATTGGTCGACACGACCGGCGCCGGCGACCTCTATGCCGCCGGCTTCCTTTACGGCTACACGACCGGACGCAGCCTCAAGGAGTGCGGCGATCTCGGCTCGCTGGCCGCCGGCCTGGTGATCCAGCAGATCGGCCCGCGCCCGCGCCAGAACCTGCGCCGCGAGGCCGAGCAAGCCGGGCTGCTGTAGGGGCGTGCCAAGGACTAGCTTCCTTCCTCCTAGTGAAAGCTGTTTAGGAAAGCGCGGGCAAATCGAAATGTCGCACGTGCATCCCGTTGAGGGCGGTTTTCCTCTTGGCGTTCCAGTCTAGTTACCGGAACGCGGAAACGGGTTGGGGCCACTTACCGGTTTCAGGGGATCTTGATATCAGTTGGCGCGCGGACGCCCACATTGGCGTACTCCAGCAAGAGACCTATTCTAGCCTCGCAGTTCTGCTGGGGGCGCCACCCTGCCCTTCCGCCAAATCGGTCCGACCAAAGGCCCTGCAACCCTTGCGCAGCCGAGCCGGATCGCACCGTCTGGCACAGTTCTGCACAGCGCCCATTTGCCGATTTGGCCCGGCCACCTGCAGCGGGCAAGGTCTGGCTTCATCTAGCCAATCTGCCTTACCGCCTGCCGAACTAAACATATTCACGATCCAAACGCCCCTTGTTCGTCCCTCCACGCGGCTTGGAAATCACTGCGACGGTACAAAGCGCGTCCACATAATGACATAAAGATTTCTTTATGCGAGATTGACAAAAGAGCGGACTGCTGTGATTGTGTCCAAGCCATGGTTCTCCGTACGGCGCTGCCGCAGCGGAGCTAAGAAGCCGGTGCGATGCCGGCGCTGCCCCCGCAACTGTTAGAGGCGAGCCGACCCCACTCATGTCACTGAGGCGAACAGCCTCGGGAAGGCGGGTAGAGGCGATGACCCCTGAGCCAGGAGACCTGCCACGGCGAACTATTGTCCACGGGCGGGGTGTCTCGGTGGCCGCTGCAGCCCGGCGTTCGTACCGGCCTACTGGCGCCTTCATTGTCCCCCACGCCCCAACCATCGGGGTATCGCATTGAAGATCATGCTGGCTACCTATTTCGGGCCGCTGGGAGACAATCTCGAGACAGCGATATCGCTGCCCGTGGCCGGCCTGCATCTTGATCTCTCCCATGCTCCCGAACAGTTGGAGACGGCTGGTCGGCTCGCGCCCAAGGATCTGGTGTTATCGCTTGGCTTGATCAATGGCCGCAACGTCTGGCGCGCGAACCTCACTGCCATTCTCGACCGCATCAAGCCGATCGTCGCGGGCTGGCCCTTGGATCGAGTCGAGATCGCGCCTTCGTGCTCGATGCTGCATGTGCCGATCGACTTGCGTATGGAGACGGCACTGGATGCGAACATCAGGTCGTGGCTCGCCTTCGCGGCCCAGAAGACCGACGAGTTGGTCATCCTGGCTCGGGCTTGTCCCAAGGTAAAGACGCCGTGGCTGGCGAGTTGAAAGCTTCTACCGAGGCTGCCGCGACTCGCGCAACATCCACGAAGGTCCATGACCCGCTCGTTGAAGGGCGGATCGCCGACATCAAAAGCGCCATGAAGCAACGAAAGAGCGCATTTGCCGAGCGTTCCAGGGTCCAGGCCCGCACGCTCGGCCTGCCGCCGTTCCCGACGACGACCATTGGATCCTTTCCGCAGACGCCTCAGGTGCGCAAGGCGCGTTCCGCTCACGCGAAGGGCCGGCTCAGCTATGTCGACTACGAAACCTTTCTGAAGAAGGAGATCGAGGCTGCTATTCGCTGGCAGGACGAGATCGGGCTGGACGTGCTGGTGCATGGCGAGTTCGAACGAAACGACATGGTACAGCATTTCGGCGAGCAACTTTCCGGCTTCGCCTTCACCGAACATGCCTGGGTGCAGAGCTATGGGTCGCGCTACGTGCGTCCCCCCATCATCTTCGGCGACGTATCGCGCCCCAATCCGATGACTGTGCGCTGGTGGCAATTCGCCCAGTCGCTTACGCAAAAGCCTGTCAAGGGAATGCTTACAGGCCCAGTGACCATTCTCAATTGGTCTTTTGTTCGCGACGACGTACCCCGCTCCGAGGTCTGCCGCCAGATCGCGCTCGCTGTTCGCGATGAAGTGACGGACCTCGAAAGATCAGGCGCAAGGATGATCCAGATCGACGAGGCCGCGTTTCGCGAAGGCTTGCCGCTGCGCAAGTGCGACTGGAAGGTCTATCTTGACTGGTCGGTCGAATGCTTCCGGATCGCTTCAACAGGTGTAAAGGACTCGACTCAGATCCATACCCACATGTGCTATTCGGAGTTCAACGAGATCATCGACGCGATCGCTGAGCTGGACGCGGATGTAATTTCGATTGAGACATCGCGCTCGGCAATGGAACTGCTGGACGCCTTTACGAGCTCTAAATATCCGAACGAAATCGGTCCCGGAGTCTATGACATCCACTCACCGCGCATTCCGGAAGTCGCCGAGATTTCGGAGCTCGTCATGCTTGCCCGCGAGCGACTCTCCGATGGTCAACTGTGGATAAATCCGGACTGCGGCCTCAAAACTCGCAAATGGGAGGAGGTCCGCCCTGCCCTCATTAACATGGTTGCGGCAGCATGCGCCATGCGGGAGAAACAGCAGGCTGAGCTCGCGCGGCCCCTGTGACCCGTAAACGCGTGAGCAGCAGCGGCCGCGACGGGTGCCTTTGCCCGACATTTGCCTAGCAAGCTGGCATCAATGCCGTTCGGGAGAAAACTTCTGATCGCGTTGTGGAAGCATGTTCTTCATGGTACTTGCCGCGAGGCGCTGTCCTGAAGCCATTCTTCTCCATCCATTGGATTTATAGCAGCCGCTGATCCCGAGCGAACCAACCTTCGAACGCGCGGCGCTCCAACATGGGGCGGTTCATTCCGTGTTCACTGTTACCAATTTTTCAACCGATGTTGAGCCGATGGCCGCCGACGGCACCACGACCGCGACGGTTCTCGCGAAGGACCAAGGCGGTTGCTGCCGGCATGAACCCGATGGACCTCAAGCGTGGCATCGACCTCGCCGTCACCGAAGTCGTCGCGGCGCTCGGCAAGGCTGCTAAGAAGATCACGAGCTCCGAGGAAGTCGCCCAGGTCGGCACGATTTGGGCCAATGGCGACGAGTCGGTCGGCACCATGATCGCCGAAGCCATGCAGTAGGTCGGCAACGTGGGCGTCATCACCGTCGAAGAAGCCAAGACGCTGAGACCGAGCTGGAAGTCGTCGAGGCATGCAATTCGACCGCGGTTATCTCTCGCCCTATTTCGTCACCAACCAAGACAAGATGCGCGTCGAGCTGGACGAGCCGCATGGCGAACAAAGTAGGGATCGAGCAACCGGCAATCTCGACATGATTAGTGCCACCTCCGGCATATGCTGGAGGGTGGCGACCTGATAAAGCGAACGTGAGGTCCGCGCGCGAAGTCACTCAGGATCGCCGGGCGATTGTTCACGGTTTCCGCATCACGGGCATCCAAAAATCAACGCCAATGCCCTTGGGCGCGCCAGGCGGTGGCCGCTCGCGGCATTTTTTCGGTCTGATGCGCGCTGGGCCCCGGCAAGTCACGCGCCTGGCTGAGTTCGATGCGGTCGCCCACAATACCGATAGAGCAATAAGATATATCCACCTGGCCGCGGACCGTGATATGGATCTCTTCGAAATCCCGGTGTCGGTGGCGATGCGCTTTGTTACTTGAAGGCTGGGACCCCAGCTATGAGCGCGTTACAATCATTCGACGGTGACTGATTTTGCGAGGTTGCGCGGCTGGTCGACATCTGTGCCCATGAAGACCGCTGTGTGATAGGCAAGAAGCTGTATGGGCAGCGAGAAGATCATGGGCGCGATAATCTCGTCGACAGCTGGCAGCACGATCGTGTGCATGGTGTCGAGCTTGGATGCGGTTGCTCCTTTTTCGTCGGTGACGAGGATAACCCGCCCTCCACGGGCGGCGACTTCCTCCATATTGGAGACGGTCTTGTTGAAAATGCGATCAAATGGCGCGATGACGATCACCGGCATGTTCTTGTCTATCAATGCGATCGGACCGTGCTTCAATTCACCCGCCGCATAGCCCTCGGCGTGGATGTAGGAAATCTCCTTGAGCTTCAGCGCACCTTCCATCGCCAGCGGGAAACTGGTGCCACGGCCAAGATACAGGACGTCATGATACTTGGATAATTCGCGCGCCAGAAGCTCTACCTTAGGTTGGATGCTGTTCAGGACCTGGCCCATAATGCGCGGCATTTCGGCAAGGCTTCGGACCAGCGCCTGCACCTCATTTTCGGTTACCGTTCCGCGGTGCCGGGCGGCGCTGATGGCAAGTACGGCAAGGACGGCAAGCTGGCAGGTGAAGGCCTTTGTGGAGGCGACGCCGATTTCCGGGCCGGCAAGGATCGGGAAGACCGCGTCGGCCTCCCGAGCGATACTCGATTCGGCGGCATTGACGATTGCGCCAATTTTCAGTCCAAGCTTCTTGCAGTATCTCAGCGAGGCCAGCGTATCCGCGGTTTCGCCAGATTGCGAAATGAAAAGAGCAGCAGACTGGGGCGACAACGGGATCTCGCGGTAGCGAAATTCGGACGCAACGTCGATTTCGACTGGCAGGCGAGCATAGCGCTCGAACCAGTATTTTCCGATCAGTCCGGCGAGGTAGGCGGTGCCGCAGGCAGAGATCGCCAGGCTCGGAATGCTGGCAAAATCGAAGCTAGGAATCGGATCGGCGTTGTTCTCGATCAAGCCGACATAATGGGCGAGCACATGGCCGATGGCCTCGGGCTGCTCGTAGATTTCCTTCTCCATGAAGTGGCGATGTTTGCCCTTGTTGGTCAGATAAGCCGCAGCCATGGAGGTCTGACGCGGACGCTCTACGGGGTAGCCGTCAAAATCGAAGATATCGGCACCCCCCTTTCCGATTACCGCCCAGTCACCGTCGACGAGATAGGTGACTTCATTCGTGAAGGGGGCAAGTGCGATCGCGTCGGATGCCAGAAACATCTCGCCATCGCCATGGCCGATTGCCAACGGTGGTCCATTGCGCGCTGCGATGATGCTCGACGGATCATCCTCAAAAAGGATGGCGAGCGCGTAGGCGCCCTTGATGCGTTTCAGCATGGCATGCATCGCTTCGCCCCGCCCCATGCCCTCCTGGCGGTGTCTTGCCACAAGATGCGCGACGACTTCCGTGTCGGTGTCGGTCCGGAACTCGGCTCCCGCCGCCGTCAATTCCTCCTTCAGCTCGGCAAAATTCTCGATGATGCCGTTATGAACGACGGCCACACCGTCGGTAAAGTGCGGGTGCGCATTGCCTTCCGTCGGCGCTCCGTGGGTGGCCCAGCGCGTGTGGGCGATGCCGATGGAGCCGTTTAGCGGCTTTGCCTTCAGTCTCGTCTCGAGATTGACGAGCTTGCCCGCAGCGCGCCTGCGCTGCAAGATGCCCTCAGTGATCGTCGCAACGCCGGCGGAATCATAGCCGCGATATTCCAGACGCTTCAACGCGTCGACCAACCGCTCCGACACGGGCTGTTGCCCAACGATACCAACAATCCCGCACATGCCGTCTCCGACTTCTTTCCGGCAGCCTCGGTCGACGCACCAATTACGACGAGGGATACCTAACGCGCTGTAATTCAGGATCCTCTAATGGGATCTGGTTAGGTCGGTAAAATTGATTGTTTGAATAGTAATCATCCAGCCGATAAATGGACCAAAGATGCACGACGGCATATCGACAGAGCCTTCGCCTGTGCCAAGAGGCTCAGCTCTGACGGTGGGTGCGCGGTCGATAGCGACCTTGCCGCGGTCACCCAAGAGCAAACGCTACCGAACATCCGCACCGTTCGGCGGCTGGAAGACGCAGACCTTCATCGCCGGCTTGAGATGCCATGCCATGATCGCGCCTTGGATCGTCGATGCGCTGATGAACAAGGCGCGTTTTGAACTCTATGTCGAGACCCAGCTTGCACCCGAACTCAAACCGGGCGACGTCGTCATCCTCGACAATGTCGCCTTCCACAAGAGCGAGCGGGCGGCCGAACTGGTGCGCCAGCGCGGTGCCTGGCTGCTGCCACCGCCGGCCTACTCGCCCGATCTCAATGCATTCGAAATGGCGTTCTCATCAAGAGGATTACAGCGCGGACGGCGCTTGCACGAATATAGCAGAGGAATATTCAGCCGCCTGCGTCGCGCCGAGATCGGCCACCACCATATCGCTGGCGCTTATCTTCTCCGCTATGCGCAGGAAGCCGCGTGGCGCGAATTGCGACCGGCTATTGGCAGCGGCACGTTTCAGCTTGAAAGCGGCGAGTTGGCCTCGCCACTCTGAAAAACATCAAGCCGCTAGGTCGACCTCTAGGTCGCCATTTTCTTTGAAGTCGCGATACACCAATTCAAGCACCGTCGACATTGCCGAGCCGGGGCGGTGTTTCACCAGGCGATCGATGATGTCGGCGAGACGATGGACGCCGTTCAAATCCAGCCCAACAGACTCAAACAAGTGGCGTATGCCCTTTATTGTGAACCCGACATACTCGGGATCGAGGTCGAGCCGATGATTGGATTTATGCAGCGTCAAGAACCCGTCAACTCGATGTTCGGTGACGCTACGGTCCATGGTAACGACTCGGAGGCAATCCATGTGCTTGTCAAAATAAGCAACAGGTACAAAGGCGCTCAGCGAAACGCCGTCCGGTAGTCTCACCAATGCGGATTCCGTGTTCACGAAACAATCTCCCTTTTCCAACGTGCGAAAAGCCCCGGCCTAACCCTTAGACCAGAGCTTATTTCCATACCGCGATTCCGACTCTATAGGCGCGCCGGCGAGGTCGTGGTTTTCCGCAACCCACGTCCAATGCTCAGCCCAGCCGTATATGTCAGGGAATTGCTCTATCATCTCATTTGGCGAGATGTAAACGACAAAGACGCACTGGGCCGGGGCTGGATAAAACTCTAATCTGCCATTCTGTGGGCCGCCGACAAGCTTTGCGTCTTGAGGTGCCGGCCAAGAAACCGCCAGCTTTTTCTCGTCGGCCTTCATATCGTTGCGCACCAACATGTCCCGTTTCAAACCTTGAAAGACGTGTTGTGCGAAGATCAGCCCCGGCCCGACGACACCGTAAAGCTGCCCCAAATACCACTGCATGCCTCTATCGGCACCAGCCGCTATTGATGCCGATGTTACCCCAATTTTCAAATGGTCCTTGCCATCAAGGTTGGCCCAGTTGGGAGCGTCGGCAGCCCAAACCTGGCCGCCCGGTTGTTTAAGCACGTTCAACATTACTCACCGAATCGCGTTCAGAATGAAATCATTTAATATAGTTCTGAAAAAGATATCAACAGGCTAGAGCATAACCGGCTAGACAGTGACGATATAAATATCGGATTCCGTGT
Source organism: Mesorhizobium album (assembly GCF_033977205.1). NCBI lineage: Bacteria > Pseudomonadati > Pseudomonadota > Alphaproteobacteria > Hyphomicrobiales > Phyllobacteriaceae > Mesorhizobium > Mesorhizobium album. The sequence goes on along the minus strand of NZ_JAVIIW010000024.1, from coordinate 391 downwards.
TAACCACGATCCGTTTCCAAACCTCAATCATCCTGAGATTGTCCAATGATTTCGTCCGTGAGCTCGTGCGGGGTTGCCCGCAACGCCTCAATATCCTCGCGCAGTCGACGATCTCAGCCTTATGGTTCGCCATGAGATTGCCGAGCCAATCCATGCCGGCAGTCTAAGGCCTATTTGCCCACGGTCCAGCGCCGTGGCCGTCATGTAGCATCACGTCCCGGTTGTTCAACAGTGACGAGCTTATCGCGCCATACAGGCGGTGCAGGTCGTCCCGTGCAGGGTAAGCGGTGCATCAAGGCACCTTGCAATAGGCCGATGAACATGGAGCTTTCGCGCCATGACATTGGAGCATGCAAAGGGCGATGTGGTCGCCGATATCAGCCGCACCGCA